>CALLOA010000118.1 GCA_938005265.1 uncultured Granulosicoccaceae bacterium
GGCTGCTGAAGGTGAAGAAGCTGCTGAAGGCGAAGAAGCTGCTGAAGGCGAAGAAGCTGCTGAAGGCGAAGAAGCTGCTGAAGGCGAAGAAGCTGCTGAAGGCGAAGAAGCTGCTGAAGGCGAAGAAGCTGCTGAAGGTGAAGAAGCTGCTGAAGGTGAAGAAGCTGCTGAAGGCGAAGAAGCTGCTGAAGGTGAAGAAGCTGCCGAAGGCGAAGAAGCTGCTGAAGGCGAAGAAGCTGCTGAAGGCGAAGAAGCTGCTGAAGGTGAAGAAGCTGCTGAAGGTGAAGAAGCTGCATTCGATATGAAGTCAGTAACACAGAGCCTGGGTAAAGCTCTCGGTAAGACAACCACAAGCCTCACTGGAATTAGCGATGCCGCTAGCGCTGAATCAGCCTTACCACAATTGGGTGAAGCCACTGAATTGTTCAAAGGTGTTTCAGAAAGTGTTTCAAATGCTCCTGCTATACCAAAGGCTGCGATCGCGAAAGTAGCAGCAAAAAATGTAGAAAAAATGCAAGCAGCAGCTGACAAGGTTATGAGTATTGATGGCGTGGGTGATGTACTACAGCCAGCACTTGGACCTTTGATGGAAGCATTGTCTTCGATTGGAAAATAAAGCAAACGTCATTGACTTCATAAAGGTCTGAAACACGGTCCTTCGCCTCTAAAGAAATATCAAATAGAGGCGCAGGCCTGTGTAACAAGCTACAAAAAACTACAGCCCGCTTGACGGGCTGTAGTTTTTTTAAGCAAGGGCAATTTCAACCTAGCCATTGAGCCCCGTCAACTAATATAAACGTCAATAAAAACGCAACCGTTGGCCGATATCCAGAGCCCGAGCTTTGCCAAGCATTGCGTGACCTAGCGCTATATCAGACAACGACAGGCCCCGGTGCCAGAACAGAATAGTTTCATCAGCGCTCTCCCTGCCCGGCTTTTTTTGAGCGACTATTTCACCCAGCTCAGCATGCAAATCAGCGTCTGTGATCTTCCCTGAATCGATGTGATGGCGCAACGCGCCAAATTTTCCTTTTGCCTGCCCCCAGTCATCCATGACAAACTTATCGATAATGTCCGGCAAGTCAGGTTGTAACACTGACATCGTTCCATAGGGTATTAGTAACGCTCCTTTTTTTATCCAGTCATTGTGCAACAGTGGCTCAGGTTCTTTAAGTCGAGTCGCCTCAACCACGATATCAGCACCCTCAATACAGTCCTGCCAGTTGTCCGTGCAAACAATTCGAGGTAACTCAGGCTCTGGGCCCTGCAATGGAGTAGCAAGATCCCGCTTGAGGCGCTCGGCAAAGGCCTCTCGACTTTCGACCCGTTTGGAATGCACACGTATTTCGTCAAAATCAAACAAAGAAGCTAACAGAAACACATTCCAATAAGCCGTACCCCTGGCACCTACATGTGCCAACACCTTTGGCTGCGGTGGTGCAAGAAATTTGGCTCCCAGTGCCGTGATGGCACCGGTACGCATATCAGTCAGACCAGCGGCATCTACGACAGCCATCGGAGCTCCATTAGCCGGGTCGAAGAGCGTTAGTAAGCCATATTCCGATGGACGATTCTCGTGATAGTTATCGACAAAATCGCCTACAACCTTGGTCCCTGCGCGATTGATTTCTCCACCAATCCAGCCACGTAGTACATTAAAATGGCCATCGACTCCATTATCAGGCTCGATATGGGTGCGGGGCTCGATTGACGTCTGGTCTAGGCCCTGCATTCTCAACCCTTGCTCAACTGCGCCGAGAATTTCACCTGCAGTGAGCTCCAACGCCTCAACGTCGAAGCGGTTTAGAAAATCGATATATACTGGAGGTGTCGTCATTGGTCCTGATTTCAAAAAGAGTGGCTAATGACCCAATAGTTTGGCCATCGTGCCCCGGACTTGCAAGCCATGAAAAACACCGTATCACGCCTAATGAAAACAATTTTCGCCCTGCCTGAAAGATATCAGCGAATTCAGCAGCACCGTAATTGGATAAAACAAGAGTGTGCGGCGAAGAACACTCACGAAGAAATCAACCGGCATTTTGGTATTAAACCGCTGGGCATCCTGTTATTACTGGGACTGGCGCCTCATGCACTGGCAAAAACCTGGTCTATACCCAGTGAAATGCGGGAATTACAGGTATCGAGAGTTACGACGGGGCTCAACAAACCTTGGTCAATCGCGTTTATCTCGGAATCTGAATGGCTGGTAACCGAACGAGGCGGGCAACTACGATGGGTGCTAAACGGCGAATTACAATCGAAACCGGTCACAGGATTACCGAAAATATCTGAACAAGGCCAAGGTGGTTTGCTGGATGTTGCGATACACCCGGAATATAAAGAGAACAACCGCATTTATCTTTCCTATGCGGCCAAAGGCAAAGGTGGTTTTGGTACTGATGTGCTTGTGGCGACTTTTAAAGATGGCTCGCTAAGCGATAGCAAAGTCATATTCAGTGCAATGCCAAAGCACAGAGGTGGCCGCCATTTCGGGTCAAGACTGGCTTTTGACAGAAACAATAATCTATACATATCGCTAGGTGACCGCGGCCAGCGCGACAGTTCCCAGAATACCCGAATGCACGCAGGCTCAATCATTCGACTACGTGATGATGGCGGTGTACCTGAAGACAACCCGTTTATTGGAAATGCTGAGGTACTGGATTCAATTTTCAGTATCGGGCACCGTAATGTTCAGGGTATGGTTTACGATAGTGAACAGGACATTTTGTGGGCCCATGAGCATGGCCCGCAAGGTGGTGACGAATTGAACCGTATTATGGCAGGGCAAAACTACGGTTGGCCGGTCATAACCTATGGCGTTAACTATGGACTCGGGACATCCATAGGCGAAGGAAGCAGCAAAGACGGCATGCAACAACCTGTCACCTACTGGGATCCATCAATTGCCCCTTCCGGCCTGGCTGTAGTTAACAGTGAAAAATTCCCACAATGGCAGGGAAATCTATTGGTGGGTGCACTCAAGTTTCAACTCATCGCACGATTGCAAATTGAAAACGGTAATGTAGTGCACGAGGAACGTTTACTCGAAGGGCAATTCGGCCGTATCCGCGATGTACGACAAGGTCTTGATGGCAATCTGTACTTTCTCACAGACAGTGCCGATGGCGCTATTTTCAGAATCGAATAAGCATTTTTTACATATAAAAAACTGTTGTCATGAATCCGGAACATTTCCTCGCTGATACACTAAATCGTATCCATGGAACAGAACCCGAATGGAGCGATAAAGCTGCTGCGCATCATTTACAACTAACAAAACCTCCTGGCAGCCTTGGCACGTTAGAGACGCTAGGCCAGCAACTTTGTGCGATTCAGCAAAAAGTGCCACCGGTCATCCAGTCTACCCGCGTGCTCGTCTTTGCAGCGGATCACGGCCTCACGCGAAACCATGCTGTCGGCCCTTTCCCGCGAAGCGTGACAGCGCAAATGGTGCTGAACTTTGTTAGAGGCGGTGCTGCCATTAACGCTTTGTGCAAAGTCACCGGTGCCAGTTTTGGTGTGGTCGATATGGGTGTGGATATTGATTTTACCGACTGCGGCCTGGAAACTTCACAAGCATTCCATTCGCACCCTATTGCTCCAGGCACTGAGGACATCAGCGCAGGCCCTGCCATGACACCGGATCAGTTGATACAGGCGCTGTGTATCGGCATCCAGCTCGCTGAACAATGTGCACGGGATAAGCAGCAGGCTGTTGCCATCGGTGAAATGGGAATTGGCAATACCAGTATTGCCAGCGCGTTAACTGCAGCTATGCTGAATCTGAGTGTTTCTGACGTAACTGGACGCGGTTCGGGAGCTGACGATGACACACTGCAACGTAAAGTGTCATTGATCGAAAAAGCGCTTGAAATCAATCAACCAGATTCGCAGGATGGCAAAGACTTGCTACAAAAAGTGGGTGGATTCGAATTGGCAGGTATCGCCGGCTTGTGTCTGGGATTAGCCCGCCATCGCATTGCGATTGTTGCTGATGGCTTCATCTCTACTGCAGCGGTTATGGCAGCAACTCGCATACACCCTGCTGTAACTGATTACGTTTTCTGTGGCCATCGTTCAACAGAACCCGGCCATCAGTATCTTATGCATGCCATGAACAAACAACCCATGCACGATCTCGGCTTACGCCTGGGTGAAGGTAGTGGCGCCTGTCTGGGTTTGACGCTACTAAAGGCTTCGGCACATGTAATGAGTGACATGGCAACTTTCGCCGACGCCGGAATTGACAATCAACGCTCGTGATACGCCGATTACTTACCGCTATAGCTTTTCTGACGCGCATTCCTGTCAACCCGGCTCAACCGTTTGATGGCGAGGATGTAGCTCGTGCGTCATTGTTCTTTCCCTTGGTTGGCTGCTTGATTGCCCTGCTGCAATGGACGCTATTGTTAATTCTGGATGCCATCAATGTGCATCCGGTCCTGCAAGCACTGGCGGCGACAACTATGTTAATGGTACTGGGCGGAGGCCTTCATCAGGACGGTCTTGCTGACATGGCCGACGGGTTTGGTGGAGCCTTCGAACGTGACAAGGTGCTTGCTATCATGAAAGACTCGACCATCGGCACCTATGGCGGATTAGCTTTACTACTTTCACTTGCCACCCGGGTTTGCGCTATCACATTATTGATTCAACATGATGTGGTGCTGATTGGATTGCTCACCGCAGCCGCTGTTTCACGCTGCTCAATTGTTTTAGCCTGGCGATTGCCTTATGCGCGTGATATCGGAACCGGAAAGTCTCTTACACAACTTACCGGCTCGACGGAAGTGGCTGGCGCGCTAATATTTGCAGCTATTCTCACTATTACCTGTCTGGGCTTACATGCTCTGATTGTATTCATCGTTACTGCTGCCATATTCATGTTTATGGGCTGGTTATGTATTCGGAAGATTGGTGGCGTTACCGGTGATACCCTCGGCGCTACCACCGAAATCACCGATGTTTTATTACTTGCTACCATTGCAACATTGTTGGGTTCTGCATGATAACTAGAAATACAAACACTCTGAGTAGTCGATGGACCGGAGCATCTCACTCTGGACACCTGCAAGCACCCTTATGAGCAATGACTGGAGAAGCGCCGACTGCCCGGCTGGTGTGACAAAGCGAATACTGCTGATGCGCCATGGTGAGACCGAGGCTTCGGCCAGAGGGCGGTGCTACGGAAAGCTGGATATTCCTTTATCAGACGAGGGGAAACGGCAAGTCGAACGAGCCACAACCTTGATTAGACCATTGCAACCGGATCTTATCATCAGCAGCCCAAGAATACGTGCCAGTGACAGCGCCGCCATTGTCGCCGATGCCTGCCGTGTCACTGTGCACACAGACGACGATTTTGCTGAGCTTGATTTCGGGGATTGCGAAGGAAAACGTTACGAAGACGTTGAACGCGAAGACCCGGAATTCTACGCAAGCTGGATGGCGAACCCTACGGAGGTTACGTTTCCCAATGGCGAAAGCTACCAGGCTATGGAGACACGCGTTGTTAGCGCTTATCAGCGCTTGGTGGATAGAACAGAGCCTACGAAACTATTGTTAGTTGCTCATGGAGGTGTGAATAGAATTGTTCTGTCACACATACTGGATATTTCCCCAAAACATATTTTCCGACTCGAACAAACCTACGCTGGCTTGAGTTGCATTGATTACTTTGGCAACACACCTTTACTGCGCGTGATGAATGCAGTCGCATGAACATTACTCGTTCCCTGGTTTTGGGTGGTGTTAAAAGTGGCAAATCACGTTACGCAATGCAACTTGCTACCAACTATGCATCGAGGCATGCAAACCCGGTTGACAAGGTATTTATCGCAACGGCCCGTGCCGATGATGATGAGATGACGCAGCGCATAGAACGTCATCGACAGGAACGTCCGAAAGACTGGCGGGTCATTGAAGAACCTCGCCATCTAACTGGTGTTTTGCACAGGCTAAATAACGAGTTGCCGGCTCAAAAGCCAGTGGTGCTGGTCGATTGCCTGACGCTATGGCTCACGCAATTGTGTTGCGAGGATCTCACAGCACGAGAACTTGATGACGAATGTCGGCAATTGGTGCATCAGATTACTGATGTAGAATACCCGCTAATCCTCGTTAGTAATGAATTAAACATGGGCGTTACCCCTTTGGGAGAAATCAGTCGGCGCTATTGCGATGCCGCAGGGGTGCTACACCAGTCGCTAGCCACTGTGTGCGAGTCTGTTACTTTGGTGGTTGCGGGCCTGCCGCTTGCATTGAAAGGCAATAAAAGCAAGCGAACCTAATGTTAAACAGGCTCACCCTATTGCATCTATTCCTGCTGCTATCAATGCTGATACTCAGCATTCTGAGCTTCTCTATCGGTGCTGAACAAATCGATTTGCTGGCAGCTGCAAGCAATTTGTTCTACGGCAATTCTGTTGATGCCATTATTCTTCGTGAAGTTCGATTACCACGCACACTAATCGCCATTACAGCTGGTGCCACATTGGGGCTGTGTGGAGCGGCCATGCAGGGCTTGTTTCGTAATCCCTTAGCAAGCCCTGGATTAGTTGGCAGCTCTGCAGGAGCCGCCTTGGGTGCTGTAAGTGTTCTGTATTTTGGAGTACAGGCATTACATCCGCAGCTTGTGCCTCTGGCCGGGATGCTGGGTTCATTGCTCGCCACATCGCTGGTTTATATTCTCGCAGGGCGCGACAGTAACGTCACTACGCTCATTTTGTCCGGTGTTGCTATAAATGCATTGGCTACTGCAACCATGTCCTTGCTATTGAATTTTGCTCCTAGCCCCTTCGCAATACGTGAACTCGTTTTATGGACACTGGGTGATTTGAGTGATCGCTCACTCACCGATTTCTACGTCATGGTGCCTGTGTCGATAGTGGGTTGGGTGCTGCTTATTGGTACCGGGCGTAAACTGGATGCACTAACCCTTGGCGAGCGGGCTGCACAGAGTCTTGGTGTAAACCCTGCCCGCCTGCGATGGCAGATTTTGCTAGCCGTTTCGTTGGCCGTAGGCGCGACCGTAGCAACCACAGGCATGATCGGATTTATCGGATTGGTTATACCTCATTTACTGCGCCCGATTGTCGGTTATGAACCACGCCGTTTACTATTCGTATCAGCACTGGGTGGCGCGTGCATGTTGCTGGCGGCAGATATCGGAGTTAGATTAATTCCCACAGAAACCGTATTAAAAGTCGGTGTATTAACATCGCTTATCGGAGCACCTTTTTTCTTGCACTTAATCCTGAAAAGCCGCAAGGACGGGTACCGATAGTGACCGATCCGATGTTAAGCGCACGCAATATCACAGTTCGTCGTGGCAGCGCTACGCTACTGAATAACGTTGAGCTGGATTTGGCTGCCGGGGAACTGGTTGGACTCATTGGTCCAAACGGCGCAGGCAAATCCACTCTGCTTTCAATTCTGGCCGGGTTGGATAAAGCCATGGATGGCAAGGTGCAGTTTGGCAAACAGCCTATCAACCAACTCAGTGACAGTGAGCGCGCAAAAAAAATAGCCTGGATGGAACAACTAAGCGCACCGCATTGGCCAGTTACCGTTGAGCACCTGGTGATGCTCGGGCGGATACCCCACCTGACGCGTTGGCGGTCGCCGGACAAGAATGACCGGGAATGCGTATCAAACGCCCTCACAGCTACCGATTGTAAGGACCTTGCAACGCGGCGCGTAGACACCTTATCCGGTGGCGAACTCACACGCGTCATGCTGGCTCGAGCACTGGCAACCGAACCACAAGTGCTGTTGGCAGATGAACCAATCGCGGCGCTGGACATTGGCCATCAGTTACAGATTCTGGACGTTCTACGTAACTTCGCTGAAGGCAATCATGCCTGCATGGTCGTTTTGCATGATCTGTCGCTTGCCAGCCGGTACTGCGATCGATTGGTTTTGCTGAACCAAGGTCAAAACGTTGCATCAGGTGCGCCTGGCGATGTACTTACAAGGGACATCGTGCGAGAGGTATACGGTGTGGATACGATGCCCGTCGGCCCGGACAACAGCATGCTATATCCGATCGGGCTTAGTGACCATGAACGCTAATACTATGGCGGCGATTAGCAGAGGCGTAGCTCGCTTCAGATTAACAACAGCAGTAACCATAGGTGTAGTCTTTTTATCGACTGCCATAACATTTTCGGTGTCAGCCGCCGATAAACCTCGTGTTGCATCCATCAACAATTGCACTGATCAAATGGCGTTGTTGTTAGCAGACCCGGACCAGATTGTTTCACTGACTTTTTTGTCACAGCAGAAAGTCGCATCGGTCTATCGCGACAAGGCGCTCAGCTACCCGACAAACACAGGGGCAGCCGAGGAGGTACTCGCATTGGAACCAGACCTGGTTTTAGCAGGTGCTTACACCAGTAAATATACAATTCAGCTATTGCAAAAAGCCGGAGTCCGCGTCGAGACTATAAATATCGCAAATTCCGTCGAAGACGTCATGCTTAATGTATCAATGGTTGGAGATTGGCTTGAGCAGAGGCAGGTAGCTGAAGAAATAATTGATGACATGAAGACCCGGCTGGCGCGGCTACCCGATGCTCCCAGCGTCCGCCCCGTAGCCGCCATCTACGACCCCAATGGGTACACTGTTGGCGCTAACACCCTGCGCGGGCAAATGCTTGAACTGGCAGGTTGGCACAATGCGGCGTCTGACCGCGGAGTGCTCTACTACGGAACGCTGTCATTGGAATCCATACTCAAACTCGACCCCGATATTCTGGTTTCATCCCCATACAGTGCCGAAACCTGGTCTCGCGCGCAGGCTCTGAATCGACACCCGGCCCTGGCGCAATCAGGCATCGGTGCCGACGTTGTGCACATTCCCAGTGCCATGACAATCTGTGGAGGGCCCTGGTCTGTAGATGTGATAGAACTGTTAGCTAGAGAGCGTACGGGTTATTTGGATAATTGAAACAGAGTGATTGAAACAGAGTGATTGAAAGTACGGGTGCTGCCACTATGTGCTGCCAATGTTTGGCGCTAATAAGTTCGAGCAACACTATCCAAACATATCTGCCACGATCGCACTATACCAACCGACTGATTCCCGGTATGCCAACGACCTCAAATCAGTGCTTTCCCCTGTAGCACTGATAAAGGTGGAATCTGCAACGATTTCACCCTGCTCATTCGCAGAATATTGTGCACCGACTTTGACACTGTTTTCAGCAGAAATCAGGCTCCAGCAGGTGTTTCCATATTTAGGCGCAAATACTTTAGAACCGCTAAGATCACCGCGAACATTCATTGCCGCTATCTTTGCCTGGCTGTTTGCCGAAAAACCGGACTTCGGCATCGCACCCGCTATGCTCGCATCACCTATGACAAACACATCGTTGTCGATTCGCGAACGCATTGATGCACCATCCACAGGACAATAGCCCGACTCATCAGTTAAACCAGAGGTTTTCGCAATGGCACCTGCCTGCATCGCAGGAATGATATTAAGTACAGCCCCTTCAAACGTATCAAGATCCGTTTCTACAACTCCAGCTTTTGCATCTACATTAATAACGCCACCATGAATATCCGGTGGTAACCATTCGATGATATCCGGGTAGTGTTCTTGCCAGCCTTCAGAAAACAACGCTTGTTTGGAAAACTTTGGCTTTACATCAAGAATGGTGACACGACTGTTCTTGAACCCTTTCGTTTTTATCATATGGGCCATCATGGACGCACGCTCATAGGGGCCGGGCGGGCAACGATAGGGATTGGGGGGAGCTAGCATGACAATGTCCTGACCATCAGTCAGGGCATTCATAAGTTCGTGAAGCTTTCGTGTTTGTGGCCCGGCCTGCCAAGCGTGAGGAGCTAGATCAGCAGCCTCTTTTGAATACCCGGGAATACTCTCATAGTCGAAGTCAATACCGGGTGCCACAACAACACGATCATAAGCAATGCTGGATCCGTCTCGTAATTTTACAGCCTTTTGATCACGATCGATTTCAGTTGCATAGCCGTTAATAACACTTACGCCAAAGTCAGATTCAAGTCTGTCGTAGGAATGCGTGATTGAATCAAAAGTTCGGAAACCACCAAGAAAAAGATTTGAAAAAAAACAGGAGGTATAGGTTTTAGAATTCTCTATTAATGTTACGTCAATAGTACCTTTACCATCCCTGGCGATATACCTGGCAGCGGTAGCCCCACCAGCCCCACCACCAATAACCACTACTTTGGGTTTTGCCTGGCCCAACAACGGAACAGGTGCTGCCATTGTTCCAACACTTGTCGCGAGTATTGCATTGAACTGCCGTCTGTTTAACTTCATAACTATCCTATCTGCACTTGCCGCCCACAAAGAACAAACACATAATGGCCGCCAGAATCTGGTTTATCAGTTTGATAATGGGATTCCAGTTTTTCATCCATTACTGACAAGTTGTTTCTCATACGATATCTATTTCTTTGCGAGCCTCAATTTTTATACCTTCATCATCTATCCACGTAAAATGGAACGTGCCCGCTTCCATTACCCGTGCTTTGAATTCAAAAAATGGATTGGCAGCTATCCCCGTACCAAGATCGCACGAAAACACTGGTTTGCCATTGAATTCACAGGTGAATTTGTTAATGATTTTTCGAGGAATGGCTCGCCCGTCTTTATCCGTTCTATGCCCGGACTCCATTCTATGATTAACCAGGGACTTGATCGTTATAATCTCACCCGCCGATGCAGTCTTTGGAACTTTGATTCTGGCTTTAGCTTTAGCCATGACCGATCTCCATGACGTCAGGCGCCACAGCCTCCTATGGTTACCTTGACGTGGTTACTTGTTTTATGGACTGAGCCATCACTCAATTTGGCAACAGCAAGTACATCCTGTGTTTGAGCCAATCGCATGCGGGTTTTAACTTTTGCCTCACCGCTTAGCGGTGTAAAATGAAAAGTCACCACCTGTGGATTGGGATTTCCTTCAGCCACAATCAAAACCGATGCAACGTAGTCTTCCGCGCTCATCTGACTTGCAACGAAGACAGAGATGGGAACGCTATTACCGTTTTCGGCAATTTCAGGTGTAAAAAGCTTAACAATTCCGGCTTCATCACCCACATTATTGTCGCGTTTGGGAGGGGGATCTAAAACCGAGTGAATATCTTCCACCGTTGCATAGGATTTACCATTACAGAAGAACGCAGCGACGGCGGCACTTGCTCCTTTCGTCAGAAGTTTACGTCTGGTTGAATTCATGGCGTTAAGCGATTATTCGAACATGACAACTTAAGGATAGAAACGTAAAGGATAGAAAAGTTAAGGATAGAAAAGTTAAGGATGGCTTTTTTTGGCTTGTCCACGGTACATAGTAATGACAAATTAGACGTTAGGTCTGTATATCATTATCTACAAGACATGTCTATATGTAACCCTGGATGGATAACATAGCTACCAGCAGGATACAAAACTGTTCACAATGGTTAGCCGTACTAGCACTTGCACCTGAAATGATCAATATAAGAAAATTTGCGAGGAAGGATAAAAAAAACCTGAGGTGCAATTCACAACTCAGGGTTAGTCTTATTGCGGAATGTTTATTGTCTATTTCTTTAGAAAACCTTTCGCCATGTCCAACAAACCACCTGCTCCACCGCCAGCAAAAGACTCCAGTAAGCTGCCACCAGAGCTTGCTTTGTCGAGCAGGCCAGGCAACACATCTTTTAGCTGAGACGCAGCAGTATCTGTATCAACACCGAGTTTGCTTGCTACGTTTGAAAGGCCTTCTTCGCCAAAGGCCGATTTTACCTGCTCGGCTGACATTTCCTGATTTTCACCATCGCCCAGGTAACTTTCAACCTGATCACCCATACCGGCTGATTTCATTTTCTCCATGATGCCACCTAAATCAAGGCCCTCACCACTGGTCAATCCTGACAGCGCTTCCATCATTCCACCGGCGTTGTCGCCGAGTTTATCGCCAAGCAATTGCTGGCCCATCTTAAGTAAGTCCACAATACTTCCTCAGTAAAAGTTCAAGAAAAGGGAGAGTTCACAATAGGAGTGGTGAGTATAGATGATTGTGCACAACCTGCGTTTATTGGAACTCAACCAAAAACAAGCACATAGCTGTCCAACTGACAC
>CALLOA010000119.1 GCA_938005265.1 uncultured Granulosicoccaceae bacterium
CACGCCTTCTTCCGACCCCTTGTGAGCGAGCATCGGCCCACGTACCACATCGCCTATTGCATAAACACCAGGCACGTTGGTCTCGCAGCGATCATTCACGTGAATCAATCCACGCTCATCCCTCTCAATACCAGCTTCCGGAGACAAAACACCCGTGGTAAAGGCACGCCTGCCAACAGCGACAATCAGCTTGTCGGCTGTTAATGCAGCATCTCCATCTTTGTCCTTGTAGAGAATTTCAACACTATCTCCACTAACGCTGCTACTCATGACACGGCTGCCGAGGCGAATATCCAACCCCTGCGCCTTGAAAGTTTTCATCGCTTCACGCGCAATGGCATTGTCGACCATCGGCAGGAAACTCTCCTGTGCTTCGAGTACGACAACCTCGGAGCCAAGGCGACGCCAGACACTGCCGAGCTCGAGCCCGATAACACCAGCGCCAATAACACAGATGGTATCCGGAACCTTTTCCCAGTCGAGAGCGCCAGCCGAGTCAACAACAATATCCCCCTGCAGGGGAGTTGCGTCGATTTCTATCGGAACAGAGCCTGTAGCGATAATGACACTGGAGGCTGAATAGGTTTCGCTGCTACCGTCACTTGCGGTTACTTGAACCTGGCGATCAGCCAGCAAACGACCGCTGCCCTGCAACCAGTCAATACCATTGGCCTTGAACAGTTGCGCTATACCCCCGGTAAGTTCCGAGACTATTTTATCCTTGCGCGCAATCATCTTGGGCACATCCATATCAACACCCTGGATGTTGATACCCAGATCGTCGAACTTATTGCGTGCCTGATCATAGAGTTCTGTGCATTCGAGCAGCGCTTTTGATGGTATGCAGCCCACATTAAGGCAGGTTCCACCAAGAGCCGGTTTGCCGGACTTGTTTATCCATTGCTCGGCACAGGCTGTTTTAAGCCCTAACTGCGCACAGCGAATAGCCGCCACATAGCCTGCCGGACCGGCACCGATTACTACTACGTCGTACTGTTGAGCCATAAATTTCTTTCTTTAAGGTTTCAGGCTTGTTGCCAAGCGCACGATACTCGTTGCCGGAAGTGATTAAACGTCGAACAGAATCTTCGCTGGATCTTCGATCAGTTCCTTAATCGTCTTCAGAAAAGTGACCGCACCTTTGCCATCAATGATGCGATGGTCGTATGAAAGTGCCAGATACATCATTGGACGGATAACAATTTCCCCATCAACAACGACCGGGCGTTGCTGGATACTATGCATACCGAGTATCGCACTCTGTGGCGGATTCAGAATCGGGGTCGACAACAATGAGCCAAAAACACCTCCATTGGAAATCGTGAAGGTGCCTCCAGTCATGTCTTCGAGCGCCAGCTTTCCATCTCGCGCCTGCTCGGCGAAACCGTTCAAGGTGGATTCCATCTCTGCCAGAGACATATATTCGGTATTTCTCAATACGGGCACCACCAGCCCGCGATCAGACGATACTGCAACACCTATGTCACAGTAGCCATGATAAACAACATCTTCGCCGTCAATTGATGCGTTGACATCCGGAAAACGTTTCAGCGCTTCAGTGGCAGCTTTCATGAAAATTGACATAAAGCCGAGTTTCACACCATGGGCCTTCTGGAAATCTTCCTTGAGCTTTGAACGCAGCTCCATAAAGGCCTGCATGTCTACCTCGTTAAACGTAGTCAGCATTGCTGTAGATTGCGTAGCATGCAGTAAGCGCTCGGCAATCCGTGCCCGCAGCCGTGTCATGGGTACACGCCGTTCCGGCCTGTCATCATCACCCAGAGGCATTGCCGCGGCTGTAGCGGTTGCTGAACCATCACTAGCGGCTGATGCAGTTGTTGCCGGAGCACCAGCAGCCGCACCTGCAGCAACACCGCCTGACACTGCAACTGACGCTGTGGCCGAACTGACATGTCTTTCAACATCTTCGGGCATAATACGGCCATTGTTGCCCGTGCCCTTGACATCACTGGCTTGCAGACCATGCTCACTTAATAATCTGCGCACAGCCGGACTGGTTTGTCCCGCTTCTCCCTCTGTATCGTGACCAACAGCCCCAGCCGGCGCCGGTTCTGCCGTTGATGGAGCTGCAGCTGCACTACCAGCTTCTATCTTGCCGATCACCTGATTAGCCACAACGGTGGCCCCGGCATCTTGCAAAATCTCACCCATCACACCGCTTTCAGAAGCAGGAACCTCAAGAACCACTTTATCGGTCTCGATATCTACCAGCACATCATCACGGCTTATCGCATCACCGGGCTGTTTATGCCAGGTTACAATCAATGCATCAGCAACTGATTCAGGCAGTGTGGGGACTTTGATTTCAACACTCATGTCTTTATCCAAACCGGTTTGTTAGTTAGTGCCCGGTATGTTAGTTAGTTCGCTTGGATTAGGTAGTGGTAGCCTTAATGACTACCGGCTAACGATTCGGTAGTTGGCTGTTTTCAACCAACCCCAACGCTTCTTCAACCAGCTTCTTCTGTTGCAGCTGGTGTTCATTAGCATAACCGACAGCCGGTGATGCTGACGGTGGCCGGCCACTGAACTCGACCGGGAAGCCGGCTGAAAAGCACCGTTCAATGCGATGCCTGTTAGCTCTCCAGGCACCTTGATTTCTTGGCTCTTCCTGACACCACACTACAGAACTGGCATGTTTGTAAGGTGCCAGCACCTGCTTCATTTCATCATATGGAAACGGATAAAGCTGTTCCATACGAATGATCGCAACATTTTTCAATTCAGCAGCACTACGCCGCTCAATCAGGTCGTAGTAGACCTTGCCACTACACAGCACAACACGTTCAACGTCAGCTGCATTCAAATCGTCAGCTTCGTCAATAACTGGCAGGAAAGAACCATCAGCCAGATCTTCCAGTGTCGAAACCGCCAAGCGGTGCCGCAGCAGACTCTTTGGCGACATTACAATCAGAGGACGCCGCATCGGGCGCAGCACTTGCCTGCGAAGCATGTGATAGGCCTGCGCTGGTGTACTGGGTACAACAATCTGCATGTTGTCTTCAGCACACAGCTGCATAAATCTTTCAAGACGCGCAGACGAGTGTTCCGGCCCCATACCTTCATAGCCATGCGGCAATAATAAGGTGATGCCGCACAAACGACCCCATTTGGTTTCACCAGAGCTTATAAACTGGTCGATCACAACTTGCGCACCATTGGCAAAATCACCAAACTGGCCTTCCCATATAACAAGTGAATTCGGGTCAGCTGTTGCGTAGCCATACTCGAATGCCAGCACTGCCTCTTCGGACAGAACGGAGTCGATCACCAGAAAATTGGCTTTTTCATCACCTAATTGCCGCAACGGCACATAGGCTTCACGTTTGGTCTGGTTGTGCAGTACAGAGTGTCGATGTGAAAATGTACCGCGGCCGCAATCCTGGCCCGACAAGCGTACCGGATGACCGGCATCAACCAGTGTGGCGTAAGCCAAGGTTTCAGCATAACCCCAATCCAACGGCAAACTACCGGCAGTCATCTTGCGTCGGTCTTCTATGATCTTGTTGACCCGCGCCTGCAGTGCCAGGCCGTCTGGCAAGGTTGTTAAACGGGTCGCCAGTTCTTGCAGTTTTTTTATCGGTACGCGGGTCTCATAGGGTTGGCGCCAGTCCAGGTTGCTGTACTGGTTCCAGTCAATTTGCAAGGCATAAGTATCATTCAGCCCTTCAACAATATCCGGCGCAACACCTTTGCCATCGTCCAGCGCCTGGCGATACTCATCGACCATCCGATCAGCCTCCCCTGGCTCGAGCACTCCAGCCGCAGTTAATTTGTCCGCATATATTTTCCGCGTTGTTGGCAGTGATTTGATGATCTTGTACATCAATGGCTGCGTCATTGATGGCTCGTCGGTTTCGTTATGGCCATGACGGCGATAACACACCATGTCAATCACAACATCCTTGTGAAACTGCATACGAAAATCAAACGCAAGCTGCGTGACGAACAGTACAGCTTCCGGATCATCGCCATTCACATGAAAAATAGGCGCCCCTATCATCTTCGCAACATCAGATGCGTATTCCGTAGAACGCGCGTCTTCAGCATTACTGGTGGTGAAACCGATTTGATTGTTGATGATGATATGAATGGTGCCTTTGGTAGAAAAGCCACGTGAGTCCGCCATATTGAACGTTTCCATGACGACACCCTGACCAGCAAAGGCTGCATCGCCATGAATGGCAACAGGCACAACTGTTTTACCCTCTTTGTCGCCATAACGATCCTGGCGAGAGCGTACCGAGCCTTCAACAACCGGCGAGACAATTTCCAGGTGCGAGGGATTGAATGCCAATGACAAATGCATCTGGCCGTCTTCGTTTTTAACGTCTGAAGAAAAACCCTGATGGTATTTAACATCACCGGACGATAGTGAAGGATCGTGTTTACCTTCAAATTCGGAAAACAATTCTCCCGGATTCTTGCCAAGTATGTTAACCAGCACATTCAGCCGGCCACGGTGCGCCATACCGATGACCATGTCTTTAACGCCGCGGGAGACGCCACGCCGGACAAGCTCACCCATGACAACGATCAGACTTTCCCCGCCTTCCAGCGAAAAACGCTTCTGCCCCATGTAACGAGAATGCAGGTGACGTTCCATACTTTCTGCCGCATTAACCCTGTCCATAATCCAGCGTTGAGTCGCTGGCTCAAGTTCAGGGTGAGACGCGACACTTTCAATCCGGTGCTGTAACCAGTCTTTCTGAGTTGTATGGTCCACATACATAAACTCATAACCGATCGTGTCGCAGTAACAACGCTCAAGGTGAGCAATGATGTCTCGCAGACTGGCCTGCTCGATTCCCTCTAACGAGGGGGTCTGGAATACGGTATCAAGATCTGCCTCGGATAAACCGTTTTCATGCAGTTGAATTTCCCTGACCACGGTCGCACGCGGCCTGCCCAAAGGGTCCAGGCTTGCGTGCTGATGGCCACGCACCCGGTACGAGTTAATGAGCTGCGTTACATATATTTGTTTCAGATCAAGCGATGAATTAGCGTCAGCGGCATTGCGGTTTGGACGCCTGCCGCCACGCCGGGTCAGCTGATAGAAATGTTCACGGATTTCAGAGTGCGGAATATCTCTCGCGGTATTATTGACCATAGGCAACCGCTCGAAATAGTTGCGCCACGATTCAGCGACAGAATTCGGATCACGCAGATAATCTTCGTATGCCTGCTCGAGATACGGGGAATTCGCTCCTGCAAGCATCGACGTGTCCTGCAGGGCTTTCATATCACTCATTATTTATCTCTGTATGTCTCTCATTAGAACCGCTTTGGTCACGGCCGCTTATATGCCCTACAGATGAGCTCCAAGCCCATCAATAACTACCTGGGTGAATTCGTCAGTATTCAATTTGCCACCTAAATCACGTGTTGACTTACCGGTCTCGATGGCTTGCAGCAAGCTCAAACGCAAGGCATGGCCGAGATCGTACCGATCAACATGATCAAGCAGCATGCCAAATGCCAGTAAAACAGCTGCCGGGTTACAGATATTCTTACCGGCAATATCCGGCGCTGTGCCCCCCGCCGGGTCAAACATGGCAATGTCGACGTTGTCATTCGCATCAAAGGAATAATTTCCGCTGGCACCGGTTCCAAGGCTGCCGACCAGACCAGAGGCCATATCGGACAGGAAATCGCCGTACTCATTGAGCACTAACACCACCTCAAAGGCATCGGGGTTGAGAATAATTTTTGCCAGTAGCGCATCAAACAACTCGACATTATGCTCAACATCCGGGAATTCTTTTGCCACTTCAGCCACTACCGACTCAAACAGGCCATCCGTAACTCGCTGAATCGTGTGTTTTGATGACGAGGTCATACTGTAGTGGCCATCGCCATAGCGCTTACCCTTGCGCTTGGCCAGCTCAAATGCAAATTTCGCCGCCTGAGCACAGGGGTCACGTTCAACCATGCGCAGCGAAACCGCAGCATGTTTGCCTATCAATTGTCCTGGATCATCATAAGTGCCGCCAGTCGCGATTCTGACGATGTGCAAGTTAACGTTTTCCTTGAAATTACTGTGAATGCCCTTGATCGATATGGCAGGCCGATAGATGACACTGAAATTGCAACGACGTCGTATCAATGCATTGGGGCTGCGCTTGTTAGTAACAGTTGGATACTTAAGGGCCAGCTTGGTTTCGCGCATCGACTCTTCAGCCGCATCAATTGCCTCATCACCAAGCCGCTCTCTTGTCTCCAGTGACCAATCGATAGAACGAAAATCAAATTCTACCGGTAACGATTCGGCTATAGCGTGGACCGATCCGGCCAGCTCAGGCCCGATTCCATCACCCTCCAGTTCTGTAATTACTATTTTGCTCATAAATCACATGCTCCAGTGAAGTGACAGTCACCTGATAAATTGGTTTCCGGTGACGTACAGGCGATGATTAAAGCCATTTGATAAAAAATATATCCGGTGATTTCTGCAGGAGTCAGTCCGTGATCTTCCAGCGTTCCGGGTGCGCCCAGTATTTGGAATTCAACCAACCAGGCACGGATTTATAGTCACGTAGAGTATAGCGATAAAGCCGTTTGTTCCCTGCGGCTTCGCGGCTTATATCCACATAGCCGAGCGAAAAAAAGTCCTTTCGGCCAAGACTTTGCAAAGAGCCATCCTCTGCAGTCGAGACCTCTGCCGTGACAGATGCATAGACCGCACCACGGACTCGATCCCGAAATACTGCCAGCAAACGCAGAGCGAGTGCCCGGCTGGCAGCTTCAGTTTGCCGGGACAATCCACCAATCGCGCGGGCCAGCAGCAGCGGGTCGGCAATATACACCAGATCCACATTGCATAGTTCAGAAAACAGTCGAGGCAGGTCCGCTATTGTGTTGGTAGAAGGAGTGTCGGGGCTAGGAGCCACTGCCGTGGTGGCACAATCGAACCGGGATGGCGAATCAATTTGCTGCATCTGCAGCTGGTCGCGCTCGCTCACCGGCATTTGCGAAACCAGTGTTGCAAAGGCTGTTTGTAAACGATTGTCAGCATCGTACAGCAACATCCGTGACGGCCGTTGGGCAAGCATGCTTGCGGCCAGCCACATAGCACTTTCATCACGCAGTGGATCAGCCGGGATGTTTGGCGGCATACTCTGCTTTTTGTGCTTCTGTCGCTTCTTTCTGATGCATTTCCTTCCATTCCGGATAAGGCATACCGTAGACAATTTCCCTGGCTTCTTCGTAGGAAATGGCGAGACCTTTCTCATCCGCAGCCGACGCATACCACTTCGAAAGACAATTTCGGCAAAATCCGGAAAGATTCATTAAATCGATATTCTGTACATCAGTACGCTCGCGCAAATGCGCAACCAGCGTGCGGAAGGCCGCAGCTTCCAATTCGGTTCGGGTATTACTATCCATCAATGGCTGCCTCACAGCTTCGGGGTGACGTTAAGTTATCGGTTCTGCACCGCTCATTCTATTATAATATTGCCTGTATCTGTTGCGACGCTCCAAGAGCAGTCGCAGCCCGCCACAGCGTACGCGGCGCTATCGAGCCGCTGTGGAAGTCGCTGTGGAAGTGTAACTAATGTGCTTGTAACTGGTGTGAAGCCAGTCACCTAACGTGCGAGAACAAGGCCATACCAAGTCTGACACAATTCTGGCTGCTAATCGCAGCGTTCTCGGCAGCTGCTCTCTGGTGGAGCAGCATGAAAGCGCGTGAAATTGCTATCCAGCACGCTCGCCGCGCCTGCAAAAAGCACGAGTTGCAGTTTCTGGATCAAACTGTGGCATTGCGTCGAATGCGTCCCCGTAGAGATTCTCATGGCAATCCCTGCTGGCAGCGAGATTATGCCTTTGAATATACGTCTACAACCAATGATACAGATGGCGCCACCGTCAGCTACCGGGATCATGGCAGTATCAGTATGCAGGGCTTTCGGGTGAAAGCCGTAGACCTGCCCTTTGTGCGAGACATCGAAGGTAACCGAGTTTATTTTCAATGACATCCGGCGCTCAGCTATGATTTTACTGTCGCTGGGCGCTAGAATACCCATTTTCCGGTTCGTTTAACCCTTTCCAGATTATTGCCATGAGTTCTCCATGCCCCTGCGGGTCACAAAAAAGTGCTATCGAGTGTTGCCAGAAGATTATTGGGGGGCTCGAAAGTGCAAGTACCGCAGAGCAATTGATGCGCGCCCGGTACTCAGCCCACGCTGAAGCCAATATCGATTTTATTGTGCGCTCTCACCACCCCGTGACACGCAGTGAAATAGACCAGGAAACCACGCAACGATGGGCAGCAGAATCTGATTGGCTGGGCCTGGAGATTCGCAACGTGGAGGATGGGCAGGCAGATGACGAATCTGGCAGCGTGGAATTTGTTGCCCGTTACCGCGATGGCCAGGGGCGGCGACACGAACATTTTGAAATTGCCCTGTTTGAGAAACTTGATGGCGAATGGTATTTCCGGGATGCTGAAATGCCGAAAGTTACACAATTCAAGCGTAGCGGCCCAAAACAGGGCCGTAATGACCCCTGTGCATGCGGCAGTGGGAAAAAATATAAAAAATGCTGCGCTGTTTGATTGCTTAAGCAAATTCTATCGCTCGGCAGCACGCCGACTATTCAAAGGCACTGGCTTTTGCGGCACTGCCGGGGAGACTAAAAGCTCATGATTGATAACAACAAGCCTTGGCTGAATTCCTACCCGGATAAGGTACCGCAGGAAATCTCGATTGATAACTATGGCTCGCTGGTTGACATGTACCGCAAGTCAGTCGACGAGTTTAGCGACCGCCCTGCCTATACCAACTTGGGCAAGACGATTACTTATGCTGAACTGGACCAGCTAACGCTGAAATTTGCTGCCTGGATTCAAAATCATACAAGCCTGGTCAAAGGCGACCGTATTGCCGTAATGATGCCCAACCTGCTGCAATACCCTGTGATTGTATTTGGCGCACTGCGGGCCGGGCTCGTGGTCGTTAATACCAACCCTCTCTACACTGATCGTGAGGTCAAACACCAGTTACAGGATTCAGGGGCCAAAGCCATAGTTGTTGTTGAGGCGTTTGCCCATACGGTTGCAGACGTAGTCAATGACACAGAAGTTGAAGTCGTAGTCACGACACGTTTTGGTGACATGCTGGGCTTCCCCAAAGGTGCGCTGGTCAATTTTGTTATTCGCAAGATCAAGAAAATGGTTCCACCGTTTTCTTTACCAGGCTCCCATGGTCTAAAAGACATTCTTACTAAAACCGATACCAGCGGCTACAAGGACCCGCAGCTGGAAATCGACGATTTGGCATTCCTGCAGTACACCGGAGGCACCACAGGGGTCGCGAAAGGGGCAATGCTGACGCATCGCAACATGGTGTCCAATGCACTCCAGGCACTTGCATGGCTTTCCGCTGTGGATGTCAAAAAAGGCCAGGAACTCATCGTCACAGCATTGCCGCTTTATCATATCTTTGCCTTAACAGCGAACTGCATGGTGTTCATGTTGCTGGGAGCGCAGAATCTGCTGATCACCAATCCACGTGACATACCGGGCTTTGCCAAAGAATTGGGCAAGTACAAGTTTACGGCGTTTACCGGTGTAAACACTTTATTCAACGCCTTACTCAATAATGAGCAATTCCGCTCACTGGATTTCTCACCCTTAAAAATTGTTCTGGGTGGCGGCATGGCTGTACAAAAAGCCGTTGCAGATGAATGGAAGGAAGTAACCGGCACCACACTGGTTGAAGCTTATGGCCTGACTGAGACGTCGCCCGCTGCCTGTATCAATCCACTCGATCTTGCTGAATACAATGGCGCTATCGGGCTACCCATTTCATCAACTGATGCTTGTATTCAGGATCCTGAGGGACAACAACTGGCAGTCGGTGAAGAAGGCGAACTTTGTATTCGCGGCCCCCAGGTAATGAAGGGTTACTGGCAGCGTGAAGAAGCAACGGCTAAAACGATAGACAAAGATGGCTGGTTACACACTGGCGATATAGCGGTGATGAACGATCAGGGTTTTTTCAAGATCGTCGATCGACTCAAAGACATGATCCTGGTCTCCGGATTCAATGTTTATCCTAACGAAATCGAGTCGGTCATCGCACAAATGCCCGGCGTTCTGGAAGTGGGCGCAATTGGCATCCCTGACGAACACTCCGGTGAGGTGGTCAAGGTTGTTATCACACGTAAAGACCCCGATCTCACCGAAGAACAGGTACTGGCCCACTGCAAGGAAAACCTGACTGGATACAAGCGCCCCAAAATCGTTACCTTTGTCGACGAATTACCTAAAACCAATGTCGGCAAAATATTGCGGCGTGAGCTTCGTGACATGTCATAGTATATAACTACAAAAGTAACGCCAAAGATCGACTTGCGCGTTCATCCATGATCGGTCTTGCACAATCAGTGCGGGCAGCAGTCTGCCGGGATCGATGTGGAGTTAATCTTGCACTGTCTCAGCCATCAATTGAGGCGAATATTCGACTATGTGCAATATCTATAGCGCAAATACACTTTTTAAATCCTCTCTGACAAGCCTTTTGGTGGGATGCACCATGCTTTCAATGGCGGCTTGTTCCAGCGGTGGCTCATCTTCTTCCTCAGACAGCAACAGCGCTGTGCAAGGCAACATTGACGGTGAGTGGCAAACCGCTTGCGAATCTCTTCCCGACAACCAAAGCACTCGCGAGTTACTGGAATTCACAGGCTCGACTCTGGAGAGCACGAATATCTTCTACATAGGTTCCGATAGCTGTAGTACCGGAAATATTTTCACAGTAACTATTACTGGAGAATTCAGCTTGCCCGGTGGTACGACCGATACAGCATTGGGTGCCGCGCAACACATCGATATTGAAGTAGGCAGTATCAACGCTAATTCAAGCCAACCGCTAGAAGCCCAACTTGCCTTGCAGAACATGACCTTTGAGCAATTGCTGGAAACGGAGCTGGCGATAAGCAATCCATCAAACATTAACCCACAAATCCTGGGAATCCAATCACCTTTGTTTTCACTGATTTTGGCCGACGGAGACACTTTGTATCTGGGTGATGACCAAAGCAATCAGGGAAACAGCCCGGAAACAAGGCTGACAGAACTTGGCCAGGATGTGAGTGTCATTTATACGCGGCGCTAAGCCCAAACGGGTGTTTAGGCAGAGACCGGGCTTTTAACCATCAGTTGTGCCTGACGATATCCAGACGACTACCGGGGCGGCTGCGTATATCTGCCAGATAGACTTGTTGAGATCGCTGCTGCTTACGCTCGAAATAACGCTGCAGACTTTCAACAACAACTGGAAATGCTAGCTCATCCCATGGGATTTCCTCTTCATCGAACAAGCGAACTTCCAGTGTTTCTTCCCCGGCTTCAGCAAATCCGTTCTTCAAACGCCCGAAAAACATCAGATATACCTGGCTGATTCTGGGCAGATTGTAGACACCAAACAGGTTCAGTTCCTCTGACTCGGCGCAGGCTTCTTCCCGCGCTTCGCGCGCAGCCCCTTCCATAACAGTTTCGTTGTTTTCCATAAAACCGGCAGGCAATGTCCAGTAACCGTAGCGCGGTTCAATGGCACGCTTGCACAGCAAAACTTTGCCTTGCCATTCCAAAAGGCAACCAACAACATTTTTTGGATTCTGGTAATGGATTGCATCACAGCCATCACACACATAACGCTCTCGATTATCACCCTCAGGGATTTTCAAGCTCAGCTGTGTGGCACAATTTGGACAATAATCCATAGATCAACCCGCTTCTAACCTTGTAATAAGGCACGCACCATGTCCGGCAATGGCACAGATTTATTCCCGTCAGCATTCACCCAGACAATTTTAGCTGTCCCGTTGCAATAGCTAGTACCACCCGGTTCCGCATCACGTATCTGGTAGTAACTCATAAATGATGACTTGCCCGGATTGCCACCCGACATTTCTACAACAATGGAGCAAGGGTAGATCACAGGCACCAGGAATTCACAAAACGCGTTGATAATAACGATCTGGCTCGACGGGTCATTGCTACTTTCAAGATCAAGGCTGGCAAACCACTCCATTCTGGCTTGCTCACAATAACGAAAATAAACTGTGTTGTTAACATGGCCCATAGCATCCATGTCACCCCAGCGGGTATTGAACGTTGTGGCGTGCAAAGGGATTTTTGCAGCCTCCTCTTTTGCAACCTCTTCTTTTGCAGCTTCTTCAGCACTCTTGTTAGACGGTAATTCCTGACTGCCGGGATTCATAAAAAGGCCTGCATTGACGAATGGTGATTTGACTCAATACAAACATACTAACGCATTTTGTCAGGCCATATTCACAACTTGTCACCCCTCATTTCCAGCACTTTTCGCTGCAGGGAACTGGCGGTAACCTGCTCGGCCGGTATGGGATCGTCCAGCACCATATCGATTCGAGCGAACAATTTGCGCGGCAATTTTTGTAGCGCCGGCCCGCCCTTTCGGCTGAACATACTCCCCCATAAGCCTCTGAGTGCAACGGGTATCACCGGGGCTGGCTGTACATCCAGCAGTTTCTCAAGCCCTGGCCTGAATTCGTTTAACTCACCGTCATAAGTTATCTGGCCTTCAGGAAAAATACATAACACATCACCATCAACTACTGCTTGCTCCATTTCCCTGAAAGCCCGCTCGTACATTTCAGGGTCTTCACTTCGACCCGCAATCGGTATTGCCCGTGCAGTACGGAACACGAAATTCAAAATCGGAATCAGGTAAATTTTGTAGTACATGACAAAACGAACCGGGCGTCGTACACAACCACCGATAATGAGCGGATCAACAAAGCTCACGTGATTGGCAGCCAACACTACAGCACCTTCGTCTGGAATCTTATCAAGCCCTTCCTTATTCACACGGTAAATGCTGTGTATCAGCAACCATGTCAGGAAACGCATTAGAAACTCGGGCACCAGAGTAAAAATATAAACAGCCACTACGGCATTCAAAAGGGCTGCGATCAAGAATATTCCCGCAACCGATACGTTGGCTGCCAACATGACCATACCCAGGAGCGCCGCCAGCACCATCATCAGTGCATTCAGTATATTGTTGCAGGCAATAGCTCGCGACAGCTTGTCGGGTTTACTGATTTGCTGAACCAATGCATACAGCGGCACAATATAAAACCCACCAAAAAGTCCTATCATCAAAACGCTGATGTAAACCCAGACACTACCCCCTGCAGCAATAAAACCCAACGCCCCGAGATTCTCCCCCAAAGGAACTTCTGGTGAAGCAAAGTAGAGAATCAGCCCGAATAACGTAATACCGAAAGCCCCAAACGGCACCAGACCAATCTCTACCTTCTTGCCTGACAAACGCTCACACAGAACTGAACCCAGCGCTATTCCAACTGAAAAAAGCGCTAATAGCGCTGTATACAGATTGGCATTACCCCCGATAACATCTCGTGCAAACACGGTAAATTGCGCCAGATAGATAGCGCCAAGCCCCCAGAACCAGGATATACCCAAAATAGACTGAAAGATGACTCGATTCTTTCGTGTATAACGAATGAGTCTGGCGCTCTCTCGCAAGGGGTTATAGTCAAGTTCAAGCTCAGGTGCATGGGGTGGAGCTGCAGGTATTTTACGGCTGAGCAGATAGCCACTGATCGCAATACCGACAATGGTGATGCAAACGGGTAACAGTCCAATTTGGCCACTGATCGAACCAAGCTGCGTGCCCGCAATGGTCCCCACCAGAATTGCTAGAAACGTCCCCATCTCCACAAGACCATTACCACCTACCAACTCGTCATCCTTGAGGTGCTGCGGCAAGATTCCATACTTGATTGGTCCGAAGAAGGCTGACTGGCAGCCCATCAAAAACAGTATTGCAATGAGCAGCGGAATTGACTGTAGATAAAAGGCTACAGCGCCCAACAACATAATGACCACCTCAGCTGTCTTGATACGTCTGATCAACCAGGATTTTTCGAATTTATCCGCGATTTGGCCAGCTATCGCTGAAAACAGAAAAAACGGCAAAATAAATACACCAGCCGCCAGATTAACGAGCAAGCCGCTGTTCTCGCCAGCATTGGCCACAGCTGAAAATGCAATGAGCGCAACCAACGCATTTTTGAAAACATTGTCATTGAACGCCCCCAGCAACTGGGTAAAGAAATAGGGCGCAAAACGCTTTTGACCTAGTAAACTGAATTGGGAATGTTGCATATCATTGAAAATGACCCTGATCTGATGATGGTAGCCAGAAGTCTGCCATGACGAATCTGCATAGCAGCTGAATACGGATAAGGCTAGTTGATGAGCAGCCTATTATCGCTGCCAACATTTAATGATAGCGAAAGTAAAAGGGATTGAATAATTTCTGTGATTAGAAGAGCTTCAGCACAGATTGAAAGGTGGACAAGTTTGCCGCAGCACGAACCCGGTTTGTAGAAAAACCGACCTTCGGAATACCGGTTGAAGGTACCGATAGAGGAGTAGCGATAGAGGAGTAGCGATAGAAACGTACTGGAAGAAGGGTACTTGAGAAAAATACCCGCAACAAAAAACACCCGCATCTACCCGCAACGATACTGCGACAATAAATAGACAGCTGAAACACTGCAATCAATAGACAGATTTGTAGCGCTCGAATAGCGCCCGACTTTTGTTGTTAACGCCACAGTTGATAGCGCTAATTCACATCTATTAACTTCACATCCACTAACTGTTTTTCAACAGTCAGTACTTCAACAATTGTGTTGCTGGCTGGCGATAAATGCCTTTGTCAGCAAGATTTACTGACCTGCATAGTTGTTGAATAATTTGTTCTTTCCTTAAACCGTCACTACCTCGGAAGCCTGCCATCCCTTGTCGCCTCTTACTGCGACGAACTCCACCTGCTGCCCTTCAGCAAGGGACTTGTAACCATCTCCCTGAATAGCGTTGTAATGAACAAATACATCGTCGCCTTCGGGGCTGATGATGAACCCATACCCTTTAGCGTTGTCAAACCACTTGACCGTGCCGTTTTTTCTGTCTGTCATGATATTTCTCTTATGCAATTTTCACCGAGATATCACACCACTGGACTTTGTAACGGCCAATCTTTCAGGTGCAACCTCGCCAAGTGAATCTAGCACGAAGTAAACCGTTACCCTGAAACACTTCTTTTCATTTAATACAATTTAACAATTCGGCAACTATTGGCCACATTCCTGTTGGATTGCTTAAGTTAATACCACATATCAACGATCAATTAACATCATAAGGACAAGGGTGTTCGAACAATGTTACATTTTGTTACACACTTTTGCTCCATCATTCATCTCTGATTTCTTACCAATCACCTCTAGCCAGTTTTCAACTCCAGGCTTTTTGAAACAATCTCAAACACATCTGCTGACAGGCCCTCAATCGCTGCTATTTCCCTTAGCGATTGCTTCATCAAGTTCTGCCTGGCACCGTCAAAGCGACGCCAGCGCGTGAAGGCACTTGCCAGGCGCGCTGCCACCTGCGGGTTATGTTTGTCGAGAGCAATGACGATTTCCGTCAACAAGCGGTAACCGCGGCCGTCCGCCCTGTGAAAGCCAGTCGGATTGGTCATCGCAAACACACCAATCAGTGACCTGACACGATTGGGGTTGAGCAGATTAAATTCTGGATGAGATCGAAGCTTTTCAACCTGATCAACCACATCTATTGAAGTCGATTGAGCTTGCAGTGAAAACCATTTATCGATGACCAGCTTTTCATTTTCAAAGCGTTGATAAAAATTTGCCAGAGCCCGTTCGCGCGCTGATGACGGCTCCTTACACAAAACCTTCAGAGCAGCTATCTGGTCAGTCATGTTGTCGGCATCGATGAACTGTTTCTCTGCCAAAATCAGCCATATTTCTTCCACTGACTTATCATCGCTGTTGGACAGAAGTTGCAAACAGGTATTTTTGAAACTTCTTTTTCCCATACTGGCGGCGTCCAGCTGATAGTCATTGGCCTGAGCTGCATGCAATTGTTCGTAATGCGCCAACAACTGCCTGTGCAAGGAATTGGCAAGCGTGATCAAAACAGATTGCCTGGCATCATTGAGCGACTCCACATCAATCACAGCGGGCGCACTATCGCCATTTTCTGCCAGAGCATCAGCAATTGCTTCGATATCAGGAAAAGTAAAAATTTCAGCTTTGAGTGCAGGGTCCATAGATTCATCAGCCAGACAGACAGAAAATGCCTCAAGCATGACCGCGACAGATTCATGTTCTCGCCATGCAGTATCAGCCCCGGCTGCTTTCACTAAACCTACAACACGACAGAACAGACGCTGGGAACTGTCCCAGCGATTAAACGTATCGCTATCGTGTGACATCAACAGTGCCAAATCGGCATCACTATAGTCATAAAACAAATTGACAGGCGCTGAAAATTGGCGCAACAAACTAGGCACCGGTTTTTGTTCAACGTTTGAAAATTCAAACACTTGCCTGGATTGCTTCAGGTCCAGAACAATTTCACTACTTGCGCCTGCATTCGGCTCCTCATGACCTGCAAGGTGTAAGGGCAAAGCCTCACCGGTTTTATCAAGCAACCCCAGACGTAGTGGAATATGGAACGGCAACTTGCCAGGCTGGCCAGGGGTAGGCAGGCACTCCTGTTCAACAATGAGCTTGTAACTTTGTGCCGCCGCGTCGTACTCCGAACGCACCGACACTGAGGGTGTACCTGACTGCGAGTACCAGTAACGAAACTGGGAAAGATCAACTTCTCCACCCTGCTCCATGGCCTGGATAAAGTCTTCACAGGTAGCAGCCTGACCGTCGTGGCGCTCAACGTATACCTTCATACCTTGAAAAAATTTCTCAGCTCCCAGAAGGGTATGCATCATGCGAATTACTTCTGCACCTTTTTCATAGACTGTAACTGTGTAGAAATTGTTGATCTCAATATAGGAATCCGGCCTTATCGGATGCGCCATTGGCCCGGCATCTTCAGGAAACTGCCTTGATTTCAACAGTCGTACATCAGCAATTCGTTTGACAGCCCGGGAATTTAAGTCAGAGCTGAATTCCTGATCGCGGAAAACTGTAAGCCCTTCTTTAAGGCTTAGCTGAAACCAGTCCCGACAGGTAATGCGGTTACCCGTCCAGTTATGGAAGTACTCATGTGCAATGACACTTTCCACACCGGCGATATCCGAATCGGTAGCGGTTTCAGGTTTGGCAAGCACATAACGCGAGTTAAATATATTCAATCCCTTGTTTTCCATGGCGCCCATGTTGAAATCATCAACTGCCACAATCATGAATATATCAAGGTCGTATTCAAGGTTGAATACTTCTTCATCCCACTTCATGGATCGCTTTAGCGCAGCCATCGCATAATCAATCTGGCTCAAGTTATGCGATTCAACATAGATACGCAGTTCCACCTGCCGACCACTGGCTGTCGTATAACTATCGCGAATATATTCGAGATCACCTGCGACAAGGGCAAACAGGTAACTTGGCTTGGGAAAGGGGTCGTGCCAGATAGCCCAGTGCCTGCCATCCTTGTCTATTCCGCTATCGGCCAGGTTGCCGTTGGCCAGCAATACGGGATAACGAGCCTTATCTGCTATCAAGGTGACATCAAACGTAGCAAGTACATCAGGCCGGTCGGGAAAAAATGTGATCTTACGAAAACCCTGAGCCTCGCATTGCGTACAAAAATTACCACTGCTTTGATATAAACCTTCAAGGGCTACATTCGCCGCCGGATTGATGCGAGTTCTGATTGCCAGTATGCAAGCCTCACTAATTCCGTTCACCAGCAAACCGCCATCCACCAACTGATACCTGGCCTCGTCAAGCATGACCCCATTCAAGTGAATATCAACAAACTCAAGATCAACACCATCGAGGAAAAGAGGTTCGCAAGGTACTTGCGGATTTTCAACAGGTTCAAGTTTAAGCTCTGAAGCCACCAACGTGGCATCCGGATCAAGCTCGAACGTTAGTGCAACATGTTGGATACGATAGGGGAAGGGCCGATAGTCTTCTCGCAGGATAGCCTTCGGCGCGTCGTTATCTCTCATAGTCAAACAGTGAAAAAAGGGTGACCACAAACTGGCACCCTAAAGGGCAAGGCCCACACGATCAGAGTACGCATGGGCTGAATAAGCATGGTTGCAGGACAGGCGACTTACAAACCTGTAAAGATAGAAAAGATATCTGTTTCAGCATAGTCACCCGGAACCTCACCATCACTTGAGGAGCGAGCGGCCAATGTAAGCTGCTTCAGCTTGATTGCAGTATTACCATCGCTATCAAGTGCTTCCAGTACCACTCCATCAAGGCTGCCAATGACTGCTGCCAACTTCTGTGCCTCATGAAACTGCAGTCCACCTGTCATATTACCCAGTGTGCCTGACAGCTCGCGCAAGCTTTGCTGATCTTCTTCTTTCAGTCCAACTGTCGAATAATCGATGGTACAAACCTCCAGCGCTTCACTGGCAACTTTGACCGAGTAAATCGAACACGTCAGGCCAAGAACGCTCTTCTCTTTACCGGTGGGCTCAACCAGGGCGCTGGTGGTCTGCGAATCTGCTGCTGGAATATCGGCGGTTATTCGCTCCAGCAACTCACGCTGACGATCACTGATTCCACTACTTTCAGCCATAGCCTTGAGTTGCGGCAACATAGTTTCAAAACTCACCAGTGCTGTCTGAACAAATTCCTCAGACAACTCAAGATAGGTTTTTTCCCGATGGTTCAGCACCCTGAATAATTGTGCAACTGTGTCATAAATCAGGCTCATGCTGCTTTGATCATCTTGGGTCAGCAGCACCTTGCCATTACGTACAACGATCCTCGCATCCTCGTTGAAGCCGGCACCTTCATAAACAAATTCTGCATCAGCTTGCGCATTCCCTGACATCGTGGCCAAGCACAACAGTCCAGCTGCCCAGCAACAGCGCGCAATTTTCAGGCTGAATCTTGGGGTTTGCAAAGTCTTGCACGAAGAATGGGTGGTCAGGTTCGACAAAGTTGTTTCTCCACTAATGGACAGGTTGCACTTAACCGATTCAGATTATGCGCGATAATACATCTTGGTGCATCGAAAAAGGGTAAATAAGTTTCAAGTCGTCCAGCTGACAGACCGCTATTTTAACTGTTTGATGAGCGATACCAAACTGTTGCATGCGACCTATCTCATTTACTAATGTCCGGGTACTGGTACTACTGTGCGCGCTGGCATTTTTTTCGATTGTCGCCTTGCTCCAGTCTGTACACACACGCAGCTGGACCAGCCCGCTGGAAGTCGTTGTTTTACCTATTAACGCTGACCAGAATAATGACACCGAGCGCTACATCAAATCATTATCGAATCGCAATCTTGAGGAAATCGAACTTTGGTTCAAGCGCGAAGCAGAACGCTACAATCTGGCACTGGATACGCCTGTTGAAATCACGCTAGGCCCGGAAGTATTTAGCACACCGCCAGCATTTCCTGACAATACAAATTTTCTGATGGTAGTGGCATGGGGGTTACGATTTCGCTGGTGGGCGTTTCGCAACACGCCAAAGAATAATTCCGGCCTGACCCGGGTCCGTATGTTCGTTTTGTATTATCAAGGCGAGGACAATATGCCACTGCAACACTCCCTGGGCATGGAAAAGGGTTTACTGGGGCTGGTGCATGCCTATGCACTACCGACTCAAACCTCGCAAAACAACATTGTCATCGCCCATGAGTTACTGCACACAGTCGGTGCATTAGACAAATATGAGTACTCGGGAGCTCCCATATTTCCTGTCGGATATGCCAATCCGAATCGTGAGCCGCTGTTTCCGCAACGTAATGCGGAAATCATGGCAGGCAAGATCCCGGTATCTCATAGCCGCTCATATATGGCAAATAGTCTGCGAAGCGTTGTTATAAATCCCTATACAGCGGCAGAAATAAACTGGTTGGATTAGACACTACCGCGCGAAAATTGGTTTTCGGAGGTCTACACTTTAAAGATGAACAAGCGCAGCAATACTCCAAACTAATTTGATTTCCTCTACCGCCAAATCCGTCAGACAAACGGAAACAGCCCTGTTGTCTTTCGCCGCCGAACTCGCAATACGCTATCGAGAACGCTATCGAGGATTACATGCCCAATACCTGGTGGCCCTTGTTATCTTACTAACCTCGGCAGCTGCTGCAACTAATGACGCACCCGGATTCCAAGACAGGGCTGAGTTTGAGCAACAGCTCGAGGCCACCGATAACGAAATCAGGGAATTAGACGCTCTGTTAAATTCCACCCGTACGCAACGGCAGGAACTCAAGGCCAAGTTGCAAGAGCACACGGGCAGACTGCAGGATAGAACACAGCGATTGCAGCAGTTACAAAAAGAAACACAGATCTATGAAGCTCGCCTGAGTGAACTTGAAAACAGGGTATTGCAGCAACAGACTGTTATCGGTGAGGACCGCGAACAACTGGCAATACTTCTACGTCAGCGCTTGATATCAAACTACTCAGGACAAACACAAAACGCCGTTAAAGCGGCATTCTCGGGTAAGGACATCAGCCTGTCCCAGCGTAAAGCTGTTTACATAGCGCACCTGGAAAATGCCCGCAAAGACCGCATAGCAAACCTGCAACATCGGGTAGCCAAGTTGGAACAGGCGCACCATGAAGCATTGAAATCCCGCAACTGGCTCGCTCATCTTCGTCGTAAAGCCAAAAAACAACACGCAGATATCAATCAACAACGAAATGAGACAACTGCCAGCATTGATAAACTGACAGACAAAGAACAATTAAAGCTCCACCAGCGCGAGCAGTTACTGGAGCAGCAAAAAGACATAGAATCCATACTGCTACAGCTTGATCAAATGCGCACCACAGTATCGGGTTATTTCGCAGCTCATCAGGGTAAGTTGCCCTGGCCCGTCAGCAAGAACGAGAAACCCCAATTACTGGCTCGCTTCGGCGACAAAAAAGCCGGTGGCAAGCTGGCGTGGACCGGCACTTTGATACAACGCAAACAAGGCCAGACCGTGCATGCAATTGCCGATGGCGAAGTGGTTTACGCAGACCAGCTGGCTGCCATGGGGATGGTAGTGGTGATCGATCATGGTGATTCCTATTTGAGTTTGTATGGCGGCAATCGTAGTATCAAGGTACTTCCCGGTGACTGGGTGGAAATGGGTTCGACAATTGCAACTGTTGGCAGAATAACAAGTCCTAATGCTGAATCGACCTATCTGGAGATCCGGGAAAATGCAAATCCTGTCGATCCGGAAACCTGGCTGAGCAAGAAAAAACCCGTACAGCTGGCAAAAAACTGATGGGCCAGAGAAGCCGATATCACGTAATGTTAGACTGGTAGACAGTTTTATCATCCGGCACGGTCGATCCAGTATCGCGATATCTGGTCTATCCCGGTCGTAGAGTGCCGAAACGCAGGCATAAGTAAAATAAGAATATTTAACGGCTGCGCGATACTGTCATCCGGTCATCGCTTCACTGAACCAACGGCCGTTATAACTAGAACAGGGTCAGCCCTGAAACTGGAGTAATGCACATATGTCGCTCAAATCGATAGCTATCGGTGCACGTCCCGTTCTACTGGTGATGTGTGGCGCACTTCTCGGTGGAACACTCATGCTTGGCAGCACGGTGTTTGCCACTCGCCAATCCGCTGATCTTCTGCCACTGGAACAGATGCGGACCTTCACCGATGTCTTTTCGCGCATAAAAAGTAACTATGTGGAAGACGTGTCTGATGACGAGCTACTCGAACATGCCATTCGCGGCATGCTCAATGGACTGGATCCTCACTCGTCCTATCTGAACACAGAAGAATTTAATGAGCTGCGCATCGGCACTACCGGTGAATTTGGCGGGCTCGGCATTGAGGTCGGCATGGAAGACGGTTTTGTGCGGGTCGTTTCACCGATCGATGACACGCCGGCACAGCGTGCGGGAATGCTTAGTGGGGATCTTATTATTCGCCTGGACGACACACCGGTAAAAGGACTGTCGCTAAATGATGCAGTCAAACTGATGCGTGGCAAGCCTGGTAGTACGGTTGAATTAACTGTAATTCGTGAAGGTGAAGACAAACCATTATCCATTGTTCTTGAACGCGCTGTCATTCAGGTCACCAGCGTGCGCAGCCGCATGCTTGAGGAAGACTACGGCTATGTTCGTATTTCGCACTTCCAGACCAAAACCTCTGAAGATATGCAAAAGGCTATCAAGAAACTGAAAAAGGAAGCCGGTGGCGATCTGAGTGGACTGATACTCGACCTCAGAAATAACCCGGGTGGAGTACTGTCTGGTGCACGCCATGTGTCCGATGCATTTCTCGAAGACGGCCTGATTGTTTATACAGACGGACGTGAGCCTGGCTCCAAATTACGTTACACAGCGACTTCTGGCGATCTTATTGATGGAGCACCGCTGATTATTCTCGTCAATGGTGGCTCGGCTTCAGCTTCTGAAATCGTTGCTGGCGCCATGCAGGATCACGGTCGCGGCATCATCATGGGTACCAAGACTTTCGGCAAGGGCTCAGTACAGACGATTCAGGACTTACCTGGCGGCGGTGCGGTCAAATTAACCACTGCCCGCTATTACACACCCAGCGGCCGCTCTATCCAGGCACAGGGCATCGAACCTGATATCGAAACACAACAAGCAACACTGACGCAGATTGAAAACAACATCGACCCACTAACTGAATCAAGCCTGTCCGGCCATCTCGAAAACGAGAAAGACGAGGATGCTACTGCAGCAGAAGCTGAAGAATCAGAGGCTGAACAACTTATTCGCGACGATTATCAGTTGTACGAAGCACTGAATCTGCTGCGTGGACTCAATATTCTTAATAAAAAAGCTGGCTGAACAAATCCCACAAATAGCAATAGAATCAAGGGCTCGCATCGCGAGCCCTTTTTTAATGCGCGCAAAGCAAGAAAGCAATTGCAGATAGTGGCCATTGTCTGCTGACGGCACGGTACAAGGCAGTCTATTATTGTCATTTTATTCAGGAGTGACTTATGGGCTGCCAGTACTACGACCCCTGTCAGAGTGGTGCCAACACATTCACCATCGCAATGCCGAGATTGACCTTCGGTCGTGGCTGCCTTGCGGAGATAGGACAACGCGCCGCTAATCGCGGACTTAAACGGGTAGCGCTAATTACTGACAACCACTTGCGCTCCGGCCCGATCATCTCTGCGGCCATACAATCTTTAAGTGACGCAGCAGTCGATTGCGCGGTATTTTCGGATCTGGTTATTGAGCCCACTGACGAATGTGCAGAGCGTGCTGCAAGTTTTCTCGACAAAGGCAAGTTTGATGGTGTAATTAGCATCGGTGGTGGTTCGGTTATCGACAGCGCCAAGGCAGCACTTGTGTTGCATCGCGCGGGTGGCAAATTGCTGAGATTCTTTGCACCACCTATCGGCGATGGTGCGGCAATTGAAGCACCGCTCCTACCACACATTGCCTGCCCCACAACCAGTGGTACCGGCTCCGAGTGCACATCCATGTCGGTAATCAGAGTGGCCGCGCACAACACCAAATTTGTTGTTGCCAGCCCACTGCTACTACCTGACGAGGCATTGGTGGACCCTGCATGCACAGATAGTCTGCCGGCGACGGCAGTTGCATCCACTGGCTACGATTTAACCTGCCATGCACTGGAGTGTTTTACTGCAAAGGCCTACACCCAGCATCAGAAAATCGATAACACCGCGCAACGGCAGTTGATCCAGGGAGCTAACCCCTGGAGTGAACTCATCGCATCCAAGGCCATGCAGATTGCTAGTGAATATCTGATCAGAGGTGTTAATGACCGCTCTGATACAGAAGCCAATGATCAACTTATGTGGGGAGCAACACTTGCCGGCATGGCTTTTGGCAATACCGGCACACACATGGCGCATGCATTGTCATACGGTATTACCCACTTGATGAGTGACATTACAACCCCGGACTACGATGTGCCCTCGCCTTTCATCCCGCATGGTGTCAGCGTTATGTTGATGGCACCTTCAGTATTTCGCTATACCGCAGCGGGTGCTCCACAACGGCACATGGAAGCAGCAAGTTTTCTCGGAGCAGATAGCAAGGGCGCAACACCCGAAGACGCAGGCGAAGTTGTGGCCAAGCGTCTGGTTGAACTAATGCGTGGCAGCAACGCACCGAACGGCCTGCAAGCCTCAGGGTTTAAAGAATCTGACACTAAAAGTCTTGCGGCATCTGCTTTTCGCCAGCAGCGTGCCATTGCTAATGCACCACGTGAATCCAATCTTCAGGATGTTGAAAATATTTTCGATGCGGCACGAAGTTATTGGTAAACAACCAAGTATCAATAGCATTTGCCCAACACCACAAATCTGATCAGATTAATCAAATGAACAAGTGGCAAGAGCTGAAAGACTTCACCAGTGAGCATCAATGCGAGTGGTCACATAAACCCGAAATGGGCGCTGAACAATGGGGCATTCATTTACAGGACCCGCCACCTCACAATCGCCTGCTCGGCCCGGTCTTCGATAGAGGCAAAACCTGTGGCCTGGTTGAGATAGCAGGCAAGCGGGTCTGTGAATGGGGTGACAGGCATCGCGCTGATATGACATTCAGCGTGACAAAAACCTATCTCGCACTGGTGGCAGGAAGGGCGTTCGACACGGGTTTAATAACAGATCTTGACCACTCGGTGCTGGAAACTCTGCAGCAACGCAAGTTACCGACATTAGGATTTGCCGACTCACACAACGAACAGGTTACCTGGCGGCAAATGTTGCAGTTCACCAGTGAATGGCAAGGCAGCTGCTTTGGAATACCGGACCAGGTAGATCACCATCGCATCGTATCAATGCAGGCAGGCGACACTCTCAAACAGGGCCCGGCCAAAGGCGAACCACGGGTGCTGCAAAAACCAGGCACCTACTGGGAATACAACGATGTGCGTATCAACCAGTTTTCATTGGCTTTGTTGCACTTATTCGGTCGCGCCCTACCCGATATTCTGGATGAACATTTCATGCAACCTTTGCACTTGCACAGAGCCAAGGCGCAAAACCCTACCGACGGTTGGCACTGGCATGGATATGAAAACAGTTGGGTTACCATTGATGACAAATCCGTACAAAGTGTTCCGGGGGGCGGACACTGGGGTGGCGGTATGGTGATATCTGCTGAAGCACAAGCGGCAATTGCTCGAATGATGTTGTCAGTAAACGATCAAAATTCCGCCTTACTGTCTGATGAGTGGCGTCAACTTATGTTACAACCCACCGACATCGCTCCCTGGTACGGCTTTTTTACCTGGCTTAACACGGATCACTGCATAAGCAAAGCCGCATCGAGCAACAGTTTTTTTGCCATGGGTATAGGCGGGCAAGTTATCCTGCACGATCCGGATGCGCAATTGCTCGCTGTGTTTCGCTGGATTGATGCAGAGCTCACCAGTGATATAGTCGAGTTAACTTACAGCGTTGCGAAGGCCTGAAACAATCAGGGCTTACAGTTTTGTAAAGCCCGGCGCAGGAACAAAGTGCACATGCGCAGCTCTTAACAGTACAGCTTTTTTGTATAAAACAGCGCTTCTGTTATCGCCTTGGCAGAAATTGGCACCGTATAATTCAGTACGGGTTCAGCTTGAATAACTGATAATGCAATTGCTAAATCAGAATTCGGCGCAACCAGGCACAAGTCAGGAACCGTAAATGACATTAATCCTCTTTTCGAAAATAATTTCCAAAAAAATTCTAATTGCATCCACCATCAGCAGTGCGCTATTTCTCGGTGCTTGCGCTACTGGTGACAAAGCTCGCACAAAAAATGGAGCATTGGTCGGGGCAGTGATAGGTGCCGCTGCCGGCAGTACCTCCAGCGATGACAAAGGCGCTTTGTATGGTGCAGTAGCTGGCGCTCTGATTGGTAGCGCAGTTGGCAACTACCTGGATCAACAGCAGCGGGAAATCGAAGAGGAGCTGGCAACAGAAATTCAGGCCAATGAAGTTGCAGTAGAAAGACTGGAAGATGACACCTTACGTGTCAGTCTTACCAGCGAAGCAACTTTTGATGTTGACAGTTCGGCACTCAAACCTTCTTTCTACCCGTCACTGGACAGATTGGGAGGACTGATGGATAAATATGACCAGACCATACTGCATATCATTGGCCACACAGACAGCACAGGAAGCAATGAATACAATAATGTGCTGTCACGCAAGCGTGCTGTTTCGGTCGCAACCTATGTACGTGACAACGGCGTTGATAGAAGCCGTATCAATGTTGAAGGCCGCGGCGAGTTGGAACCACGTGCGGTGAACGATACAGTTGCTGGCAGGCGCGCCAATCGACGGGTCGAGATTTACATCAGACCCATCATCGAAGACCAACCTGATCGTGCCAGGGAATCACCGGAATACACTTAATGTTTTCAAATAAACATTAACCAATCCAACGGTCCAGTACAAAACAGCGTTATCAGTAAGTCATAGCGGTAATCGGGAATCCGGGGCGAAGCCCCGGCCCACCTGCCTCAAAGATTCAGCCTCGCAATTCCAGCTATTCAATTTCCAGCTATTCAGCTAGTGAACCAGGTATCCCCAGGTGGATTCGTCTGGTGTACAATCATTACAAGTGTGCAATCACAGCAGAAGCAGCGCATGTTCATCAAGAATGCATGGTATGTGGCGGGTTGGAGTTCGGAATTTGGAGACGAGCTACGGCGCGTCACTATGCTCAACGAACACTTGGTGATGTATCGCACCAGCAGTGGCGATGTTGTCGCACTTGAAGACCGATGCCCCCATCGACTGTTGCCACTATCCAAAGGTAAACGTATGGGCGATGACATACAGTGCGGCTATCACGGCATGACTTTTAATTGCAGTGGTGCCTGTGTTCGTATTCCTGGTCAGGACAATGTTCCATCAACTGCCTACGTCAATACATTCACAGTCGTGGAACGTAATCAGATCGTTTTCGTATGGATGGGCGATCCTTGCCATGCCGACGAAAGCAAGCTGTTTGATATGCCGGAACTATCGGATGCCAACTGGCACGCCCATCAGGGAGATGCTTTGCATCTCCAGGCTAATTATCTGAATGTTGCCGAAAACCTTGTTGACCCTGCTCACGTGAGCTTTGTACACCCTACAACATTGGGAAATGCCGCGAGCGAAAACGTACCGGTACATGTCGACACCAAAGGTGATGTGCTGGTTGCCTGGCGCTGGATAAGAGACGCTGAAGCAGTGGGCTTCTTTAAAAAGTTTGGTGGATTTACCAGTAACGTGGATCGTTGGCATTACTACTATCTGCATTTACCGTCGATTGCCGTCATAGACTTTGGTAGTGCTGACACCACCGCAAAAATCGCTGAAAAGGAACGCGACAAGGGTGTAAGAATTTTTGCCTTGCATTTTCTCACCCCCGTAAATGAACATTACACTATCGATCGCTGGATGCACATTCGCAATGCAGCCATTGGCGATGACACAGCTTCCGAACAAATGGACGCCATGTTCAGAATAGCGTTCAACGAAGACAAGGAAATTCTTGAAGCAATAGAAGAGCAGGAACGACTACCACAAAAACGTAAACCGATTCGCCTTGCTATCGATAAGGGACCTGCCGTTTATCGACGCCGTATAAGAGACCTGCTTGAGCAGGAGACAACAGAAGATCTGGGAGAACCACTACACCCGACTTTTGTACACCACTAATACAATAAGGATCAAGCAGTACAAAGCGCAACATCATTCTACAGGAGGAACCAAATGAAACTAGACAGACGAACTTTTTTTGCCTCGCTGGCATTGGTTGGCAGCCTCGCATTACCTGCATTTGCCACAGCAGCTGACACCATCAAGATTGGTGAGATCAATCACTACAAACGAATGGCAGCTTTCGCTGAGCCCTATAAAAAAGGTATTGAACTTGCGCTGGACGAAGTTAATGGTGCTGGTGGTGTACTCGGCAAGCCTCTTGAATTTATTTTTCGCGATGATCAGGGCAAGCCGGGTGAAGCGGTAAAAATAGCCGAAGAACTGATGACACGCGAAGGTACGGTGATGATTACCGGCACTATTCTCAGCAATATAGGTTTGGCGATTTCTTCACTCGCTGCTGAAAAGAAATTTCTTTATCTGGCTTCCGAACCACTGGCCGATTCAATCGTATGGGAAAAAGGTAATAAGTACACCTTCAGACTCCGCGCCTCAACCCATATGCAAGCTTCAATGCTGGCAGAAGCAGCATCAAAAACCGATGCCAAAACCTTCGCAACAATTGCTCCGAACTACGCTTATGGCAAAGATGCGGTTGCGGCGTTTAAAAAGGCGTTAACTGCATTAAAACCCGATGCTGAATTTGTGACCGAACAATGGCCGGCACTTTTCAAGATTGATGCAGGGGCTGAAGTTCAAGCCATTGAAAGAGCCAAGCCTGATGCTATTTATAACGTAACTTTCGGCGGCGACCTTGCAAAATTTGTACGTGAGGGCACAACCCGCGGCCTGTTCGATGGCAGAGATGTTTATGGCCTGCTAACTGGCGAACCAGAATATATTGACCCACTAAAAGATGAAGCACCTGAGGGTTGGACAGTCACCGGTTACCCCTGGTATGACTTCGAGGAAGGTGACAACAAAACCTTCGTTGATGCCTATATGGCCAGGTACGACGAACGCCCGGGCATTGGGTCACTAGTGGGTTACATGACAGTACAATCGATCGCTGCTGGTATCACAGCCGCCGGTTCTACGGACACAGATGCTCTGATTGCCGGCTTTGAAGGGCTGGACGTAGACACACCGGTCGGCAAAATCCACTTCCGTGAAATTGATCACCAGGCCACCATGGGTGCTTTTGTCGGTACCACAGCACTGAAAGACGGCGCCGGTATTATGGTTGACTGGAGCTACAAGGACGGAGCTGACTACTTACCTTCAGATGAAGAAGTAGCAAAATTGCGACCTGCTGAATAGCCCAAGCAAACAGTTTCCGGAAATCGCGTCGTAGCAAGCCACGCCGTCTAGTCGGCGACTTACGACGCTCCGGCAATTCTACCTTCCAATACTCCGGCGTAAATAATGGGACTGATATTCGCCCAACTCCTGACGGGGTTAGCCAATGCCGCCGCGCTTTTTCTGGTGGCATCTGGCTTGTCACTGATTTTCGGCGTCACCCGTATTGTCAATTTTTCGCATGGCTCGTTTTATATGCTGGGCGCTTTTATTGGCTATTCGCTAATGCAGGTACTGCCTGGAGCCATCGGCTTCTGGTCATCAGTTCTGCTGGCCGGTGTTGCAGTTGGCATTATCGGTGTCATCGTTGAAATTCTGGTTCTGCGGCCAGTCTATAAAGCCCCGGAGCTTTTTCAGTTAGTAGCGACCTTTGGTGTCATCCTGGTGATTCAGGATCTGGCGTTGCTGATCTGGGGTGCTGAAGATGTACTCGGACCCCGCGCACCAGGGCTCAAAGGCATTGTTCGTATCATGGGTGAGCCGGTGCCAAAGTTTGATCTTGCGCTAATCGCCATCACGCCTTTCGTACTATTCGCGCTTTGGTATCTGCTCACCAAAACACGCGTGGGTATCCTAGTTCGTGCTGCAACCCAGGACAGAGAGATGGTTGGCGCACTCGGGGTTAATCAAGCGTGGTTATTTACTGGCGTATTTTTTCTCGGGGCCGCACTGGCAGGGCTGGGAGGCGCTATCCAGCTACCTAAAGGTGGCGCAGATCTCTTAATGGATTTCACTATACTCGCCTCCATTTTTGTGGTGGTGGTGATTGGTGGAATGGGTTCTCTGCCAGGCGCTTATATAGCAGCCGTACTAATTTCAGTACTAAACGTATTTGGTGTTTCCTACCTGCCGCAAAGCACACTGGTTTTAATGTTTGTAGTGATGGCTGTGGTTTTGACTATTCGCCCCTATGGACTGCTAGGTCGCGAGGAAAAGGCCGGTGAGCATGGCCAGGTCGGGGAACCGGAACTACCGATAAAACCAGCCAGCCTGACAATACGTTTGCTGGTACTTGCGCTAATAGCATTACTCGCTTGTCTACCCTTTGTGGCTCCCTCATTTTTCACCATTCTGGCAACTGATGTCATCGTTTTTTGTCTGTTTGCCGCCAGCCTGCATTTCATTCTCGGTCTGGGCGGTCTGGTGTCGTTTGGTCATGCTGCCTTCTTTGGCACTGGCGCTTATGTAGCAGCGTTGCTGGTAACCTATGTCGGCACGCCAATGGAACTGGCATTTCTGCTAGCCCCTGTTGGCGCTTTCCTGCTGGCTATCATAATAGGCTGGCTGTGTTTGCGATTGTCCGGCGTTTATTTCGCCATGCTGACACTGGCACTGGCTCAGCTGGTCTGGTCTTTGGTATTTCAGTGGGATGACTTCACCGGTGGAGACGACGGTCTGGTTGATATCTGGCCATCCGCTTGGCTGCGTGATACCACCAGCTACTTCTACTTCACAATGGTCATTGGCATTGGCGGCATTCTTTTTCTACGCCATTTGGCACACTCGCCCTTCGGCTATGCACTTCGCGCATCACGTGATTCAGCCAGACAAGCTGAAGCCACTGGCATTCATACCAAGCGCATCCAATGGGTTAGCTTTGCCATAGCAGGTGCACTGGCAGGTGTTGCCGGTGCACTGTTTGTATTTTCCAAGGGTAGTGTATTTCCGGTAGAACTCGAGATTGCAAAATCCTTCGACGGGCTGATTGTTGTGTTTCTGGGTGGCGTGAAAACTTTGTCTGGAGGCGTTGTTGGCGCTGCAGCGTTAACGCTGGTGCAAGATTACATCACACGTTTTGAATACTGGCGCCTGGCCCTTGGACTGTTGATTATTCTTGTGGTTATTATTGCTCCTAACGGCATTGTTGGCTCCTTACGAAAACTTGCTCATTGGCTACCCTTTGGCAGGAGCAAATCAACATGACTTCCATTCTTCAAGTCACCGGGCTTACCAAGCATTTTGATGGGCTCGCGGCAGTTTCCGATGTTTCATTTGAAGTAAAACGTGGTGAGTTACTCGCGCTGATAGGCCCCAATGGAGCAGGCAAAACGACCTGTTTCAATATGCTTATGGGCCAATTAAAACCAACTGCCGGCAAGGTAGAATTCAACGGACGCGACATCACTGGCCTGCCACCACGCAAGGTCTGGCGTCTTGGTATTGGCAGGACGTTCCAGATTACAGGGACCTATCCGTCAATGACAGTGGTTGAAAATATCCAAATGGCGCTACTCTCACATCATCGCCGGCTGTTCGATTTCAAAAGTTACGCACACCTTGAGTACAAAAAAGAGGCCATAAACTTACTGGAACTGGTGGGCATGCCGGAACAGGCAGAAAGAGCCTGCGCCATTCTTGCTTATGGCGACTTGAAGCGTCTGGAGCTTGCCATCGCCCTGGCCCATGAGCCATCGCTTCTGTTAATGGACGAACCCACTGCCGGCATGGCGCCAAGGGAACGCATCGCGCTGATGCAATTGACAGCCGACATCGTCGAGCAACGCAATATAAGCGCATTATTCACAGAACATGATATGGACGTTGTGTTTGCGCACGCACACCGCATCATTGTTCTGAACCGTGGTGAAGTCATTGCCAGCGGCAGTGTTGAACAAATTCGCAATGATGCGCAAGTGCGGGAAGTCTATCTGGGCGGCGGCACACTGTATCAGTCTGCTGACGGTTCGGCTGACGGAGAACATTCACATGCTTGAGCTGGAATCCGTTAACACTTACTACGGCAAGGCGCACATCCTCAACGACTTGAGCTTTACCTTGAATGAAGGTGAAGTTGTCTCTTTGCTGGGTCGCAACGGCGCTGGCAAAACAACGACAGTGAAAAGCATCATGCAGCTGGTAAAGCCTGCAACGGGCTCCATTGTGTTTGATGGTAATCATTTGAACCGACTGGCCCCACACCAGGTAGCAAGACTGGGCATCGGCTACGTACCCGAAGAACGCCGAATTTTCACCGACCTGACAATACTGGAAAATCTTGAAGTCGGGCGACAAGCGCCACGCGACGGGCTTGAACCGTGGACTGTCGAGAGTCTTTTCAAAATTTTTCCAAATCTGGAAGAAAGACAAAATAATCGCGGCAAAGCCTTATCGGGTGGCGAACAGCAAATGCTGACAATAGCGAGAACACTGATGGGCAATCCTCGCCTTCTACTGCTTGATGAGCCATCAGAAGGCATAGCACCCGTTATCGTCGAGCAAATGGCCGCCACCATCATGCAAATAAAGGAGTCGGGATTACCTGTATTGCTCTCTGAACAAAACCTGCACTTCGCGCGCCTGGTGGCGGATCGCGCGATTATTATCGAGAGTGGCGAAAAGAAATACGATGGCAGCTTTGCAGAGCTTGAAGCTAATCCGTCTATTCGCGATGCCTACCTCTCTGTCTAATCACTGATACACAAGCTCGCCTGCCAGCGCTCATTCAGCAGCCCCTGCGTCACCCTAAGGTTTATACACACATGCAGGACTCTGTCCGACACGGGAGCCTGCTCTGCATCATGCATTATTTCGCTTTTTTTATCAGTTCAGACTTCTCAAGGTGTTTTCCCTGTGGTCTAATTGGTCTTGTCAAATAAATGGCTTTATTGGCACATTCAGCCGGCAATCCTGATCGCCGTCTCAATACCTGCTGCTTCATTCAACACTAGTCGATTACAGCCAATGCATTTTCTACTTGCTCTACTCGTCCTATTCTCCGCGCCATCAATCGTTAACGCCAATATTTCAGTTAATGGCAGCACGATTTCCTGGTCGCAAGAAGGTTGGTTTGAAGTCCAGCGTGCAGACAATTTTATGGAGCTTTGCCAGGGAGGCAGCAGCTGTGAAGTCGAACCCGGCTTATACAACGTCATCAACCATAGCAGTGGCGAACGGTGGGAAAATGTAAGTGTTGGTGTGAGCGTCAATGGCAACACCATCCATTGGCCTGACGATGGCTGGTACCAGGTTCAAATCTCTGGTGAACCCGATTCATCCATTTGTAACGGTACAGCTTTCTGCACCGTGACTGACGGTAACTACACCGTTATAAATCACGACACTGGTGTTCGCACAGAAAATCTCGCCGTACCTGCAACAGCGCAGCAACAATCGGCGCAACAATCGACGCAACAACAGGATAATGGAGATTCAGCTACAGAACTGGTAGATGCTTCCGGAACAGCAACGATAAGCGAGCTTGTAGAAGCAGCGGCCACCATATCCGACACAAATAGCAGCCTGTCAATTCTATTCTCAGCACTGGAAGAGACTGGACTTACTGAATCGTTTAATCAAGCGAACGAGCGCTATACACTCTTTGC
>CALLOA010000120.1 GCA_938005265.1 uncultured Granulosicoccaceae bacterium
CTCGGCTCCCGCGGGCAAAGCGTGAGCAATCAGCCCCGGAACACCACCATCCAGATCGGTAGCGGCAACACTCAATCGCATGGGTTCGCCGGCAGTAACTGTTATTTCATCAGGTAAATTCAGCACCGGAAAATAGTTACCATCAACCAGCAATGCTTCTTCTGAAGCGCCAGCTTGGTCACCAGTGAAAGCACTGTTATCAGCCGGGTTGTTCACCGCCTGTGGTGTCGTTTCAATACTATCCTGAGGCTGAGTGCCTGTTGCGCCGTTACTGGAACCATCACTGGAACCATTACTGGAACCGTTACTGAGGACAGTCAGGAAAACCTCCTGGCTGTAACGCAGGGATTGATCAACAGCATCCACAGTAACAAACAAAATACGGTGCTCGCCCACCTGGTCACTGCGAGGCGTCCAGCGAAACACCCTTGCACCATCGCCATTATCAACAAACTCGGCACCCCGCGGGATTCCCAGTGCAAACAAGGCCGGTACTCTGTCGTCAGAGTCATACGCTCGAACCGTAAAATAAAACAGCTGATCAACTTGCGCATCCCGGTTTTCGATTAAATCAAAAAACGGTGGTGAGTTGGCCTGCAATTGTTGGATCGGCATGCTAAACAAAACGGCGGCCAACAAGAATAACCAGACTCTACGCCCATCACTTTTAACGGGTCCGCGTCGCAGCAAGTTGTAAAAGTAATTTAGCAACCTCAAACGAAACAACATAGATCCTGGCGCTTTTATTGTCACAATCTGCTCAGGATTCAGTTCAGCTGAACAAGCGCTCACGTCACCTGGCGGTAGTACTTTTTCCGTTTTGGAATTTCTAATTTGGTCGCACATTGTCATACCCGTTCTCGATATAAAGTTATCGATTGCAGTTCAATACTAACGGGAAATTTCAACAACTTGGATTAAATCAAATGGTGTCAAAGCAACTATTTACAATTCGGGAAATTTATTGCTGGGTTCAGGATTTGACGCTTGTTGCACAAGCTAATTGAGTTTGCCAGATCAGGATGTGACAACCATGGGAAGCAAATATGAGTAAGATGCAATAGAGCTCATATTTTTCTATCAATGGCATAGCAAGAGTCAATATAATGTCTTTCACACTGTATAACTGAGTAAGCAGGCGATTGTTGTTTAACTCGCTGTTTGCCGACTTACAATACTTGAATACCCACTGTTAAATTAACCTCTCGTCTCGTACCGGATAGTCGTGCTTAACAAAAACATAACCCCTAACCTGATAGCGCTGGCAATAATTGCGAGCAGCTTTCTTTTGTCAGACCCGGTCGCGGGCATCGTTCTTAACATCGGCCTGTTTGCCTTGTCTGGCGCGCTAACTAACTGGCTAGCCATACACATGTTGTTTGAGCGCATACCCGGTTTGTATGGCTCAGGTGTGATCCCGCTTCACTTTGAAGAATTCAAACAGGGTATTTTGACTCTGGTAACAAAACACCTGTTTAACAAACAGGTGGTCGAGTCAACACTTGAAAACAATGCCGATTCGAACGCGTCAGTCGCGGCTGATATGGATATCGATCCATTTATAGAGGGCTTGAATCTGGATCTGGCCTATGACCAACTCAAAACCACTATTATGGAATCATCCTTTGGTGCCATGCTGGGCATGGTCGGGGGAGCCGAAGCTCTGGAGCCCATGCGTGGACCTTTCAAAGGCAGGATGAAGAAATTTCTACAAGAGACCGGCAAGTCGGAAGCTTTCCAGAAAGCCGTCAATGCGCAAATTTCCAGCATGGCGTCGAGTGAGGACTTTATGTTGAAAATCGGTATGGTGGTTGAAAAGCGCCTTGATCAGCTAACACCCGAAATGGTCAGAGATATTGTCCAGGAAATGATTCGTAAACATCTGGGGTGGCTGGTGGTCTGGGGTGCTGTGTTTGGTGGTCTGTTGGGGCTTATCAGTTCCTTGGTTTTTGCGGGCTGAGCGCTAATCTTTTCGCAACAGATTTTTTGCAAAAGATATTTCGCAACAAATAATTAGCAACAGATGTTTGCAAAAAACTTTTTCTTTGTTTCTCTGTTTCTCTGTTTGCAAAAAGGCCTAGCCGGCACGGCATTTATAACACTTGTACTCTACAGTGCTGCCGTCATCAGCATTAAATGTTAATTTCACCCATCGCCAGTCAGCATCATACCAGACACTGGCAGTAAAGCCTGACAGGTAATCGAAACGTCTGGCACTCACAACATCACCATTGTCCAGTACCACGCGCTCCCAACCCCGAGCCTGTGGCGGACCTTGATACAATCTGCCATGCAACACATGGAAGATGCGCCTTGCCGAGACCACACCCGGGTGCCAATGATTACTGGCATGTTCAGCCAGTGCTGAAGTAAAAGTAGATTCCCTGGCCGAATCCTCTATCAGCAGGTAATCACCACGGCTTTGAGCCTCTATGGTACGAACCCCTTCACGGCTATCGTTGATTGATGTTTTCATTAGAACCAATTCACCTGCGCTCCAGACTTCCGCAACCTGGTAACGACGGCTAAACAATGAAAAGCCCAGAACTTTGACAGCCATTTCCGCCTCTACATTGACGATCAGCTCATTAGGTTGGCGGTCAAAAAAGAGAGTATGAGAGCCGATAGGTTTGCGGTTACGATAGACCCGATAGATCGCCCTGCTACCGTAAATTTGTTCAGGCTTGTCCAGAAACAGCTGCAGCTGCTCGGGCGAAGGCAGGTCTGTGGCAGAGTTGTCTGCTGCTGCGATGCTGCAAAGTACACTCAGGAATGCAGCGACAAATAAACAGGCTTTAGGAAAAACCCCAATCGCCTGATGTTGACCGGCAGTCGAATCACGATCAAAGTACGAAAAGCTGCGGAAAAAACCGCTACTGCAATCGCGATCAAACCGTTTATTTCGCTCGCAAGGCGACTCCATCAAATTCAATCTCCTTCCAACCCGTTTTCATAAACTGACGTATGTTGGGATGGCTGTCAGATTCCGGGGTTTTTAAAACATCAGCACGGTAGAATGCACCAAAACAGGCAAGTACACTTTCTTCTTTCAAGTCATGCAGGCGGCCAAAGGCAAAAATTTTGCAACTTCCGGTATTTTGCCCCGGTGCGTTGAAAATCTCCCCGTTGCGAAAACCAGTCTCCTTGAACTCATACAGCGAATTAATCAATGCGATGGTGTCAGGAAATTCAATTCGTTCGGGCTGGTGCTCAAGCTTATCAAGAAAGATTTCCAGATCTATACTACGGCTGGCCGTCATTGCTGTTTGCTGCTCCTGTCATTCAAGGCGAGCTATCTTAGATCGCGATCTTCAATAGTAAAGAATGCCTGATGAAACTGAACTTGAAAAGCCATCTTCCACAAATTTCCAGGGAAATGACGCTTTATCTGAAGAAAAACAGGCTCTCTTAGCTAAAGGATTCCAATCATGACAACCCCTGCCGAAGACCTGCAAGCTATTGTGCCCTATTGTGAAAGACTCGCGACTGGCGCTGAATCGATTAACACAATCAGTAATGCCGGCTTCGTACTCGCCGCACTGTACGGCTGGTATTTATGGAAAGGTAATAGTAACTCACCTGTAAACCAGAAGAACAAGCCTGCAGTGATGCTACTGTTGCTTTTGTGTCTGTTGATTGGCTCCGGCAGTACTTTGTTCCACGCCATTCCCAGCCACCTGACACATCTGCTTGATATCGTACCCGTCTGCCTGTTTGCGCTATTGGCACTGTGGCTATGCCTGTCACGCTATCACTGGCCACGCGAAAAATCGGTTTGCGTGCTGGGCGTTTTTATTGCTGCCACCGCACTGGCGGCGCAATGGCCGCAGGTGCTGGCACACTCCCTGTTTTACCTGCCAACACTGCTGGTGCTGGCATATCTGGCCATTGCACTTAAGCCACAACGAGAGCGCCTGGCGCTACTAACACTGATATTTGCTTCAGCATTGACATTTCGCGCACTCGACCTGCCACTGTGCGACCTTGCACAGTCTCAACAGACATTTCCGGCTCTGGCAGGAACCGCAGGCCAAACAGGCACTCACTTTCTTTGGCATGTGCTAACCGCATTGGCATGCGTGCTGTGCCTGCAGCTCGTAATAGCGCCAGTTGCAAAAAAAACGTCAGACTCAAACACTCAACTGTAGTAATTTTAAATCCGCTACCAACATCAGCTGCCAAAATTATTCGGGATCTCGCCTGTTGTTTTAACGCTATTGGTTGTGGTTGTGGTTACACTTGCACCGCATCCGGTGATTGCGCCACACCAGACAGCTCACGCTGCCGGGCATCAATAGCATCAACAGCGGCAATCGCACACATGTTAACAATACCTCTGACGGTTACCGATTCAGTCACCACGTGGGCCGGTTTTGCCATACCCATCAGCATGGGCCCAACCGGCACGCCATCGCCAATGACCTTGACCATGTTGTAGGCGATATTGGCTGCATCAAGATTAGGCATGACTAACAAATTGGCGCTACCAGGGTAACTGGCATTCGGAAAAATTCGCTCGCGGGTTACTTCATCAAGTGCTGCATCAGCATGCATCTCGCCTTCAACCGGCAAGTCAGGGTACTTTTGCTTTAACAGAGCCCGGGTTTCGCGCATTTTATTGGCACTAGTATTATTGCGGCTACCGAAGTTCGAGTGCGACAGCAAACCTACTTTGGGCTCGATACCAAAGCGCTTGACCATTTTGACGGCCATCTCTGTCGTCTCGATAATTTCTTCTACCGTAGGATCCACCGTAACGTGGGTATCTGTGAGGAAATACGTGCCCTTGTCCATGACCATCATCATGAGAGCTGAACAGTCACTGACTCCTTCACGCAATCCGACGATATCGCAAAGGTATCTCAGATGTCGCGCGTATGCGCCCTGCGTACCACACACAAATGCATCAGCTTCGCCATGCCGCAGCATCAGCGCGCCAAGGGCCGTCGGTCTGGTACGAATTACATTCTGCGCATACTCAGGTGAAACACCACTACGTTCCATAAGATCCAGGTAGAGACGCACATGGCGATCAAAATCCGGGTTTTCGGACAGGTCAAATACATCAAAACCATTTCCGATTTCAAGGCGTAACCCCATATCGGCTATCATCGATATAATTTCCTGGCGCCGACCCATGATCACCGGCCAGCAAATGCCATCATCAACCAGCACCTGCACGGCGTTCAGAACCCGCATGGATTCACCTTCAGCTATCAACACTCTCTGACGGTGCTCTCTGGCACGGTCAAACACCGGCTTCATGACTAGCCCGGAACGTATAACAAAGTCCTGCAATCGTCTTTTATAAGCGTCAAAATCAACGATCGGTCGGGTCGCAGCGCCCGAGTCCATCGCAGCTTGTGCCACTCGTATCGGCACCTCTGTCATCAGACGCGGATCAAATGGCTTGGGTATCAAGTACTCGCGACCAAATCGCAGCGGCTCACCGCCATAGGCATTGCGCACAACATCAGAAGCCTCACGCTGCGCTATATCCGACAGAGCTTCAACACAGGCTAACTGCATTGCCATATTGATTTCTGTTGCACCGACATCCAAGGCACCCCGGAACAGAAACGGAAAACACAGTACATTGTTTACCTGGTTGGGGTAATCTGATCGACCCGTAGCAATAATGGCATCATCACGCACTGACATAACGACTTCAGGCGAAACTTCCGGCACCGGATTCGCTAAAGCGAGAATCAGCGGACTGGCAGCCATTCGTTTAACTTGATCACCAGCAAGAACATCAGGCGCTGACAAACCAAGAAATACATCCGCATCATCAATAACATCATCCAGGCTACGTGCATCAGTGGCTTGAGCAAAAACGGCCTTATACTCATCCATCAGGACTTCACGCCCCTCATACACCAAGCCTTCAATGTCGACGACAAAGATATTTTCCTTACGCACACCCATACTGACCAGAAGATTCAGGCAGGCAAGCGCTGCAGCCCCGGCACCGGAACAAACCAGTTTGACATCGGCCAACTGCTTACCGGCAACCTTGAGTCCATTACGTATAGCTGCACTTACGACTATTGCAGTGCCATGCTGATCATCATGGAATACCGGTATGTCCATCAGTTCACGCAATCGTTTTTCGATAACGAAACATTCCGGTGCTTTGATATCTTCCAGATTGATACCACCAAATGTCGGGCCCAGCAGTGAAACCGCATCAATAAAACGTTGCGGATCGTCGGTATCCAACTCCAGGTCAAATACATCAACATTAGCGAATTTTTTGAACAGGACAGCCTTGCCTTCCATAACAGGCTTTGAGGCCAAGGCACCAATCTGACCCAGGCCCAGCACAGCTGAGCCGTTGGTAATGACCGCAACCAGATTGCTGCGTGCTGTCAATTCGGAGGCTGTTCGGGAATCTGCAACAATCTCACTACAGGCTGCTGCGACACCCGGCGAATACGCAAGCGACAGATCCCGCTGGTTAACCATGCGTGTCGTTGCACTGATTTCAAGCTTGCCCGGTTTCGGGTAGCGGTGGTAGTCCAGCGCTGCATCACGCAGACTGTCGTCAGACATTTTTATCTCCAGATAATTGCGGGTCTAGCACACCGATTTTGATGGCACGGTTGAAGGCGCTGGTAACAGCAGACAAGCTCGATGTCACGATATTGGAATGCAATGCGGCACCGTAGCGTGTCACCGATTTATCACCCTGTATTTCTACATAGCTCGCTGACTGCGCATCATGCCCTTTGCCAGTAGCATGCTGATGGTAATCAACCACGCGAAAATCGACATCGAAGATGCGGTTTATGGCATCCACATAGGCAGCAATTGGCCCGTTACCCCGACCACTAATCTCGATTCGCTGGCCATGAAATTTAATCACGGCAGTAAGCTCGCGCATGTCCGGATTCATATCATCTGGCTGCGAATTGTGCTCAAGGAATTCCAGCGGTTGGTTGGCGGTAAGAAATTCCTGGTCAAATACCTGCCAGACTTTTTCCGACGTTACCTCTTCACCTGAATCTTCACTCAAGCGCTGCACAGCTTCGCTGAATTCGACTTGTAGCCGTCGCGGAAGTTCAAGGCCGTGATCTTCTCGCATGAGGTAACTGAGCCCTCCTTTGCCCGACTGACTATTGATGCGAATAACCGCTTCATAACTTCGACCCACATCTAGCGGATCAATCGGCAAGTAGGGAACATCCCATATCTCATCTGCATTTTCAGCACGTGCTGCCAGGCCTTTATTGATAGCATCCTGGTGGGAACCGGAGAATGCTGTAAACACCAGGTCGCCGGCATAGGGGTGGCGTTCCGGAATCGGCAACTCATTGCAAAATGCAACTGTTCGCATGACATTAAAAATATCGGAGAAATCCAGTTCCGGCTCAACACCCTGGCTGAACAGATTAAGAGCCAGAGTCACGATATCTACGTTACCGGTACGCTCACCGTTTCCAAACAAAGTACCTTCCACGCGATCAGCTCCAGCCATCAGGGCAAGTTCGGTGGCGGCGACTGCACAGCCACGATCGTTATGCGGATGTACACTCAGTGTTATGGCTTCACGGTTACTGACATTATTTAAAAACCATTCAATCTGATCGGCATAAATATTCGGAGTTGCCATTTCAACCGTGGCTGGCAGGTTCAGTATCACCTTATTAGCCTCGGTCGGTTGCCAGACCTCGTTAACGGCCTCGCAAACTTCCAGCGCATAGTCGAGTTCAGTACCGGTAAAACTTTCAGGCGAATACTGAAATACCCATTCCGTATCCGTCTGTTTTTCAGCATGCTCACGAACCATCGCTGCACCATCAGTCGCAATTTTTTTAACCCCGGCTCTATCCTGGCGGAACACCACACGGCGCTGCACAGTTGATGTGGAATTATAGAGGTGCAATATGGCCCGCCTGGCACCTTTAAGAGATTCAAAGGTACGTGCTATGAGTTCCGGCCGTGCCTGGGTAAGCACCTGTACGGTGACATCCTCCGGAATCAGATCATTGTCGATCAGATGCCTTACGAAGTCGTATTCGGTACTTGAAGCTGACGGGAAACCAATTTCTATTTCCTTGAATCCGCATTCAATCAGTAAGTTGTACATGCGCATTTTGCGCTCATGCCCCATCGGGTCAATCAACGCCTGATTACCATCGCGAAGATCAACGCTACACCAGGCTGGTGCCTGCTGTATCAAACGGTCCGGCCATGTCCTGTCAGGCAATGCAACTGGCGGAAACGGGCGGTATTTTGAGCTGGCCTTGATTTTCATCGTGCTACTCCGACGACAACGGAGGTCGTGAGAGAGCCTTTCACCGGGCAATTCCCGGTTGCTTGGGGCAACGCGTATCTGGATTGTTGCTTCATAGTCTTTCTCTTGAAATCTGTATTTTCCTGGACCTGGGGACCATTTATTCAATAATGCCAATATGGCTGGCCGAAGAGACCGCTTTAAAGACTTAGTCTAGGGGAAAACGGACGCTCGCGACTGCAAATCGGCAGCGGCTGAGTTTTGCAGTATTTTCCCGACACTTCGGAAGCTTTACAGAGAAATGGATTCACAAGTCAGGCAGAGGAAAGTCGCACTCTGATCTGGCTGGTACCGGTTTCTCTGGACTTGGCATCCAACTCAACTCAATGTTGTGCTGGAACCCGGTGAGGTGTACTCAAAGCAGTCCGGAGGCCGGGCTTGTAAGTCGCTTCGGTAGGAGGTTTTTCAGGATAAGCCTGTTCAGGATAAGCCTGTTCAGGACAGACCTGTACAGGATGGGCCGATCTGAACAGAGTGGCGCAGTCACAAGACTGTTCCCTGCAAACGCTGCAAGCAATGCAGTGGGGCTAGCAATACGGCTCGGGCACAGGACTGTTGTTCGATTATCGACCAGCATGGTTCGAGATTAACTGCCGCATTCCCATACGTCAAGGCAGATCTCGGTCACATGCCCTGGTAACGGCATTTATGCCACGAAACGACGGTTATAGATGTGGCTGGTCTGCGTAATTTCCGCTTCACAATGAGTCTCAAGTTCCAGCCAACAACGGACGGAAAGTTGATTCCAGACCATTGAGCTTGATTTCATAGACCAGGGCCATTTGCCGACCAAGTTTGCCCTGCGGGAATCCCTGCTGCTTGAACCACACGAGGTAAGGTTCCGGCAGATCAATAAGGTGAGTACCCTCAAATTTGCCGAAAGGCATACGTTGATTGATCGCATCAACCAAATCCTGATGCTGCTCTTGTGTAAAACCGGGGGCGGCCTCCCCATCACCACCTGTCGACTCATTCATGCCGGCGATTTTGCCATAAACCACCAAAGCACGGCTCGACAGACTCCGACACCACATTGTACAGTTCCGTCACAAGCCCACTGCTGAAGGAAAAAAACAGATGAGACTGCTCGGCTCCTACATCTTTATATTCGTCGGTGTTTTAATAGGCTGCGGTTCGACCTACCTCTTTTCCAGTAACCCGCTACGCATGTTGCCCAACATTGCGCTAGGGATTATCGGATCCTTTTTCGGCTTGTTTGTGCGGGATATTTTCGATCTGACAATGGGTGGAAAACTTACCGGCGCATTGCTGGCTGCAGCGCTGGGCGCATTGGTTTTGACCGTAGCCGGCAATCTGGTCTACAACATCATGACAAGAAAGCCGCTATGACTACAAGCAATGACTATCAGACCAGGATCCAACCGCCAAGCGGCTGTTAGAATCATCGAAATTGTCATTGAGTCTGGACACCAACCAACGCAGGCTCATTGGCTTCTCCAGAAACTCTATACCGGGGTATCTGGCTGCCCACCCGCCAACGCATTGGTCGCTGGCTCTGGCAACAATAAATATCAATGGCGGATTTTCCGGAAATTCGCGATACACGAATTCGCTAAACTGCATGCCATTCATCCCGGGCATATCAGCATCGACTATCAGAGCATCGAAGCAGCAATGGCCGGACTTGCAGTAACTGTCAGCGAAGCGCGTTTTACCTGCTGACTTACCTGCCGACTTCAACTTGACCAAAGCAAGATCACCGCTCAAAGCTGTGTCCACTGCAAAGCCGTAGCGATCAAGACCCAGCTTGATCACACGCAACACATGCGCCTGTTCATCAACTAGCAATATGCGTTTCACAATATGCGTTTCAAAAGTTTCGGCGATTCAAAATAATTCGTTCCAACCGTTCCAATTAGTACGTGGACCGCAGGTATCCGGCAGTATCATGTTATAGCGGCGTACCGCAGTGCGAGCTGAACAATAAAGCCTGTGCTAAAAACCACCTGCCTCGCATTTAAACATCAGACTTCTCAATACCTTGATCGATTGTGACGATAGTCAACTTACGGTAGTTGCTATGAGTGGAAGAATGATCAATCGATCGCAGAAAACGACGCTGGCAAGGTCAATAAGCCTTTTGTTAATTTCCCTGGCAGCTGCTGCCTGTGGCGGGGGAAGCGGCGGATTAACCAACAGTTCGGCCGACGGTTCTACAAACAATTCGCCAAATAGCTCTCTAAATAGCGGCGTTAATGCTCTTGCAGCAGGCCCTCGCACCTACCCTGATCAACCGATTGATTGCTCCGTACCGGAAATGCGTAATTGGGTTGAAGCCAATATGTATGACTATTACCTGTTTTATGACCAGGTACAGCAGGTCAACAAGGCAGACTACGAATCACCGGAAGCGCTGCTCAGTGACCTGCGCGTTCTACCGTTCGATAAATTCAGCTTTATCGGCGATGCCCAGACAAGTACCGCTTTGTTCGACGAGGGCAAATTGCATGGCTACGGTTGGAGGCTCAGAAGAACATCAGAAAGCGATGTAAGAATCGCTTTCATTTATCCTCGTTCACCACTGGCTGAGGAGAATGTTCAGCGTGGTGATTTTCTGCTGGCGATCAATGGTATTCACCCACTGGACCTGACAGCAGATCAATGGAACGAGTTTCTCGGTACCGGCGTTGAGGTTCGTACCCCGACGTTTACTTTCCTTGATAGCAACGGCAACCAGCGTGACATAACCGTTACACGCACTGAATTTGATATCGACAGTGTTCTTGATGCCAGCGTTTTACCACACGCTGGAGTTAACGTGGGCTATCTGGCATTCACACAATTTCTGGAAACTTCCAACGCAGAACTGGATGCCGCCTTCGCACAATTTTCCCAGCAAAACGTTAGCGAACTGATTCTGGACATGCGATACAACGGCGGTGGCCGAATTTCTGTGGCTAATAATCTTGCCAGCAAAATAGCCGGGCCGGCTTATGCAGGCGAGACCTTCGCTGAAATCGCCTTCAATGATAAATTTGCGGACGCAAATACACCGTTTCGACTGACCAACTCACTTAATGCTCTAAGCCTTGATCGTCTGGTCGTTTTAAGCTCAGGCAATACCTGCTCGGCATCCGAAATGGTCATCAATGGGCTGGAGCCTTTTATAGATGTCGTGCAAATCGGCGGCACATCCTGCGGCAAACCCTACGGCCAGGCACCCAGACAAGCTTGCGGCAAACAGATGAGTGCTTTGGAGATACGCTTTGTCAATGCCAGTGGTTTCGGTGATTACTATGACGGCATCCCTGCTGATTGCAGTGCTGAAGATACTTTGAACCATGCGCTGGGCAACCCGCAGGAATCGATGCTCAAAGCGGGTCTGGACTACATTGGCAACGGCACATGCAGCACGGTTGCCGCAACCGCAACACGCGAGTTTCCGGGTAGTCGCGACAATGCAGGTCTGCAGACCTTTGACCCGGTTGAGACTGAGAAAACCATACTCGGCGACCCCTGATTGGTGGAGCCCCCGAAGGTTAGTCAAAGTATAGCCACCTCCACTCAATCGGCAGAATTTACACCGCTACCGTTTTAAGCGGGTTGAGTATGTTTTCGGGATCACAGGCCAGCTTGATGGCCTGCATCATGGCTAACGCTTCATCGCCATGTTCCTTGCGCAGGTACTTGAGCTTTCCAGTGCCAACGCCGTGTTCACCTGTGCAAGTGCCTCCCATTTCGATCGCACGGTTAACCAGCAAGGCATTGACCCGGTAGACTTCATCAACCTGATCCTGTTGGGTTTGGTCAATACAGAAAATCATGTGGAAATTGCCATCACCCGCATGACCGATGATATGGGCATCGAGAAAACTGTCTTCTACCTGTTCACGCACATAGCGAATAATTTCAGCAAGCTGAGATATCGGAACACAGACATCGGTTGTAAACCCTTGCTTGCCGGGGTATTTGGCAAGGATTGCCCAGTAAGCATCATGCCGTGCCTGCCACAGTCGGTTACGGTCCTCTTCCTGTCGCGCCCACTCCAGATCACCACCGCCATTTTCACTCGCTAATTCGGCAAACAGATCAACCTGCTCCTGCACATAATTTTCAGTACCGTGAAATTCTAGAAACAAGGTGTCGCGAACCGGTTTATCCAGTTGACTGTAGTTGTTGATAGCTTCCATATAGGCTTCATCAACCAGCTCTATACGAGCGATGGGAATGCCAATCTGTACAGTCTGGATAACAGTTTGAATAGCACTGTCCAGATCAGGAAATGACACCACCGCCGCCATCATGGCTTCAGGCATGCCATGTAACTTGAGACCCACCTCAGTGATGACACCCAGAGTGCCTTCCGACCCCACCAGCAGCCGGGTCAAATCGTAACCGGCAGACGATTTCCTGGCACGAGTTCCGGTGCGCACCACCTCGCCTTTTGCATTGACGAACGTCAAGGACATAACATTATCTTTCATTGTGCCGTAGCGCACTGCATTGGTACCCGAAGCACGGGTGGCCGCCATGCCTCCAATGGTCGCATCAGCACCGGGGTCAATCGGAAAAAACAGGCCGGTATCGCGAATATATTCATTTAATTGCTTGCGCGTCACGCCCGCCTGCACCCGACAATCCATATCCTCGGCATTGACCTGGAGCACATTGTTCATTTGCGACAGATCAATACTGACACCCCCAAGCGGAGCCAGCGTATGACCCTCCAGACTGGTGCCGACACCGAATGGAATCACAGGGACCTTGTGCTCATGGCACAAGCTCATAACCGAGGCAACTTCAGCAGTCGAATGCGGATAGCACACACAATCGGGTAATTCCGGCGGGTGCCACGACTCACCCTTGCCATGCGCCAATCGCACCGACTCGGAGACCGAACAACGATCACCAAACTGGTCTTTCAGGGCTTCAATCACGGCCGCAATGCTGTTGCTGGCGGGTCTGCTGCGACTTATTGCGCTCTGCAGGACGGCAGCCTGATTGTGTGCGGCTTCCGTTTGCCCGCTTTTGGCGGGCTGAATTGTCTGCTTGGCACTGGACATCGATTTATCCCCGGAGTAGATTGCGGCTAGAGCCATATTAGCATTGACCCGCACTAGCTTGAACAAAACGCTGGCAAACAAGGCTCTGCACCCACTGGCCAACCCCTTTGAGGACCATCCATGGACGCCATAGCTAGCAATTCTGCAGACGAGTCACTTGCAAGCAAGGACCGAAAGTACTCGCTGCATCCGTACACCAATCTCAATGCCCACGATAAAAACGGGCCGTTTATCATTGAGAAAGGTGACGGCATTTATGTCTGGGATGATCAGGGCAACAAGCTGATCGAAGGCATGGCAGGTCTGTGGTGCACCGGTCTCGGCTTCAACCAGCAACGACTGGTCGATGCCGCCACCCGGCAAATGCAGGAGATGCCTTATACGCATCTATTCAGCCACCGCGCCAATGTGCCAGCGATTGAACTGGCTGAAAAACTCGTCAGAATCGCTCCTGCCCCCATTTCACGCGCCTACTTTGTCAATTCCGGTTCTGAAGCCGTAGACAGTGCCATCAAAATTGTCTGGTACTACCAAAACGCAATGGGCCGGCCGGAGAAGAAAAAATTTATCGCGCGCCGACGTGCCTATCACGGCATTACCGTCGCAGCGGGTAGTCTTACCGGTCTACCCTACGTGCAGGATGGTTTCGACCTTCCCCGCATCGACGTTATCCACACAGAAACACCACACTTCTATCGCTACGGCAAAAACGGTGAGACCGAGGACGAATTCACCAGTCGTCTCGCGGCACAGCTGGAATCCGACATCATCGAAGCGGGCCCGGAAACCGTTGCTGCATTTATCGCTGAACCCGTGATGGGTGCTGGCGGTGTGCTGATTCCACCTGCCGGATATTTCGAGAAGGTTCAGGCTGTACTTAAAAAGTACGACATCCTGTTTATCGCTGATGAGGTCATTTGCGGGTTTGGTCGTACCGGCAACATGTGGGGCTGCGAAACCTACGATATCAAACCGGACATCATGACTGTTGCCAAGCAACTTTCATCTGCTTACCTGCCCATAGGGGCAGTGATGATTAGCGATGAAATTTACCAGGGTCTGGCATCTCTTAGCGACAAGCTGGGCATGTTCGGCACAGGCAACACCTACGGTGGCCACCCGGTTTCTGCAGCCGTAGCGCTGGAGACTCTTAAAATATACGAAGAAATGGATATCGCCAGGGTTGTGCAACAACGCTCCCTGCGATTTGCAGAACGCATGAGTGCTTTGCAGAACCACGCTCTGGTCGGGCAAAGTCGCAATGTCGGATTGATTGGCGCTATTGAAATCGTCAAAGACAAGCACTCAAAAGAGCAGTTCCCTGTGGCTGACAAAGTCGCCTGGCATATCGCCAATGCAGCACGTGCGCATGGCGTTATTCTAAGGCCGACTCCAGGAGACGCGGTGGCATTCTGCCCGCCTATGACCATTGAAGACGAGCAGATAGACGAAATGTTTGATGCCGTACAGGCAGCCCTGGATGATATTCGCAATCAACTCTGATAATTAAACTCGGGGTTGAAAATATCGGATTGGCTAACAATCGTACTGGCCAATCACCGTACTGGCCAATCACCCAACTGGTTAATCAGAGTTGTAAAGTCTGGTTCAGACGTTGATAGGCTAACCCGTCATTGTCAAAAAGGTAACAGGAGCTGGCACTCCAGCTTAAATTCACCTGGCCGCCGGCCCTCGCCATTTCAATACCGGGGCGTTGCACCACAAAGTTGTCCAGCCCGGCGCACTTTCCGTAGAGGTAGGTAGAACCGCCCAGACGCTCGGCCACATCAACTTCTATAGGCATTTCGATATCCCCAGCGCTGCCACCCGCATCTTCCGGCCGGATACCCAGCGTGACAGTAGCGCCGGCGCTACTGCGTGACGCATCTACCGGTATCTCCGCTGTTGCGCCACCGGGTAACTCCACAACCGCACCATCAGCACGACCATCGCGCAACGTCATTTGGATGAAATTCATTTTTGGTGAACCGATAAAACCTGCAACGAACATATTATCCGGCTGGTGATACAACTGCAGCGGTGTGCCCACCTGTTCGACATAACCATCCCGCAGCACAACGATACGATCCGCCATGGTCATTGCTTCAACCTGGTCGTGCGTAACATAGATCATGGTTGAATCGAGTTGATTATGTAAGCGAGCGATTTGCAATCGCATCTCGACCCGTAACTCGGCATCCAGATTGGAAAGTGGTTCATCAAACAGGAATACTTTCGGGTCTCGCACAATGGCTCGCCCGATTGCCACTCGCTGTCGCTGCCCGCCTGAGAGATTCTTGGGCTTGCGATTCAATAATTCCCCTAATTGCAAAGTGTCTGCCGCGGACTGCACCTTGGTTTTTATAATGTCTTTGTCGACACCATTCATGCGCAGACCAAAACTCATATTCTCGGCAACTGTCATATGGGGGTACAGGGCATAGCTCTGGAACACCATGGCTATACCACGATCTACCGCTGCCATATCGGTGACATCACGTTCGCCAATATGAATTGCCCCATCGGATATGTCTTCCAGACCCGCGATCATTCTTAACAAGGTTGACTTGCCGCAACCCGACGGCCCAACAAAAACGATGAATTCGCCGGAGCCCAGCTGCAAATCCACACCGTGAATGACTTCCACATCACCGTAACGTTTATAGGCTTTCTTTAATTCCACACTCGCCATAAAAGGTTCTCTCCTGCTGCGTGTTGTCAGGGCTCAGATTGTGGCAAACTTGGCCTTTGGCAATCTCTGCAGATACAGTCGCGAGTGGAATAACCTGCTCCTGACTGACTGCGCCAACCTGCCTCAGTATAAAATTTTTCGATGCAAGACACTAACATATCTACACAACTGTGGCAGCTTGAAGGGCACAGTTGCACAGCGATTTTCCTGTCCAGGGACAATAAGGTTCCGTCTCTGGTCTGGCTGGGCTCACGGTTGTCCACACCCGAATCACAAAACAACGACGAGCTGGCAAACCTGATCGATGCGCTCACCGATCGACCCTCGTTGCTGGCAAGCCCGGATCACAGCCCGATACTGTCACTGCTGCCGCAATCCGCTACTGCGACCCTGGCTATGCCGGGCCTGTTGGGCCATGCATCAGGCCGGCACTTCAGCGCCTATTTCGAACTTCAAAACGTACGGCAGTCCAGTAGCGTAACTGCCGAGCAACTCGAATTCATATTGCTTGACCCGGTAGCACAACTCGAAATCGTATTGCGTGCATCACTGCATCGCGAATCGGGAACGCTAACACTCTCGACAACACTCACCAATGCGGGCACGGAGGTCTTTGAGCTGCAATGGCTGGCAAGTGCCACCATTCCACTCAATGCTGTGCAAAATGAGCTGCTCACATTTCACGGTCGCTGGGGCCTTGAGATGCAGCCCGAACGCAATCAGATTTCGGCTGCACGCATACAGATTGAAAACCATAGCGGGCGCACCAGCCACCAGCATTTTCCAGCGGCTATTGCCGGTCCTGCAGGATTTGGTGATGGCTCTGGCAACCAGGAAAGCAGTAGCAACCTGCTGGGCATGCAACTGGCCTGGAGTGGTAATCACCGGGTGCTTGCCGAGCAACTGTCAGATGGCTACAACTACTTTCAGATTGGCGCTCTGTTGCAACCGGGCGAGATCAGACTTGGCGCAGGCGAATCCTGGACTGCACCAGCAGCGCATGTCGTTGCTGCTCGCGATCTCAATCAGCTGTCGCAGTGTTTTCATTGTTTTGCCCGTCGCGAAATTCTCCCGGCATGGTCGCGAAGCCCAAGACCGGTACACGCCAACAGCTGGGAAGCCTTGTACTTTAACCACAACATCGACCAACTCAAGCAGCTGGTGGATGCCGCTGCCGAAATTGGCGCTGAGCGGTTCGTGCTGGATGATGGCTGGTTCAGGCACCGGCGCGACGATAGAGCCGGCCTGGGCGATTGGTTTGTTGATGAATCCATATACCCCGATGGCCTGCATCCGCTGGTTGAACATGTGCGAGGCCATGGCCTGCAGTTCGGCTTATGGTTTGAACCGGAAATGGTTAACCCGGACAGTGATCTGTATCGCCAACATCCCGATTGGGCCTTGCAGGTTAACGGCTATGAAACACCGCTGGCGCGTTCACAGCTGGTATTGAACCTTGCAAAAGAAGAAGTGCATCAATACTTGTACGAGCGAATGGCAGCACTTGTGGAGGAATACCGGATCGACTACATCAAATGGGATATGAACCGGAATCTGGTATTGGCAGGAGACGGTCAAAGCGCAATGGCCGCTGAACAGCCTCGCGCCTGCTATCGTTTAATGGAGCAGCTTCAGCAACAATTTCCGGCTCTGGAAATTGAGTCCTGCTCATCAGGTGGCGCAAGAGCTGATTTGGGTATTCTCGCCCACTGCGGTCGAATCTGGTCGTCGGATAACATTGACCCGGTTGAACGCGCCGGCATCCAGCGCGGCTTCAGCACCTTCCTGCCAGCTGAAATTCTTGGCGTGCACGTGGGGTCGGAACGCGCTCACCTGACTGGCAGACAAACCGACATTCATTTACGCGCTATAGTCGCATTGCAGGGGCAGTACGGCTTTGAGCTTGATGCCCGCAAACTAAGCGAGCAAGATCGACGAATACTGCATCACTACACGAGCCTGTATAAAAATAGTAGAGAGTGGCTAGCCGAAGCAAGTCACTGGCGTTTGCCAACGGTAAACGACAAACTACTGGCTAGCGGCAACGTCAGTAGTTGTCAAGCCTATTCGCTGTGGAATGTTGTCATGCTTGCAGCGAATAAACAAAGTCTGCAGGGCGCACTGGTTTTGCAGGGACTTAAAAAAGGCGCCAGCTACCGTATAAAATATGAAGCGCTAAACACTCAACAGCTGGCAGGCTTTGCAGTCACACTTCCTGCGTGGATGACAACAGAGCTGGTGGTGCCTGCAGAACTTTTGATGCGAATCGGTTTGCAACTACCGGTACTGCCTGCACAAAGCGGACTGCTTTTCAGTTGCACTCGCGTCGACTGACGCATATTCATGTCATCGACTGACGCGTTTTCACTTACATGCCACTGCCCAGACCCTACACCCGACAATATGAATGACGAATCCAATCCGGATACCGGACGACGCCCACTCGCCAAAGCTACTGCGGAACGTTTCGCCAGCGAATTTCAGGACGTCGATCATACTTCGGCGACGCGGGTATTTTATGCTCCCGGGCGCGTTAATCTGATTGGTGACCACACAGACTACAATGGTGGCCTGGTATTCCCCTGCGCAGTTTCCAGCGGAATCGCATTGGCAATTGCACCACGCAGTGATGGCAAGTACCGTTTCAAGTCTGCCAATTTTGATTATTCACTGGAAATTGAATCACTGGAGCAGCTGATACCGATTGCCCGGGAATGGGTCAATTACCCAATGGGGGTAATCAGCGAGCTCAAACAACTGCAGGATGCCAAGCAGAGCTGGCAGGCATCAGGTTTCGATTGTTTCTTTTCCGGTGACCTACCGGACGGCGCTGGAGTATCGTCTTCTGCAGCAATTGAAGTCGTAACAGCTTTTGCAATAAACGCATTTGCCGAACTTAACCTCAGCGCACTGGAATTGGTTAAACTTTGCCAGCGTGCCGAAAACAATTTTGTTGGTGTGCCTTGCGGCATCATGGATCAGTTCGCTGTCACCATGGCAAAGGCCGAGCAAGCCATAGCGATTGATTGCAACACACTACGCCACGAACACGTTCCTTTAAAACTCGCTGGAGCCTGCTTTATACTGGCCAACACTAACCAAAAACGCGATATGGCCGAAGCCGGATATAACGATCGGGTGCGGGAATGCCAACGGGCAATAGAGCTATTACAACCACGTTATAAAATTAAATCACTTGCCGAACTCGAACCCGACGCCCTGGCAAGCGCCCGTGATTTGTTCCCTGATGATGATATTGCCTTCAAGAGAACAGCACACGTTGTAACAGAAAACCAGAGAGTCAAACTGGCAATGGCGGCCTTACAGAGTAACGATATGAAAGCATTTGGCCAACTGATGATCGGCTCCCATCACTCGCTGCGCGATCTGTACGAGGTATCAAGTGAACCACTCGAACATCTGGTCAAAGCAGCATTGGACAACCCTGCCACCCTCGGCACACGCCTTACTGGCGCCGGTTTTGGCGGCTGTACGGTGAGCCTGGTAGAAACAGGCGATGTGGCCGCATGGATTGCCAGCGTGGGCGCCGCTTACGAAGCCAGCTCGGCTCGGCAAGCCGACTTTTTTGTTTTCAAAGCAGCATCGGGTGTCAGTGAGATCAACCTGGACGAAATGGCAATCTAACCATGGCTACAGATATTGAAGATCTATCGGCGAGCTTGCCAGACAGACAATTTCGCTGGCACCCACTGCTACAGCAATGGGTGATTATTTCTGCAGCAACTTCAAATCGCCCGTGGAGTGGTACTGTTGCAGCTGCACAGCAGACCGAGGCACCACAACACGACAGCAGCTGCTACCTGTGCCCGGGAGTGACACGCTCAACCGGTATTGAGAACCCGGATTACCATGGCCCCTACGCCTTCGACAACGATTTTCCTTCGCTCACGGGTGACAGCTGGCAGAGCGCGGAGATATCCATGGCTACAACTGATAACGCCAACGACACGCAATTTGAGGAACTGCAGCTTTCGATGCCTTCGGCTGGCAAATGTCGGGTGTTGTGCTGGAATCATCGTCACGACCAAACCATCAGCGATCTTTCATCGAATCAAATGCAACAGGTTGCCGAACTATGGCAAACCGAACACAAACGTCTGAGTGTGTTAAGCCATGTAGCCCAGGTTGTCATGTTTGAAAACAAGGGCGTTGAAACAGGCACATCGAATCTACACCCACACGGGCAAATATACGCACTACCGTTTGTCAGTGACAACGCTACAAGAATGCGAAGCGCCCAAGCCGCATTCTATAAAAAATACGATTCCGCAGAATTCAATAATGGAAATTCATTGCTACCGCAATTGATTGCACGTGCGGAATATCAGAGCGCACACCCACATAGTCTGCTGATAGAAGAAGGCCATTATTTTAAAACCATAGTTCCCTACTTCGCACGATTTGCCTATGAAAGCTGGATAGTGCCCAAACACGCTGTGGCTGACCTTGACAACATGAATTCGCAACAATTGAATGAGCTCGGCAGACTCTACCAAATGCAGTGCCGACGCTATGATCAATTATTTGCGCGAAAGTCTCCCAACATCACTCTGTTTCACAATGCTCCCTGCGATGATCATGAAGATAACCGGCATTGCTGTTTTTTCCTGGCTATGCAACCACCGTTGCGGGCACCTGACATGCTCAAGTACCTGGCTGGTTTTGAATCCGGTGCCGGGAATATCGTCAACCCGGTGGTTCCTGAAATTGCCGCTCATCGATTGCGAGCCTGTAGCTCTGCGATAAACACTGATAACCAAAACTAGAAAAGCCAAGGGTAAAAGTATGAAAATAGGCGTTTGCTATTACCCTGAACACTGGCCAAAAAGCCGCTGGCCACATGATGCACAAAAAATGCGTGAGATTGGAATCTCAATTGTTCGCATTGGTGAATTTGCCTGGCAACAGCTGGAACCGCGTGATGGTGAGCTTCACTTTGACTGGTTGCATGAAGCGATTGAAACGCTTCATCAGCAGGGACTAAAAACCGTTCTTGGCACACCAACAGCAACACCGCCAAAGTGGCTGGTAGACAAACACCCGGATATGCTGGCGCTGGACCAGTACGGCCGGCCACGAAAATTCGGCTCGCGCAGGCACTACTGTTTTTCATCCATTGCTTATATTGAGGAATGCCGTCGCATTACAGAGCTTGTAGCTCGCGAGTTCGGTCGTCACCCTTCTCTTATTGCATGGCAGACAGACAATGAATACGGCTGCCACAACACTTCATTGAGTTATTCGACAAACGCACAATTGGCTTTTCGTCGCTGGTGCAAAAACCACTACGATAGTATTGATACACTTAATCAAGCATGGGGCAATGCATTCTGGAGCATGAGCTATCAGAATTTCGACGAGATAGATTTACCCGAACTGACGGTCACCGAGGCAAACCCTTCGCATCAATTGGCTTTCTGGCGTTTTTCATCACATCAAATAAAACAATTCAACAAGGCGCAAACGGAGATCATTCGCAAGCACTCACCGGGTATTCCGGTGAGTCATAATTTCATGGGTAACTTTGTGGAATTTGATCACAGGCTGGTCGCTGAAGATCTCGATATCGCCACCTGGGACAGCTACCCGCTCGGATTTCTTGATCGCGACGCTCAGGATGCGCAGGCGCAGCAGATCTGGATGCGAACCGGCCACCCTGATACCGCAGCTTTTCACCATGATCTTTACCGTGGCCTTTGTAATGGTCGATGGTGGGTCATGGAGCAACAGCCCGGCCCGGTTAACTGGGCACCACATAACCCTTCACCACTTGCAGGCATGGCACGGCTGTGGGGCCTTGAGGCTTTCGCACATGGCGCTGAAACGGTTAGCTATTTTCGCTGGCGTCAGGCACCGTTTGCACAGGAGATGATGCATACCGGCTTGCTGTTAAGCAATGGAGATGAAGACTGGGCAGCAAAAGAAGTACGGCAGCTGCATGAAGATATTCAAAAATTGTCTGCAGTGCTGGAACGAGACAAACTGCCGGAGCAAACTGCTGGAACTGTAACGGCTGAAACTGCCATAGTCTTTGACTACAGCAGCGATTGTGCAATACGAATTCAAAAGCCCGGTGGCGATAGCGGGCTACACGCAAGCGTTGGCGGACGTTTTGATCCCTTGGAATGGACGCAACAAGCCTATAGCGCGCTCCGGCAATTGGGCCTGTCGATTGACATTGTTGGCCAGGATAGTGATCTATCCAACTACAAATTGATTGTCGTGGCTTGTGCCAGCATCGTGACTGACACGCTGGCTAGCAACCTTAAAAGAACGGAGGCCACTGTATTGATACTGCCGCGCAGTGGTTCGCGAACAAAAAACGGCACCCTGGTTGACAACTTGCCACCCGGCCCACTGGGTGAACTGATTCCCTTGACAATAATTCGATCTGAATCAATGCCACCGGCCTGGCAGGAAACGCTGACCACACAAGATCATGCCGGCAATAAACTGTCTTGCACATCATGCGATTGGCGTGAACAGGTTCAAACCAGCCTTACACCTGCCGGCTCATTCAGTGACGGCTGGGGTTTTCTCTACAAGCATCACAAAATTTATTATCTCAATGCCTGGCTGGAAAGCGAAAGCCTGCTTGCGCTAGTGTCCTCCATCAGCCTGTCTGCAGGGCTTGAGACGGTTCAGTGTAATGCCGGATTGCGACTGAGGCGCTGGAAAAATCTGGTCTTTGCCATCAACTATGGTCCTGAGGTTGTTCAGCTAACTGAGCTATCGGGTCTGCCGGAAACGGATAAAAAAGCGCTGAAAAGTGACTTGATAATCGGCAAATCGACACTTTTTCCCTCAGATGCGGCAATCTGGGCCGTTTAGGTACTGAGATGCCTGATAGTCACGTCCGTCAGATACTGATTCAGGCTATAATCGGAAGCGTCCGGACAGACGTTGAACTATCTGATAAAGCCGGTTAGTGTCTGCAGGCCAACTGCGGCCGAACTGAACATTCCCCCCATCAATAACATTTCAAAAATGTTAAACGGGATAATTTCCAGACACGCATCAATTAGCTTAATATTTTTTTGCCCTGGTTTCAGCTTTACCGATTCTTAGCAAACCACAGGGCAAAGCGTACCAGAAGAGGAGAACTTCTAATGATCAAAACCGCATTAAAAACAACGGTAGCCATGGTTGCAACCGGCTTGCTGTCAAGCGCCGTACTTGCAGGCGATCTCGTTATCAACTTTGACGATCCTAACCCGGCTCCAAAGGAAGCATTTGAAACTGCCGTTGAAGCGTTCAAGGCAGCCAACCCCGACATCAACGTTACGGTCAACATCAATGATCGCGAAGCACACAAAACTGCGATCAGAAATTTCCTGTCAGCCGATGCTCCTGATATCACATCATGGTACCCGGGCAACCGCATGGCACCTTTTGTTGAAGCCGGTTTGTTTGAAGACGTTTCTGACGTTTGGGATGACAATGGATTTCACGATGCGCTGGCTGCAATCAAGCCTACGATGACAATCGATGACAAGCAGTGGGGCGTTCCTTACACCTACTACCAGTGGGGCGTTTACTACCGCAAGGATATTTTCGACAAACTGGAACTGGCTGAACCCACAAATTGGGAAGAATTTAACGCAGTAGCGGAAAAGCTTAAGGAAGCCGGTGTTACGCCAATCACCATTGGCACAAAATTCCTGTGGACTGCAGCCGGCGTATTCGACTACCTGAACTTGCGCACCAATGGCTATGAAGTTCACAACGATCTGACAGCCGGCAAAATCAAATACACCGACGATCGCATCAAGAAGGTTTTCGAAACCTGGAAAGAGATGGTCGATGCTGACTACTTTGTAGAGAACCATGCCACCATGTCCTGGCAGGATGCAATCGCGCCGTTTGCCAACGGTGACGCTGCCATGTACGTCATGGGTAACTTTTCTGTTGACGGCTACCTGAATGCAGGACTGACCGAAGACCAGATTGATTTCTTCCAATTCCCGGAAATTACTCCCGGACTGCCACGTGCAGAGGAAGCTCCTGCCGATGCTTTCTTCATCCCATCAGGTGCCAAGAATAAAGAAGACGCTCGAAAATTCCTCGCCTTCATTGCACAGCCTGATGTTCAAACAGAATGGAATAACACTATCATCCAGCTGCCGATCAACAAGAACGCAGAAGTGGGTGATAACAAGTTCCTGAAGGAAGGTTTTGAAACGCTTTCTACTGCCAGCGGTCTTGCACAATTCTATGATCGTGACGCACCTGCACAGATGGCTAAAGCGGGCATGGAAGGTTTTCAGGAGTTCATGCTTGATACCTCTAAAATGGACGCCATACTCGAGCGTCTGGACGGTGTTCAGGAAGAAGTCTACAAATAGACTTAAGCGTGATGAATTCGTCAAAGAATTCATCATGGCTCCTAACTTTGTCATAACTCAGCTTAGTCATAATGAAGCTTAGTCATAACGCAGCGTGGTCATGATGAAGCGGAGCCCTGAATCTGTATTAAAATCTGTATTTAATAGAAACTAAAAAACGCCGGAACCTCTTCCGGCGTTTTTTTTCGTTCCCGCTGCTTCCCCCTGCTTGAACTAGTTGTTAAACTGCCGGTTGTCTGTAGTTAATACAGCGAGCATTGCATGCGCTCAGATGCGCTTCGAGGAGAAACCGGTAATGGCGAATTCAACAACAACTGCCGACCCTGCCCCTCCAGGCAACTTGCGTTGGCAGAAGAACCGCCTTGCCATCGCACCCTGGTTGTTCGTTGCTCCCGCACTCATCTTCTTTTCCATCTATGTCATCATTCCTATATTCCAGTCAATCGCGCTGTCCTTTTACGAATGGAATGGCCTGTATGATGGCGAAGGGCAATCAACCGCTAAATGGGTAGGGCTGGATAACTATCGCAAATTGCTCTTCGATGATGAGCGTTTCTATATTTCGCTGAAAAACAACGTTATCTGGCTGGTGCTGTATATGCTTGCGGTGCCTCTGGGTCTGGCTATCGCGCTTTTCTTAAACCAGACAGTCACCGGCATACGTTTTTACAAATCCATGTTCTTCTTTCCCTTTGTCATTTCCCAGGTAGTTGTCGGCCTGATTTATGGCTGGTTCTATAACCCGGATTATGGTGTTGTCGGCTCACTATGGAAATGGGCTTTCTGCGAAGAAACAATAAACATCATGGGCAACGTCACAACCAAATGCAGTACAAAACCACCTGATATTCTCGGTGACGAAGACTGGGCCACCTACGGAATTATTTTTGCCGGGCTATGGCCTCAAGTAGCCTACTGCATGATTCTCTACCTCACGGGGCTCAACAATGTATCACCCGAACAGATCGAAGCAGGCAGGCTCGATGGCGCCAAGGGATGGAAAATGCTGCGTCACATTATCCTGCCGCAACTGGCGCCGGCAACATTCCTGGCAATCGTCGTTACAGTAATTGGCGCACTGCGCTCGTTCGACATGATCGCGATAATGACCCGCGGCGGCCCCTTTGGCTCCAGTAATGTACTCGCCTACTATATGTATGAAACGGCAATTTCCGAATACGGCGATCGCTATGGCTATGGCTCGGCGATAGCGACGGTGTTATTTCTGATCATGCTGGTCTACATATCCTACTTCCTGTGGCGAATGTATCGCGACGAAAAGGATAACAGCTAACATGTTCCCTACCCCAATAGAGAAAACCTCGGGTGGCTTGCGGCTGGCTTATAAACTGGCGTTGCCGATTGCACTATTCCTCTGGTTACTGCCACTGTTGGCGATATTCATGACGTCGATTCGCCCGGCTGTTGATATCAATTCGGGCAATATGTTTGGCTGGCCGTCAGCTTTTAATCTGGTTGAAAATTACGTGGCAGTGTTTACCCAATCCGAAGCACTTACCTACTTCTGGAATTCAGTTAAAGTGACCATTCCAACGGTAATTATTTCGGTTTCACTTGCCTGCCTGGCAGGCTACGGCTTGGCCATATACAATTTCAAATTCGCCCTGCCACTTTTCTTTCTGTTTATCGCCGGGAACTTCGTGCCCTTCCAGATACTCATGGTACCGGTGCGTGATCTGTCGGTGAAAACCGGTTTGTACGATACCGTGACAGGGCTGGTGCTATTCCATTCAGCATTCCAGACCGGCTTTTGCACACTGTTTATGCGCAACTTTATTCGTGCACTTCCCTATGAGCTGATTGAAAGTGCCCGCATTGAAGGCGTAAAAGAATGGCGCATATTCTGGCACCTCGTCTTGCCTCTGGTCAGGCCGGCAGTAGCTGCGTTATCAGTACTTATTTTTACGTTTATCTGGAATGATTTCTTCTGGGCCACGGTGCTAACACAGGGCGAAGCATCAAAGCCGATAACAGCGGGTATCCGCGCTCTAAATGGACAGTTTGTTTCTCAATGGCACCTTGTTTCAGCAGCATCACTGATGGCGGCAATTCCACCAGTGCTGATGTTTTTTGCGATGCAGAAACACTTTATTGCAGGCTTGACTCTGGGTGCCACCAAAGGGTAATCAAGCCCGATCACCATCTGCCATGACCAGCAGCGACCGCTGCCTCAATGTAGTCTGAGCAAGTGCTGGTAGCTGCGGCAATCAGCACGGCATCAACGTCGTCGGATGCAAAAAATATCCTCCGGTTTATGGAAACCGGCGCATTGCAGGCACTACTGCAAGCAACAGCAGCCTCGTTGTTAATATCAAATACTCCGACTAACTGCATGCATCACACTGATTCTTCGACAACCTGATAGAGCTATTTTCACCAGAAAATTATCTGATATTTAAAAAACTGATGCACCATGACGTTGCCTGCCATCAGGAAGATTACTATAGTACCGTACCGCGCTCAGCCGGGACATACAGTAACAGCACAAACACCGACACTTCTGCCTGACAAGCTTCGGTATCTCAACCAAGATGACGAATACCCGACAATACGCGATCGGCTCTTCCTACCTGCTGGTCACAGCGATAATCTGGGGCTTGCAATTCCCGGTCGGTAAAGCCGCATTCGAAATCGTCGACGCTTTTCATTCCTCTGTATTTCGCTTTGGCGTTCCGGCCATCATCATGGTGATATTGCTGTGGTTGTTTGAAGGTAAGAAAGGGTTTTCACTGAACCGGGAATCTGCCGAGATGGCTGGACTCGGGATTCTTGGCATGTGCGCCACACCTTCGCTGATATTTGGTGGCCTGATGCTGACGCGCCCGGAAATAGCCGCTGTTATTGTCGCAACCCAGCCTATTATCTCTGTTTTGATTCAGCGTTTGTGGCAAAAAGAAGCTCCCGATCTGCTATCCACCCTTTGTGTTCTGGTGGCCTTTGTCGGGGTCATCACCGTGGTCACACGCTGGGACACTTCTCTGAATTTGTCGAGGCAGGAACTCACCGGCAATCTGATGATATTGTCGGGTGCCGTATGCTGGGTCATCTACTCGATTACTTGTGGCAAATATCCGAGTTGGAGTAATTTACGATTAACCGCGTGGACCATGACACTGGGTTCAGTGGGCAACCTGATTCTGGTGATTGTTCTGGTTAGCAGTGGGTGGTTAGCCGTACCGTCCGCCCTGGACTGGTACGAAGTACGTTTTGAATTGATTTTTCTCGCCTTTGTCGGCGTTCTTGTCGCAATGTACGGCTGGAACAGCGGCTCACGCATGCTGGGCGCTATCAACGCCATGCTATTTATCAATTTGATACCGGTAGTAACCTTCGGTGTACGTTATGCCCAGGGACATCGGTTTGAACTAATCGAGCTGGTAGGTGCCAGCCTGGTAATCGTGGCGTTGGTAGTACAGAATCTCGCTCTGCGCCGCAAATTGCAGCGCAGCGATTAAACACAGATGTTTTTAAAGAAACTGCGAAAGAAACTGCGTGCGAAAGAAACTGCGAAACGCAGAGTCTGGTTATTGGCTCAGCTTCGCCCATTCAGCATCCGCTACAGCCTTGAAATCAGTGATATCATCGACTGAAAGCCAACGCTTGCGACCTTTCTCTGCATAAAACAGGAAAAGCTGGTCACCAAATATTTCCCAGACTTTGCCATTGGTTTTAAGCAGCCCCTTACCCAGGCTCAAGGCATTAGCACAGTGCCCGTTATAAGCCGGTTTATATTTTTCGGGGTTAGCTTCGAACAGATCTGCATTTTCTTTGCTTGCAAAACGCCACTTGGCCCCGAGGTATTCAACCACCCAGGTTTTCTTGCCCGCCGCAGCTTTAGCATGGGGCTCTCGCGAAAGGGTATGGTATGCAACAGAATCATGGCCGCCGATCATGACACCACGCCGTGATTTACTGACAGGTTCGGCAGCCACGACATCACTAATCGCAGCAATGCTCATCATACTGACAATCAGGGCAAAAACGGTGTAGACCAGCCAGCGATTAGCGAATAACTGTTGTGCTACCACGGGTGATTTATGACTGTTTAATTGATTCATTCTGTAGGCCTTTCTTGATGTTTCCTGATCTCGGGTACTATGGTGGCTGCCAGCTCCACGAATTACTCAATGAGCAGAGTTGTGCAGCGCTGAATTAAGGCTCTTTAATCACAACGTGCCTTCTTTAGATATACAAATTATACCCTAGCATGTCCGCGTGAAATGAACACTTCCCGCAATGCTAAACCGCTCTAAATACGACCATTTTTTTGCCAACCAACCTGGTTAGACGGCATGGTGTCACTGAAAGTTCCGGATAGTTCACAACAACGGCCGCAACCGCTGCCGGCCGCGCTGCGTGGCATTCTTTTTATGCTAGCAGCAACGGTATTTCTTGCAAGCATGCACTCCATAGTGCGCTATTTGTCTGCTGATCTTCATCCGTTTGTGATTGTATTTTTTCGCAGTTTTTTTGGACTGGTCGCGATCCTGCCATTGATTGCCAAAGCGGGAATTGGAGTATTGGCTACCAGCCATCCGAAGCTGCATTTCTTGCGCATTTTTATTGGCTTACTGGCCATGCTGAGCTGGTTCTATGCCTTGTCGGAAGTACCCGTCACTAACGCTACAGCATTGAGCTTTAGTGCCACAATTTTTGCCACACTGGCAGCCTGGCTAATACTGGGTGAAAAAATGCGCATGCGCCGCTGGCTGGCAATCTTCACAGGCCTGGCGGGCGTTGTCGTTGTGCTGCGCCCCGGCCTCGCCGGGTTTAACGCTTATGCTCTACTGGTCATCGCCTCAACCATGGCCTGGGGCACCAGTGTCACTATAGTCAAAAAGCTCTCTGCTACTGAATCAACTACTTGCATTATTGCGTGGATGGGTGCCGGTATTTCGGTGTTGTCGCTACTTCCAGCACTACTCTACTGGCAATGGCCTGACTTGCAACAAATGGCGTGGCTGTTTTTAGTAGGCGTGCTGGCAACCGGCGGGCATTTCTGCATGACCAGTGCGCTGCGTATTGCCGATACTGCTGTTGTGATGTCCGTTGATTTTATGCGCCTGATCTGGACCAGCATCATCGGTTATGCGCTTTTCGCGGATTTACTGGATAGGTGGACGCTGATAGGTTCCGTAATAATTTTCAGCAGCGCCTGGTATATCCTTTTCAGAGAGTCTCGTTTAAAGACCACTCACCCAGAAGCAAACTGACTCATCCATGCTGCCTAAGCAGCGCCGCTTAATAAACACATTCCTGAATCACTCAATGCACGCATTAAAACGGTCGAGGTGAATTCGAACTCATGTCACTGATTTCGAATTTCGCTTGTATTTTTCGAAAATTTCTACCGCCCATGGCCTGATTGCCATCACCAGTGTTGTTCCGCGACGTTTATCGTCCGGAGTATTCTTGTCTTCGCGTTTTTGTGTATCGAATTCACGCACCAGGCGACGCATATTGTCATGAAACGCAGTAATGCTCTCCAGCGACATCCAGCCATTGACCACCAGCCGCAACTCACCGGGCTCTGAAAATTTGGAATTAAAGAAAAAACCTTGCAGGGTTTCGTCATAATATTGTTGAATCGGGCCGCCTTTTATCCATTCAAAATCAGGAGATAAAAGGACACGCACACGATTTTCCGGTAACAATTCTATGATCTTCATACGGTCGAGAAGTGTCAGGTGTTGCTGCGCCTTGTGCTGATCCAGCTCATAGGTAGCCATGACGAGATCAAAGTCCCAACCGTAGACCAAGTGTACCGCTAGCAGAAATAACTCTTCATCGCTGACCAGCATAGCCTCCTGCTCCAGACTTAGCTCATTGACCCGTTTTCGTGCTTCATCCGCGCGCGCCGCCAATCCACTGATATCAAGATCGACGAGACCACAGATAGTCTCAAGACGGGACAGCGTCATATCCCGTTCGCGGAAGAGTCTTTTAATGCTGGCTTCAGACAAGTCCAGAGACGAAGCCACATCTTTATAAGTCAAGCTGCGGGTTTTCAGTTCTTGCTTGAGCTGTTCAATGAGATCGGACACCAACGCCATAAGTATTATCTGACGAAACCATCGGGTTTGTATTATGGCACATTGCAAGTGGACATTGTGCAGTGCTGGTACATAAGCGAACCTTCATGAATGCAGCAATACATCCGCATCGAAAAGAGCATTAACGACAACAGATTGTTCAGCCTGTGTTCAGCAAGAACTTGCGCTTTTCGAGCATGTTTATATAAACATGCACAGCAACCGAGTTTATCCATTCCTCAACCCATTTTTTTAACTCTCGTCGCTCTTTGCATTCTCTTAGTGTCCAGCCTGTCCAATAATACACAGGCTGCAGGGCTACTATTGTTGGAACAATCGGTCGATTCGCTGACACCAGAAGTTGAAATTCTTGGCCATGATGTGGATGTCAGAATCTATAACCAGTACGCTATCACAACCGTTGAACAGACTTACTTTAATGTCTCAGCTAATGACACCAATGGTACCTACTATTTGCAACTGCCGGCCCGGGCCAAGCTAAGCCAGTTTACGGTCTGGATTAACGGCAAGCCGACAAACCTTAGTATGCAGAAAGCGATGCAAGAGCAGAAAGCCATTCAAGAGCGAACGGACTCTCAACCACAGGATGGCGCTACAAAGGACACCAAGAGTACACTGATCACCAACAAAGATATTTTCAGCATCCCCGTCACCTCTCTTCCAGCACAGCAAAGTATTAAAATACAACTGGTTTACATACAAAAGGTTGCTCTGGATGTAGGTATAGGTAGATATACCTACAGTCCTGCCTTAAACGAAAACCACTCAGGTCTTTCGAGCCTAAGGGCCCGAATTGCAAATTGGAAGTTACCCGTTTTCACCAATGCTCAAAACCTAAATCCTGATATTTTCAATTTTGATTTGCAAATAGACTCCTCTTTGCCGATCACTGCACTCCAACTACATGATCATTCCCAAAACGCAGTAAGCAAATTATCTGAAAACACGTGGCGTGTAACACTATCTGCAAAAACGGCCAGCACAAAACAGAGAGCTTCAGGCTACAAGAAGAAAATATGCAATGACAATGACACTCATAAAATTAACACCGCCGACATCGATCCAGACTCAGTGACTGTAGAGTGGTGTCTGGACACCAATGCACCGCCTGTAGTTAAAGTAGAAAGCATGAAGTCTCGGGTTGGAGATTCAGGCACCTTCTTGATTACTTTTTCTCCTGGTACGGATTTAAAAAAACTTGATTCAGGCCGTGATTGGATTTTCGTACTGGACTCATCAGGCTCGATGAAGGACAAATATGCAATGCTTGCCAAAGGAATGAAGCGCGCGCTACGTAGACTGCAGCCCGATGACCGTTATCGAATACTTAATTTCAATAATTTAATTACCGAAATGACTGCCGGGTGGCAGCACCAAAAATTGAGCAATGAAGAGCAACTGATAGAGCAGCTACATCAGACCCGAACAGAAGGTGGTACAGATTTGCTTGCAGCAATGAAACACAGTTTCACCCTGCCGGATAGAACCCGAACTACGGCTGTTGTTTTCGTTACCGACGGAGAAGCCAATATAGGAACTGTTGAGAAAGATTCATTCCTGCAACTACTGAAAAAATTCGATATCCGTCTCTACACCATTATCATAGGGGGTGACGAAGAACGGCCGCTATTAAAAGCTATGGCAGAAAAATCCAATGGCCAAACAATGCAAGTTACACACGCGAGCCAACTGTTTGATCTGCTCACTGAAATTACCAGGCTACCTCGTTACAACGCTCTGACAAACATTTCGTTTGAGTTAAGTGGTATTGATGACAGCCCAGACATCGCAAACCCAGTCTGGGTCACAGACATTTCCTCCAACTGGACAACAACACTTTACAAAGACGAGCAACTATCTTTAGCAGGACACTACCGTGGAGACGGCCCGATGAAAATTGTGGTGGAGGGACAAATCGCTGGAAAAAACATCCAGTATTCGCAAAAAGTTTTATTGCCAGCAATGGGTCGTAGAAGCGATCCACAGGCTTACCATTATTTGCCGACTTACAAACAACAGTTGAGCCTGCTGGATATGGCCGACTACTTGGGTGACGAGGTTGCCCAGCCGGATACCATGGCAGATTTCACTGTGGCTCAAGGATTAGTCACAAATGACCACACAACCACACTCTTGCCCCCGGCTGCAACGCTGCAGGCAAGCCGGAACAACGATAAAAATAAGTTAATTGGGGTTCAAGGAGGAGGCGCCGCCGGCTACCTGCTGCTGCTTGCGCTTCCGGGCTTAAGGCTGTTGCGCAAGGTTCTATGACCACTCACTACAGACAATAACCGGGGCCTCGAAGAAATCGACTCACAGTTTGGTGTTGAATTTTACAAGTACCAGCCACAGGTGCCGCAGAGTATACTTTGGGCATGAAAAGCACCCCACAGGAAACCGTTAGGCCCTTAATATACGGCCACCGTGGAAGTGCCGTATTGGCACCGGAAAACACACGCGAAGCGTTTAATCTCGCTCTCCTCCTTGGTGCAGATGTCCTGGAAACAGATGTACGCTCAAGCCGTGACGGCATACCAGTAATCCATCACGATGCCAAGCTTGATCGTACAACCAACGGTAACGGTTTTGTCAGTAACTATTCACTCGAAGAATTAAAACAGCTGGATGCAGGCTATCATTTCCAGTCACCGTCCGGAAAACGTTTCCGCGGAGAGGGAGTACGCATGATAACTCTTAAGGAAATGCTGGAGGAGTATCCCGACACTCCGATAAACATTGAAATCAAGCACCCGAAAACAGAGTTTGCCCGAACAGTCGCCAACGTTATCAATGATTCCGGTCGCGAACACAGTGTTACGGTTGCCAGCTTCCACGGCGGTGTGACTGAGGCGTTTCGTAACGCTGCTCCGCAGATCAATACAGCTGCAACAAAGGATGAGATTGTTCAACAATATTACCGGCAATTTCTACCCGGCCACCTTTGGAAACGGATGTTCCGCAACAACCAGGCATCACCCGAAAACCGGGCAACGACAGAACCGCGCTCATCCGGGCTTGCTTACTCTACGTTACAGATACCCACTAAATTCAAGAAAAGCTTGTTCACACTCGACCTTTCAAATTCTGACTTTATCGCTTACCTGCATGATCAATCATTATCCGTGACCTTTTGGACCATCAACGACATTGAAGCAATGGTGACGCTTGCAAACAACGGTGCGGACGGAATTGTTACTGATCGTCCCGATCTGGCTGCTCGCATATTCGAGCTATAGTTCTTGTATCTTGAGCACTCTGTAATCGATAAATCAAGCAGTTTTTTACCGTCAATACCACCTTTGAGCGAACAACATTCAATATCTTTCAGGAAATCACCAACAGCTGAAAACTAATCAAAAAAATGGCCTTATACATGCACATCACCATCAAACAGAAATCTTTGCAATTGGTGACTACTCATGGCCAAAAGGCGCAAACAGAGAATCGGTAAAAAAGGCTCCAGCGTTACTGGAAACAACGGAAAAAGAAGGTTGGCAAGAAGTGTTGCTGAAAACTCCAACAACAGCACAGAAAGTCGGCCGGTTTTCTCGACTGAAGATAAACGTTATATATTGGGTTTCCTGGCAATTTCCGTGGTTTTGACGGCGTTCTATTGGTTCATAGGTGGGCGCAACCTATTTGTCTTTCCCGCAATTTTTTGCCTGTCGGTTGGAACCAGTAAATTCTGGCGCGGCCCTGTCCGGCGGTTTGCAGAAAAAACTGGCAGGTCATGAATTTACAACAGTGTTGCAAGCCAATTACCTGTGTGGCTTGTTCTTACTCGTAAAATGCTGTGGAATAACGAAAAGTTTCAAAATCCTTGTGATAGAGCTGTTTGACTATCTCAATGGACTCCTCTTCATAGTAGAAAGCCTGTTTCGAACCAGCGCCTGTCGCATTGGAAAATATCGGATTGATTTTCTCAACGCTGCTACTATTTTCTTCAGCTCTTTCTCTCTCAACAACAGTTTCATTCGTTGACAAGGAACAACCGGAGAATCGCTGAAGTACCTGACCAAGGTCTTCATCCAGCGTCTCCACCCGACCAGTGAAGTCGAATTCACTGTAAGGAATCAGAAGTATGGATGTTTGTGGAGCCCAATGCGCATTACTGAATAAACTACCGTTTTGAAGTTTTTTCAGAAAATCAAGGAAATTGCGCCGCGCGGCATTCTGATCAACCTTCTCGATGGCTTCCAGACCCCGGGTGCCCTGCTTTTTGCGGTGCACCTTATCAAGATAAGCAGACAACGTACGACTGTAGGGATTGCGGACAAATAGAAATTTGTACAGGCTTTGAAACTGCTCAAGTGTTGCCGGGGTAAGCTCTGAAGGGTTGCTGAACAATCGCTTGGCTTCCTTGGAACCTACTTCACGCCCCATTTTTAATGTTGCCAGTGAAGATACAACAGTGGAATTAGCAGCCTTGGGTATTCTATTGCAGAAAAAACCCAATTCAAAATCAACACAACCTCGCGCATCTGCACTTTGAATAGATGCTTTACTCTGGAACGGGTAGCGCTTGTAAAAAGGGGTGTACGGAATTGTGAATCGATTTCTCAATATCCGCGCGGATATTTTGCGTTTGGCAACCCGCTGCCTGGCAACACTTTGCATAGAGAGAACCCACAATTTTAATCAGATATTTAACCGCAGTCGGCCAGATTAACACGGAGTTGCCATTCGATAAAGTCAGCAAATGCAAGCAAAAAAATCCCACATTCTTTTGAATGTTGACAAAACTAGCGGCGTTTAAACACCCGCCGAATGGCACTCTCGCTGGGCCTGTCATCATTGCTTTCATCAGTCTCCACCATAGACTCAAGAGACTCTTGATCATCATCGTCCATATCGTCTAGCGAACCCAGAATCGGCAATGGATCGATGCTGCGCCATGCTGGTAACGCTGAAAGCATACTACCGAGCACAACACCACTGCGTAATAACCAGACAATGTAACCGACTGAAATGCCAGTACCTACGCTTACCGTTGTTTGCGTGACACGTTCAACCGAAATCTGGTACTCCCGCAGCTCTTCTTTTTGCAAGTCCATCTTAGTAGCAAGGCTGGCATGCATGGGGTTTAGTAATACAGAAGACGTATTCTTCATCAGTCTCGCGAGCGGAATTGAATAGGTAATGCTTTTGAATTCAGAAAATCGCGTTTGCGAGCGATCTTCCCGTAGTTCATCCTTACCCTCAGGGCTCCAGAATTGATCCAGATCCTGCTCAACCGGTGAAGGTATAAACTTTTCTTCAAAATTGTTTAGTACTTCCGCAATATCCAATATGTCAACTTCGTCCGCGGCTTTAGCAGCCTCTATGGCGGGCTCAATACCGGTAATCGGGCCTTCTTCACTAGTCGATTCAGTTTCAGTGGGCTCTGACTGGACTTCCAGCTCTTCTATATCAGGTATTTCAGTGATCACTCCCATCACTGCAGTGGGAAGCTCCAGATCGACAATTGGTACTGGAGTCTCCGGCAAGGCAGCTGCTGGCTGCGGCTCAATCGTGAGTTGAATAACTGTGGAGGCAGTACCGCCGTTGCCATCATCTGCAATTATTGTTACATCAACTTGTGCATCGGGCGGTGCATCTTCAGTGACACTTATGACGCCAGCTATGGGGTCAAACACCAACCATGAAGGCAGTGGCGAACCATCGGCCAACGTAGCCGAGAGCCCCAAAGAGTCTTCATCCTCATCAGTAAATAAATTGTCGGGCAACAATAGGTCAAAAGGTGCCAGGCCCAACTCTGGCTGTAGACTGGTTTGTAGTTCTGGCGCTTCATTGAGATCGTTAACGTTTACGATAAACGGCACCTCATTTGATGCACCACTGGCATCTGTTACCGTTATAAGTAGCGCTACCTGATTTTCCTGTTCAAAATTCAGCTCATTTCCACTGCCCAGCCAGAGTTGGCCGTTGACAATAGAAAACCTCGGGTCGTCTACAGTCAATGTATGGGTATCAACTGCATCCGGGTCCTCAGCGAGCAATGAAGTTATGGGTAAGTCGCTGGCATTTTCATCAACATCAGCCTCAGAAGGCGACAAACCTGTCGGCGCAAGATTGGTATTCAGGACCTGCAGTACGAACACCTGGCTGGCACTTGCTCCTGCAGAATCCGTAGCAGTCACCAGTAACTCATAGCCACCGGCATCCGCAAAGCCAGGAGCTGCATCAAGCTCTCCGGTCTGCGGGTTGAATAGAAAAAAACTACAACATGCGAAGGTAGTTCGAATGATCCGAAGTGGTGACCTGGCTATGCCATCGTTCCTCTTCATCGCGTTTCAAAGCAGAATACAGTGAACAAAATTCTGCACCGAAATATTCTGCCAGTAGATTGCTATTATCAAACTCAGTTAGTGCTTCACGCCATCTGACAGGCAAATCGGCGGCACTGGGGCTAACCCGGCTGTCCTTAGTTGGCTCAGGCAAGGGAAGTTCATTACACAAGCCATGGTAGGCGCCAGCAAGAATGCAGGCAACAGTCAGATAGGGGTTGCTGTCAGCGCCAGCAACGCGATGTTCGATTCGGGTATTGGCACCACGCTCATAAGGAACACGCAATGCAACACCACGGTGATCCAGCCCCCAGTCAGCAACTACCGGTGCAAAGTTGTCCGGTAGAAATCGTTTATAGGCATTCGCATTTTGCGCCAACATTGCCATAGAGGCAGGCATTAAGTGCAATGCACCAGCAAGTGCATGTTGTAATTCAGGGTTAAGGTTGTCACGGTCTGACGAAAACACGTTCCGTCCTGTCTCGCGATCAAGCAGACTCAAGTGAATGTGCATACCACTTCCAGACTCGCCCGCCAGAGGTTTAGCCATAAAAGTCGCAAGACTACCGCGCTTTAATGCGACATGGCGAACGGCTCGCCGCAGCAATATCGCCTGATCACAGGCTTGTAAGATATTATCGCTGTGCTTGAGGTTGATTTCGAACTGGCCTTCCGCGTACTCGCTGGTGGTACCGCTAAGCGGTATCTGCTGAATTTTGCAGACTTCTTCCAACTCAGAAATAAATTCCGAATAGTCTGACACAACATCGAGGTTATAGGTTTGCGGCCCGCTAAATTTAGGCAAGCCGTTTTCACCAGCCAGAGGGCGCGGTGTTGCAGCAGTCGCATCGAGCAAATAAAATTCCATTTCTACAGCTACTACTGGTTGCAAGCCCAGGGCATGAAACCGCTGCTCGACTGACTGCAGAACACGCCGCGGATTCAGCCCCCAAGGCAAGCCTTCATCATCTGCAACCTCAACCAGTAGTTGGGCAGTACCGCGTTGCGCCCAGGGCACTGGAACCAGCGAGCCTGTCACTGCCAGTAAGGGGCGATCAGGATCACCATCGGGTATGCCATAGGCAACCTTTTCGGATGTCATACCCTGAGTATCGAGAAACAAAGTTCCTCGTGGCATGACTACCTGCCCACTGCCACTGTCGTTTTGGTCAAATTTATTTAGCTGCGCTGATGGCATCTGTTTGCCACGCAAAACACCATTAACATCAACCAGCAAGACATCAAGTAGTTCAGTTCCTTCAGGCAAAGCAGGTAAGTCACAGCTACCGCGCATTAGCCTGCAGCCCTCACCCACACTGCAGTATCGTGGAATACAGCACCACCGTTTGGCTTGCCCGGTTCAGATGAAATTAGAACATTGATGCCTAAAGGGGGTTGGACTGACGTCGATGCCTCATCACATTCGTCATTGGCAAACTCTGCTATCGGCCAGAGACTTTCGCAAACGACGGTACCTGGTTGCACGCCATCAAAACTCTCGGCGCTGAGATTGACTTTACCCAGATCATTCCCCACTACCAGCAAATCACCATCAGCGATACCCAATGATTTACAGTCATCAGGATGTATTTTCAGACTCGGGCGTTTTTCCATTTTGCGAGAGGAAGGAGTCTCGGTAAAAGACGTATTTAAAAATTGCCGGGAGGGGGCTGCCACCAACCTGAATGGCTTTTCATCACTGGGTTGGTCTATGGTAGGCCAGTGATCCGGCAAGGCCGGCATACCTTCAGAATCCGGTCCCACGCGAGACCAGTCCGGCCTGAAATGAAATTTTTTATCGGGCGTTGCAAAGCCGTCAATAAAGTTTGCAGTTTTAAAAGGTAGAGCGCGATCGACCCAGTGCTGATCATAAAGAGTTTCTGCATCTGAATAACCGGAATTCGCCAGCACACCATTCATCACCTGCCACTCGCTCATGCCATCGGCTTCACTGTCATGACCCAATCGCTTTAATATTTCGGAAACAACAAAATGATTACTGCGACAGTCGCCTAATGGCTCGACTACTTTTTTCGTAACCTGAAAGTGAGTATGACCACCGGCCTGGTACATATCATCATGCTCGAGAAACATGGTTGCCGGTAACACAATATCAGCCAGGCGAGCCGTTTCAGTCATAAACTGTTCATGCACCACAGTAAACAGATCATCACGCACCAACCCTGAGTACACTTTGCTACTGTCAGGTGCTACCACCAATGGATTGGTATTCTGAACAAACAAAGCCTTGATGGGCGGCCCACTTTGCAAATCTTTCGTATTACCGGTGAGCACTTCACCCAGGCGTGACTGGTCCAGTACACGAGTATTGGCGACCCGGTCACTTGCCTGATTCAGAGATGTATCTATCTGATAGATATCACCCTGACTGTAAAGCGCCCCGCCTCCCTCATGCAACCAGGCACCTGTGATAGCTGGCAGGCAGGTGGCGGCATGCATATTCACCGAACCATTGCGCGAGCGTGAAAACCCGTAACCGCAACGAAGAAATGATTTTTTTGTCGCACCATAGCTACGCGCGAACCTTACGATCTCCTCTGTGCTCAATCCGGTTATATCTGCAGCCCAGGCTGGTGTTTTCGTCGCAAAGTGTTTCTCGATATCGGTATCGAAATCGGTATAACGCGCCAGGTATTCACGGTCAGCAAAATCCTCTTCCAGTAACACATGGATAACGGCGCATGCCAACGCGCCATCGGTGCCGGGACGCAACATCAGATGCTGATCCGCCTTGTCCGCAGTACCGGTCCTGTAGGGATCGATCACAACTAATTTAGCACCATTGTTACGCCTGGCTTTCGCAATGTGGTGCATGACATTAACCTGCGTACTAACAGGGTTACCGCCCCAGACCACGATCAGATCGCTATCCTGCATATGGCGTGCGTCCGAGCCTCGCTTGGCACCAGTTCCAACTTTCCAACCGGCGTCGGCAAGAGTTATACAAAATGTTGCATGCTGGCGCGAGGTACCCAACAGATTTCGCATACGTTCTATGCAATCACGTTGCACCAGGCCCATAGTGCCAGCATAGTGATAAGGCCAGATCGCTTCAGCACCAAACTCATCAATAATTTTACGATAACGTTCAGTGATAACATCGAGTGCATCATCCCAGCTCACGGGCTCAAAACTACTGCGATCTGCCAGCACACCGTTGTAACCGCCAGTGCCTGGCAACAGGCTTTTGTTGCTACCGGCCTTGCGAAGCAGTGGCTGAGTAAGGCGTTCTGGATGGTGGATGCGTTCGGCGTAGCGCGATACCTTGGCGCAAATGACACCCTCGGTGTAAGAATTGTCTTTCGCACCGTATACCCTTCCAATCGTGCCAGCTTCAGTAAGCTCGACTTCCAGCGCACAGGTACTGGGACAATCGTGCGGGCAGGCAGAATGCACGCGCGGCAACCGCTGTCTGGGACTGCGAGCGGAGGGTTGTTGTTGCGTCTTTTTCGTCTGGGGCACTTGCTGGGAATTCGTCTGGCTCATAGAGGTATCGGCATACAGCCCGCGGCTAAATCATATGAGTCTATATTAGCGAATATTGACCGCCGGAATCCGATTTATGCAGTAATGTGCGGTACACGAGTTCAGGCAAATAATGATTTACTTGCCAATTCAGCACCCTGACACAGACTTTTGAGCTTTTCCCAGGCAATATCGCCATCCACCGCTCCAAATCCTGCAAAGGTTGCGAAGCCACAGTCTGTGCCGGCAATAACACGTTCACGGCCAACCAGATTGGCGTACTGAGTTATGCGATCGGCTACCAGCTGCGGGTGCTCAACAAAATTCGTGGTTGTATCGATGACACCCGGTATCAGGACATAGTCATCGGGAATGGCTGTCTCGTGGAACGCACGCCATTCATGAGAATGCCGCGGATTGGAGGCTTCAAACAGCAATGCCCTGGGTTTGGCTTTGAGCAGCACGGGCAATACTTTGGGTAGCGCAATGTCGCATATATGCGGACCCTCATAATTTCCCCAACAACAATGCAGCCGTACGCGGTCACCCGGAATGTTCCTTAGTGCATGGTTCAGCACCTCAACATGTCGCTCAGCCTGCTGAACAAACTCCTCATCACTCAGGTGAGTAAACATGACGTGACGCCCCAGCCCCAGATCAGGACTATCGAGTTGCAATATCAAACCTGCTTCTACAATAGCTTCATATTCATGGCGCATGGCTTCAGCAACATTTTCCAGGTACTCTTCATGCGTGTTGTGATACTCACTCGGCTGAAACAAGGCAATGACTCCAGGCGTTGCAGAATTCATAAAGCCTTCTTCAAAACCGTGTTTTTGCATGGCAGCTTTTTGAGTCGCTATATCTTTATGCAGCGGTTCAAGATTTTTAACTTCAATCCTGTCTACGCAAACAGGACGTTTATACGTAGGCGTGCCACCTGAATTAGCGAGCTTTTCCAGAAAACCGGGGAATTGTTTTAAATCAGCCGGCGGTGTTCGCGGACTATCTCCGGCAAAACCGCTTAACCTGTCTTTTATATATGTCGCATAGGAAATCTTGCTCATCTCTCCATCAGATGGCACCGATATCCCGGCCTCGCGCTGTTGCCGTGTTACAGAATCTACAGCCTGATCGATGACACGATCAAACTCGGCGGCTTCAACGGTCTCTTCACGTTCGCGTGCAAACACCAGCTCGGTCACATCTGCCGGCCGGGGCAAAGAGCCAACATGAGTGGTCAACACATGATCAGTGGAGGTTCGCATAGTAGTCGCATTTTCCAATAGGGTTTGTGTGATACAAACAAGAGCTAAATCTAAAAGCCGATACTCAACCTTCAGCTGCAAAATTCGGGAGGCTGCGGATTATCAGCACCTCGAACAACAAACAGCTGACAATCCTCAGAGGATGCATTTTTAAAACTACGTACACTGGCTACTGGCACGGTCAGTGTATCGCCCGCCTGCAGAACGGTTTCGCCCAGATCATCAAGTGCAACGTGCAACTCGCCCTGCTGCACAAAAAAAACTTCCGGTTCCGCTCTGCGATGTCTCGCCACTTCTGCACCCGGAGACAGAGCCAGCTGGCGCAGATTAAATCCATGCGGCCACCAACCGGCTATCGGCCCCGCGCTAAAACCATCAGCGGTTGCCTGTGGCGTAATGACTGCCGCCTCAACAACCCCTGACGCAGCAGATTTTACAAGAGCCGAGTCCGGGTTAGCTTCAAGATCAGCAAAGTGTGCCACGCAAGCTGCCATTTTTGATGCATCCGGGGTTGCAAGTTGTGCTATCTCGTCTGCACCCGGTGGCTGCTCCAGTACGGCATTATCCGGTACGATTTCGCCCATGGTGGTATCAACCAAACGCCCGCCCTTTAGCAAAACCAATCCGTACTGTTTTGCCAGATCGAAAACCTGAGGTGCCCAGGTCACCTTGCCGGGATCATCGCCACCTAATACAGCAAACAGGAACCCGGTTTCATCACCAATATTTTCGAAGCCGCGAAACATGCCTGTTGGAATGGAAATCGTATCCCCGGGTTGCAGCCGGACTTCACCATCCTTGCCATCAACGCCAAACATAAAACGCCAACTGCCGGAATGAACAACAAATACTTCAGCTGTGATATGACTGTGTTGTGAATTCAGGCAGCGCGGCGGCTGACGCGCGCCACCTATATTAAACCCATGCGCTTCCGGCACGTGCACATGCTGATTAGGATTTTCGGAAACACCTGGCCCGATGATGGTGAAATTTTCTTTGGCGTCTGAACCCGGACTGCGCGAGTCAACAAACGCGTTCTTGCACGGCACCAAATCCGCGTAACGGACAATTCTGCTATCAAGCGTGTTGGTTTGGGATTGCATATTGTTTACCATCGAAGGGTATTGCAAATGTTGTTGGATTCAACCCGCTGTCCAACCACCGTCAATCATCAGGGATGTACCGGTTATCAACGCTGAGGCATCAGAGGCCAGAAACACAACCGGCCCCATAATGTCTTCGACTTCACCAATCCGGTCGAGTTTGATTTTCGAGCGGATCCATGACATGCGATCGGGATCATTAAGAGTTGATTCCGTTAACGGTGTTGCTATGAATGTCGGGCAGATCGTATTAACACGAATACCACTTTTGCCAACTTCTATCGCCAGGGCACGCGTCCAACCCTCAACCGCAAACTTTGATGCGCAGTAAACGGAACGGTCGACCCCACCGATATGCCCCATCTGCGAAGAGGTGGTGATAATCGAACCTTTCTTACCCTGCGCCAGCATGGCCGCCACTACAAGCTTGGCAATATGGAAGGCACCACGCAGATTGACGTTCATGACAGCATCAAAATCATCCATATCAACATCAACCATTGCTGCATGCCTTGCAATGCCAGCATTGTTCACAAGAATGTCGAGCGCCGGCAGGCTAGCGATGGCTGATTCGATAGATGCAGGGTCAGCCGCATCCAGAATCAGCGTATCTGCTCTGCCCGGCCCCTCTGCACAACGTTTGCAAATCGCCTCGGCAGCGACTTCCAGATCATCGAGACTGCGAGCAGCCAGAGTGACATGGGCACCGGCATCAGCCAGCGCAACAGCTGCAGCCAGTCCAATACCTCGACTTGCACCGGTGACCAGTGCACGCTTGTTTTCCACAGAGAAGGACGGTGTGGTTGGCAGTTTCATCATCAATCTCTCATAAGGGTTCAGCAGCACCGGCATAGGGCACGTTCCTGCCGCCATAGCGTCGTACGCGGATATTGGCCTGTTCAGCATGCCCCGCAAACCCTTCAAGGATGCATAGTCTTGAGCAATACTCGCCAACCAGCGCGGACGCTTCGTCAGTTAATACTCGCTGGAAAGTATGAGTTTTGATGAATTTGCCAACCCACAAGCCACCCGTGTAGCGACCGGCACGCTTGGTTGGCAGAGTGTGGTTGGTACCAATAACCTTATCACCATAAGCCACGTTAGTTCGCGGCCCCAGAAACAAAGCACCATAGTTGGTCATATTGTCGAGAAAGTAATCCGGATCCTCAGTCATGACTTGTACATGCTCAAACGCCAGTCGATCAGCGAAGGCAACCATCTCATTAACAGAATCACAAACGATCACTTCACCATAATCGCGCCAGGCGACTTTCGCAATTTCAGCCGTCGGCAAAATCTCAAGCAGACGCTCAACTTCCGTCATGGTGTCTTTTGCTAATTGTTCCGAGTTTGTCAGCAAAACAGCAGGCGATGTCGGGCCGTGTTCAGCCTGGCCGAGCAAATCGGTGGCGCAGAGTTCTGCATCAGAACTATCATCGGCGATGACCAGTGTTTCGGTTGGGCCGGCAAACAGATCGATACCGACGCGACCATACAACTGCCGCTTGGCCTCAGCGACATAGGCGTTGCCCGGACCCACCAGCATATCGACAGCTTCAATGGACTCGGTTCCCAACGACATCGCTGCAACAGCCTGTGTGCCTCCCAACACAAGAATTTCATCCGCTCCACCCATATGCATGGCGGCGACTATGGCAGGATGCGGACCGCCTTCAAACGGTGGTGCTGAGGCTATAACACGCGGCACACCGGCCACCTTGGCAGTGACAACACTCATGTGTGCTGATGCCACCATCGGATACTTGCCACCGGGCACATAGCAACCGACAGAATTGACCGGCACATTTTTGTGCCCGAGAACAACGCCGGGAAGTGTTTCTACCTCAACATCCCGTAAGGCCGCGCGCTGGTGCTCGGCAAACTCTCTCACCTGCTTCTGCGCAAACCGGATATCTTCCAGATCGCGCTTTGAAACCGCCGACATCGCACGTTCAATTTCCCGCTCCGGCAATTTGAAAGAATCAGGAGACCAATCATCGAATTTCGTCGAAAACTCCCGAACCGCCGCATCTCCCCGACTCTCTATTTCAGACAGCAAACCCTCTACAATGCTTCGAACCCGGGCATCATCATCAGCCCGTTCAGCTTGCGGTTTACCTTTTTTAAGGTGTTTTGCCACGACAGGATATTCCTCGAATGGATACAGGAAAATGCAGATTCAGGCGTTTGCTGAGAGAGCAGTCAGCGCGCTCTGAATACGCATTCAAAGTCCCGACGACTATATAATCATTGCAGGGTCATCGCAAGCAGGACAACAGGCTGTAAGGCGCTGGCACGCCCGGCTATTCCCAGATAATGTCGTGGTTTTCAGCGATAGCGGCTTGCAGCATTTCGAGTAGCGGGATGGCTCGGGTAGACAGGCTCACTGCTGCTTCCCCCTCATTCCCGCTGGAATCTGCCTTTTCAGAAGCGGATGCCTCATTACTCTGATCAACAGCAAGTTTTTGCTGCAGCGAAGCACGAGCCGCTGCGACATCCGCCGCCATGATGGCCCCTGGAACATTGCCGCTCTGCCCCATCATTTTCAGCAATGATTTGGCGGCACTGTCGAACATCAGGATATCGCCATGGGATTGCGATTTGAAAGTAACCATCAGTGTTTGTAACCTCGATCGGCGATATTTTTTGGTCAGGATTACCTGGTACCGCGTGGCGGGCCTTGGCACCTATACTCATGCGATATGGCAAACTTTAACACACACGTCACGGGTGCCGCCGCCTTCAGCGGACTGCTTAGCACCATGTTCCTCAAAGCTGATCTGGTTGCTTTACCAGATGCCTTCTTACTGGCATTCAGCGGGGTAGTTGGCGGCATCTTGCCCGACATCGACCTGAAGTATTCGCATCCTAGCAAGATTGTCTTCACCACGCTTGCCGTAATTATTTCACTAGCCTGGGTATTCTCCAGTAACGCGCCTTTGTCTGTAGTCGAGCTATGGATATTCGGTCTGTTGCTGTTTCTTTTTATCCGTTATCCAGTTTGGGCAGCATTCGATAAATTCACTGTGCACCGTGGTTCCTTGCACTCGATAGCTGCAGCGTGCATGTTCGGCATGGGCACTGTTGTATTGGCATTCCAATGCTTCAACCAAGCAGCAGATGTTGCATGGTTAACAGGTGTTTTCGTGTTTATTGGCTGCATATTCCATCTGACTCTGGACGAAATCTACAGCGTCGATTTTATGGACCAGCGCATCAAACGATCGTTTGGCAGCGCAATGAAGCTGGTTGATATGGATCGTATTGTGCCAAGCAGCGTGGTAATTCTGATCACCTTTCTGGCCTGGATATTTACACCGCCAAGCGGGGGACTACTGCAGCAATTAACCGAACCCGAATACCATGAAAAGCTTTTCGATAACTTTTTGCCAAATGGAATACCTGATTACCTGCAGTCAGTAATATCGATAGGTCAGAACAGCCGCGTCAAAGAATAAGAAGACAAAGACAATACGGTATACACAACACTCTACTGAAATATCAGGCAAAAAAAAAGCCGGCTTGAAGCCGGCTTTTTTCTAAGAATGCCCAAACCTGATTACATGACACCCAGCTTCTTGAGCGACTGGAAAGTCACGCCTCCGCGGTCCAACCCGTTCTTCAGCTGATATTCTTCCAGGGCACGCTTGGTATCCGAACCAATAACACCGTCTATCGATCCCGGATTGAAGCCTTCTTCCTGCAAGGCACGCTGCAAGTCACTCACGATTGTTGGCGTTGTATTGGTCTCGCAAAGAACAGCACGCCATTCCAGCCTTGAGGGTTCAGTCTCGATACGACGTGAAATAACTTTGGTTTTCTCAGGTATCGGGATTCTGCGTTCACTGGCAGGCTTGACCAATCTGCTGACTTTCACCGTCTCGAATTGTGCAGGCACATCCACAACACGGGTAGTCGCCGGAGTTTTCAACGTTTGTGTTTTCACCGTTCGTGTCTTGGCAGGTTCAGTGACAAGACAGACTTCCTGCCCGGTGTATTTGGCACTATCACTTGCCGACTCACCTTTTTTCAACCAGAAGAAGGAAGCCTCGGCAGACTGAATACGCCCGCTTACTTCAGAAAAATCTGCAGGTACCGGTGTGCGTTGCTCAGAGGCTGGTTGCACCACACGCTGCACTTTCACCGTTTTATAAACCGCTGGTACTTCTACAGTTTTTGTTGTCGCAGGCTTGTCAATGACCGTTCGGTCAACCGTTGTGTAGCGAGCGGGTACTTCCACAAGACACAATATCTCCCCAGTGACGTTATCAATTTTCTCAATCAGGCCACGACCCTGCTTCCAGACTTTCTTGGCTGGTTCGACAAGAACCTGCTGCTTCTCGGTTCGGTATACGGCAGGAACATCAATGACCTGAGAGGAAGCTTCCTTGACAACAATTCGTTCATCAACAGTCTCAAAGCGTGCAGGCACGACATTGATTCGCTCGCTGGATGGCTTCACCATGATCTGCTGTGTCTGCGTTTTAAATTGCGCCGGTGTGTAGTACTCACGAAAACAAGCACCTGACGATACTGAAGCCAGATCAACGCCCGAGCGCGCTATACCATCGAGAGCTGCCGGGCTCGCGGGGATTGATTTACTGCCGCCATTAACCCAGTTGGTGCTGGCCGGGCTCACTTCAACGATCTGTGTAGTGTCGGTGAACACGGCAGGTACAGTAGTGATTCGTTGGCTGGCCTCACGAACAACAATCGTTTGCTCAGCTGATTCGTATTGTGCCGGAAGGACTTCAATACGTTCTGAAGCTTCTTGAACAACGACGGTCTCCTCCTGCGTTGAAAACTTCGCAGGTACAATGACCTTGGCATAACACTCACCCGCTTGCGCGTTGGGCAGCGTGGTAGTGTTGTCGATAGTTTGCGCTGACGTTGCATGTGAAATTGCAAGAGCCAACGCAGACAGTGATAGTAAAGGCAGTACCTTATGTGATCGGCTAAAAAACATCAGTGGCTCCACTCTCTTTCTAGATTAGTTCGCGTCTTTGACCGGATATTCAGTTCCGGCATTTTCCTGGACGGCTGATTAAACTGGACGGCTGATTAAACATTCGCAGTTTGAATATTTACACCTGTGATTCCGTCTCTGTTGTTCCCTTGGAAACTGAAAACAAAAACAGCGAGACTTAAGCATAGTCCGTCATTGTCGTATCGAATCACTAGATTTTCAATCATCATTTGTTAAAACATGTGTTTCGACAGATTGTTGACAGACTTGGAACATGTTTAGCTGCACGTTGGTTCATGAAGCACTTATTTTTTGCGCATAGGCGTTATTTATTTGACATTAAATACCGAAAAGCAATGACAGGATTCAATCGAATTTTTCCTGGCCAGCTATTAACGTGTCAGCAAATATTATTGCGCGGGAGGCAATTTTTTAGGAGGAATAAATACAGCAGGAAGACAGGAAGAGTATCAGCCGGGTTCGGGGCGCTATTAGATGCGCCAAGATGCGCCGGCCAAATACCAGCGCTATGCCCTAGACGCTCGATGCAGAACGTTCAAGCAGTTGCCACAGATATTGTGCGTAGGACCAGCGAACCTGGATTCGCCAGAGATCGGGTGAATCGGAATCAAGTAAAACAGCTGCATTGCCTAAACGGGTTTGCGCACAACAACCCTGTTTCGCAAAACAGGACTCCAGATCGAGCGGGCAACTTCTCGCCAATATGTCCATGGAATGTTTCGACCCAAGTTCCAACACGGTGTAGTAATCACTGACATCAACCACCGCCACATGCTGCTCCTCAAATGCTGTGGCCACAGCACTTTCAGACAATGGCCCGGACAGTTCATCGAGTGCATCTGCTTCAGTCCTTAGCAGCCATTCATCCGGTCCCATCCAGAAAATGCTGGCTCGACTCCCCGCACTGACGGTATTCGCAGCAAGAGGTATTGGCAGCCCACCAGCACCCGCTTTTGTTAACACATCAGCAGCTGCCTGCAGAAACGCTTGATCTGCAGCATCTCCGCGCAGACTGAGCTTCAAGGTCTGAGGTAATTCCCTGAGTTCGCCCCCGGCCAGCGCTATCTTCTTTTGCCGCAGAGGCGTAAACGTTGGTACAGCTTTATGCAATTCAGCCATTGAGGTGTTCGCCTTTAGCATCGATAAATACCGGATCAACGATGGTTGCAGAAACAGTGCGGCCATCCATCAGCTGGGCGGTGACCTTTTCACCCTTGCGAGAGAGCCCGCGTGTAACCAGTGCCATAGCTATGGAACGTTCAGCATTCGGACTGAAGTAGCTGGAGGTTATGTGCCCTTCAGTAGGCATGGGTGGTTTTTCAAGTACTGCAGAAACCAGATGCGCGCCTTCAGGCAAAACCGTTTCCGGTTCATCCGTAAGTATGCCGACAAGCTGCCTTCGGTCCGGCTTGGATGTATCACTTCGGGACAACGATCTTTTGCCCAGAAAGTCGGCTTTAGTGTTATTCACTATCCAGTCCATACCAAGGTCATAAGGTGTTACCGTGCCATCGGTGTCCTGCCCGACGATGATAAACCCCTTCTCTGCACGCAATACGTGCATCGCCTCGGTCCCGTAGACACATACATCATATTCATCTCCAGCCTCTACCAGTGACTCCCATACATGCAGGCCATAGCGCGCCGGCACATTGATTTCGTAGGACAGTTCACCTGTAAAACTGATTCTGAAAATACGGGCCGGCACTCCAGCGACCGTTGCCGACATGTAAGACATGTGTGGGAACTGCTCATTGTCCAGAGGAACATCAGTTACCTTTGACAGGAGTTTACGAGCATTGGGGCCATTGACCGCCGTGACTGCCCATTGCTCTGTCACACTGGTGCAGTAAACCTGTTTTTCCGGCCACTCCGTTTGCAGCCACTCTTCCAGCCAACCCATAACACGAGCAGCACCTCCCGTGGTGGTGGTCATATGGTAGTGATTCGGCGCAATGCAGGTTGTCACACCATCATCGAATACCATGCCGTGCTCGTTCAACATCAAACCATAGCGGCACTTCCCGGGTGCCAGTTTGAGCCAGGCATTGGTGTAAATCATATTGAGAAATTCAGCAGAGTCACGACCCCGGATATCTATCTTTCCCAGCGTCGAGGCATCCAGCAGACCCACAGATTGTCTGACCATCAGGCACTCACGCTGCACAGCGGCATGCATGTCTTCGTCACCACGAGGGAAGTACCATGGGCGTTTCCAGTCACCAACATCTTCAAACACAGCGCCATTGGCTACATGCCAGGGCTGCATCGCAGTGGTGCGCTCCTGTAAAAAAAGTTCGCCGGTATATTGCCCTGCAACCGCGCCAAAGGTAACGGGTGTGTAGGGTGGCCGAAACGTCGTCGTACCCACTTCAGGTATGCCCGTGCCACGCAGCTCGGCCATCACAGCCAATGCAACCACATTGGAGGTTTTACCCTGGTCCGTCCCCATGCCCGTTGTGGTGTATCGCTTGAGATGTTCCACTGACTGATAGCCTTCACGTGCTGCAAGATGAATATCAGCAACGGTTACATCATTCTGCAAATCATGAAAATGCTTGCGAGAACCCTGACCGATTTCATGCGTAGTCGGCACCGTCCACAAGGCTGCCACCTTGCTGCACAAACCGTCAGCTTCAGCAGCTGACGCTGTGATACCTCCGGCATTAGCCTCACTACTATCAGAAGAACTATCTGCAGAACTTCCAGCTGCCTGCAAACCCTTGCTCCAGCCATCAGCCAGACAGGCTGCAATGTCAAACTCACCGTTGCAGGCACCACTCATCAAGTGTGGGTTCATCAAGGCGATTTCATCGCTTGCAGAAACATTGCCGGCAGCGACAAATGCCTGCAAATCATTGTTGAATTCAAGCTTTCCGCGCGCCTGACTATGCAGATGTACCGTCGGGTTCCAACCACCACTGACCGCCACAACCTGGCAACTAATCTCACGTGGTTCACCACTGAGTGAACGCTTATCACCTGACAGGTGTTGCACGATAACCGAACGTATTTGCTGTTTACCGTTGATACCGGCAATCGCACAGCCCGCTAAAATCTCTACCCCCGCATCGCGCACAAGAGTCGCAGCTGCACTTGCGTTGACAACTTCGCTGCTACGCAAGTCAACTACAGTGACCGCAGCACCAGCACGCTTGGCATCAAGAGCCGTGGCGTAAGCCGAGTCGTTGTTGCAGAAAACCACCATCTCCTGTGCAGGCAAAACGGCATATCGATTGATGTAAGTGCGCACAGCGGCACTTAACATGACACCGGGCCGATCATTGTCGGCAAACAGCAAAGGTCGCTCAATCGAGCCTGCCGCGACTACTACTTGAGCCGCACGTATCTTCCAGAATCGCTGGCGTATGGGCGCACGTTCCTGCTCGGATAGCGGCAGGTGATCACTAATGCGTTCAGCGGCTGCAATGAAATTGTGGTCCAGATAAGAGGTAACGGTGCAACGTGCTACAACCCGCACATTGGGCATGGCTTTCAGCTCAGCCACCTGTTGCCGAGCCCATTCGACACCTGGCTTACCTTCAATGGTTGCACCATTCCATAACAATGAACCACCCATCTCGGATTGCTCATCCATCAGGATGATGCGCTTACCGCTGGCCGCAGCGGACTTCGCAGCTGCAAGACCGCTGGGACCGGCACCCACAACCAGTACCTCGCAATGTGCGTGAAGCTGCTCGTATTTGTCCGGGTCCTGTTGTTGCGGGGATTTTCCGAGACCTGCAGCACGACGGATAAACTTTTCATAAGTCATCCACATTGATGCTGGCCACATGAACGTTTTGTAGTAGAAACCGGCTGGCAGGAAACGCGACACCAAAGAGTTTACTGCGCCAATGTCGTATTTCACACTCGGAAAACAGTTTTGGCTGTGCGCAACCAAGCCATCGAATAATTCAACCTGGGTGGCCCGGGTGTTGGGTTCCGTACGCGCACCTTCACCCAGCTGAACCAGCGCATTGGGTTCTTCAGGACCTGCGGTAAAAATGCCTCTGGGGCGGTGGTACTTGAAACTGCGGCCGACCAAGCGTACACCATTGGCAATCAGCGCTGACGCCAGCGTGTCGCCCTTTACCCCTTGGTAGCTCACGCCATCATAGGTAAAAGATACGGCAACACCGGTATCCACACCGTTACCTTTGGCGAGGCGTAATTCAGTCTTTCCAGACTTGTCACTCAAATGCTGATTCATCGCTTTAAGTTTCTATAGCCGATCGGCATCAGTTGGCAGGCGGCTTTTCGCCGGGCTTGTAAGTTGAAGAGATGCGGTCAGTTACCGTATTTCTGACTGCATTAAACCAGCGCCGACAGCCGAATGCATGCACCCAACGCTCATAGTGAATGCCTTTGGTGTTCTTTCTGAAAAACACATAGTCACCCCACTGTTCATCAGTCATTGATTCAGTGTTCAAGGGGCGGGCTATATGAGCTTCACCATGACAAGTAAATTCTGACTGGTCACGGTTGCCACACCAGGGGCATTCAATAGTAAACATGCTGCTTGGATGTCCGTTTATGCAATAAACAATCGTTGGTATCAATGAGCCACAGCGGCTGCAGCACCTTCATCAATCAGGGCACCAGTGTTAAAACGGTCGATTGAAAAGGGAGCGGCTTTTTCATGCATTTCGCCTTTGGCGATTGAGTGCGCAAACAAATGACCGGAGCCCGGTGTGCACTTGAATCCACCCGTACCCCAACCACAATTAAAATACAAATTATTAACCGGCGTTTTCGACATGATCGGGGAGCGATCAACCGTTACATCAACAATGCCGCCCCACTGGCGCAACATACGCAAGCGCGAGAAAACAGGAAACAACTCCAGCAAAGGGCCCACAACATGTTCAATCTGGTCGAAGCTGCCGCGCTGTGAATACGATGTGTAGGGGTCAGAACCCGCACCGACCACCAACTCACCCTTATCTGACTGACTGACATAAACATGAATGCCATTCGACATGATCACGCAATCGAGTATGGGTTTAACCGGTTCAGACACCAGCGCCTGTAGCGGATAGGATTCCAACGGCAAACGAAATCCAGCCATTTCAGCCACGACACTACTGTGCCCGGCAACAACGCAACCCACTTTACCAGCGCCGATTCGGCCCCTGGAAGTATGAATGCCCTTGACGGTTCCGGATTCAATATCGAAACCCTGAACCTCGCAATTCTGGATGATGTCAACGCCCAGTGCATCAGCACCACGGGCATAACCCCAGGCAACCGCATCATGTCTTGCGGTACCACCTCGACGTTGTAATAACCCTCCCATTACCGGGTAACGGCAATCGAGATTGATGATGGGTACCATCTTCTTGACTTGCCGGGGTGTCAGGAATTCCGAGTCGATACCATTCAGATGAATCGCATTTCCGCGACGACCGATCTCCTGCATGTCATGCACACTATGAGCTAGATGCAGCAAACCGCGTTGTGAGAACATGACGTTGTAATTGAGTTCCTGGCTCAGCGACTCCCACAATTTCATCGCGTGTTCGTAGATGCCGGCAGATTCATCCAGCAGATAATTGGAACGGACAATGGTTGTGTTGCGCCCGGTATTACCGCCACCCAACCAGCCTTTTTCTATAACCGCAACGTTCCTGACGCCACACTCTTTCGCCAGATAATAAGCGGTCGCCAGCCCGTGGCCACCGCCGCCAATAATCACAACATCGTAGTGTGATTTCGGATCCGGGCTACGCCAGGCCTGTTGCCAGTCCTGATGGTAGTTCAAGCCGTTTCGAACCAGGCTTAGCAGAGAGTAGGCTTTCATAGATTCACGTGCGATGAAAACTGGAATCGCTGTCACCTGACAGCAGGTTAGTAGTGTAGCCAGTGAGGTTAGACCATGCCATTAATTATGAATGGAATTGCCTGAACCGTTGGCATACCGGCAGCACTCACACACAAGGGCAAACAGACCCATTAAGATGCGGCTTTTTCAGAACATAAAATCAGTCAGTTAGCACGCAGATAAAGGACCAATTTGCAAAAACAGCGCCTATGTTGCGCTGCGCAGGCATTTTCGGCCTGCAAGCATTGGCTTGCTTTTCGGCAGTGTATCCAGACAACTACGACTGCAGTTATCTGGATACGACTGTTTCAGCGAATATTTGAAGGGTTGTCCCGTCACTGTGGACGGTAACTCAGAATGCAGGCAGCTACTTGAGTCGGCGACGTTTGAATCCGGCCATTTTCGGCAAAAGGATTATCAGGAGTAACAACCCCGTAATCGATGAGAAAGAACCACCACCAGTCGACCCACCAGTGCCTGTGGCCGCAACATCGACATCCCCGTCAGGCGGGATAACGCCAGTTTCACCATTGTCGGAGCCCACATTTTCATCCGGCTCCTGCGTCTCTGAATTCCCGTTATCACCCGTATCGGTTTCGGTTTCGTTACCAGTACCAGTGTTGTTATCCGTATTGCTGTCAGCGACGAGTGGGTCGGTATTGAATTGATTGATTTCATCGCCATCACCAATGCCGTCATCATCAGTATCAAAGCTCAAAGCATCGGTCCGGAATTCATTGATTTCTTCACTGTCTGACAGACCATCGCTATCGGTGTCAGATCGATTCGGGTCAGTGCCGTGGACCAAAATTTCGTGATCATCAGGTAGAAAGTCAGCGTCTGAATCACGACTTAAAGGATCGGTCCCGTACTCAGTGATTTCTTCCCCGTCTGACAATCCATCAGAATCCGTATCAACATCATTGATGTTGGTGCCTTCAGTAACTTCATCGAAGTCATTAAGGCCATCTTCATCAGAGTCAGATTTATTCGGATCTGAATTATGTACATTCACTTCAACGCCATCATCCAGCCCATCACCATCAGTATCTGCCTTTAAGCGGTCGGTGGAATAGGTGTTGTCCTCCTCCAGATCGGTCAGGCCATCAGCATCAGAATCGATCAGATTAGGAATACCATCATCCAGATCAGCCACCTGATGACTGGCGTTTTCACCGCCGCCGCCAGCGATATCGCTACCACTGACTACATGCAGCTCATCACCTAATATGCCGGCCACACCCGTATGCACCGGCAGCATCAGTGGTTGCAGGGAACGCCATACACCGGTCATCGGATTAAACGCTTCCACTTCGGTGTTCGCCGATGTCATGGTGGCAACCTCGCCCCCGATGTAGATTGCCTCTTCACCAAAGGTCACGGCCATAGCCCCGGCCCTGGCCGTGGGGATAGCCGTTTCGGTGCTCCACTGCCCGGTTGTAAAATCATAGATATCGACAATACTGATGGTACCGTCAAACGGGTTGGGCAAATCCGACTGCCGCCCACTGGCCGCGATCAGTTTGTCACCGACAACGGTTGCAAAAAAATGGTCCCGCGCGGTGGGTGCATCCGGCAAAGCCTGCCAAGAGTTATTGGCAGGGTCGAAAACATCAAACCAGCTAACCGCACCACCATTGTGACCCAGCGTATTACCACCAACGATATAAATCCTGTTGTTGTATTTCACCGCCCCCGCTGAACCGCGCAAGCGATTAGCCGGAATAGCCGGGCCATCACTCCAACTGTCAGTGGCGACGTCATAGAGCCGAATGTTAGGGTGTATGTCCTCTTCAGGATAACAACACTCGAAAGCACCAATCGCGTACACCTTGCCATTGTGGTACACCGGCTGGAAGTGATTGATCTCATAGGGTGGTGTGCCCAGCAAAGTCCACCGATTAGTTACCGGGTCGTAGCTCTCGACTGGCCGGTTTTGCCTGCCACCAAAGGCGTAGAGCTTGTTGTTTATTACAATAGCACCGCTTTCGTGCCGGGGAGTAATAGTGCTGCCATCGGATGTATTGCGAAGCTGAAACACTGCATCCGGATCCGCGTTCTGCGCATGAACACCAGCTCCTGGTGACAGAGCACATATCATCAACATCGTGGAGGACAAAGAAAATCTTAGTCTCGATTTGTTTAACGGGCTCATGCTTTGTTGCCTTTTTGTTGTTTTAACCGAGCCTGCAAATCAGAAGGCATCGGGCGCATGAACAGGAATCAACCGCTACCTGCTTCTGGAGGCTCTATCGGCAAAGCACGCAGTAAATTTCC
>CALLOA010000121.1 GCA_938005265.1 uncultured Granulosicoccaceae bacterium
AGAACTTGTCACCGCCTTGCTATCAGTGCTCTGTGCCTGGCACTTTGGTGTCACCGCCCAAGCTCTTGCCGCACTGGTGATTACCTGGAGCTTGATTGCGTTATCAGGTATTGATTTTGATACTCAGCTATTGCCTGATTCCATCACTCTGCCATTGATGTGGCTTGGCCTCATCGCCAGCCTGTTTCCGGTTTTCGTTGGCCCGACAGAAGCCATCGTCGGTGCCGCTGCTGGTTACCTCACGCTATGGTGTGTGTACTGGACCTTCAAAATAGTGACGGGCAAAGAAGGCATGGGTTACGGTGACTTCAAATTGCTTGCAGCCCTCGGAGCCTGGTTTGGCTGGCAGGCACTACCGATGATCATATTGCTGTCATCCTTAGTAGGCGCTGTTGTCGGTATCACGCTGATTGTTGTTAAGGGGCGTGACAAACAGGTACCCATTCCTTTCGGCCCCTACCTTGCCGCCGCCGGTTGGCTTGCCATGGTGTATGGTGAGCAGCTGAGCTCCTGGTATAACGGTTTGTACTATTAGACAAACACATAGCAGGCAAACACATAGCCACGCGCGTACCGGCAAGCCCGCTTTTTCTTCACTCTATTTGCACTAGTCTACTTTCGGTTCAATTGGGTTTCTGCTACCGTCGAGTCAGTCTCCTCAAGAGCAGAAAATATGCTGAACATCGGATTGACTGGCGGCATCGCTAGCGGCAAGAGTACCGTTGCTGAACTATTTGCTGAATTGAAAGTACCTGTTGTCGACTCGGATGAGCTGGCGCGCAAGGTGGTTGAACCGGGTACGCCCGGTTTGCAAGCTCTGCAGCAACATTTCGGTGACAGCATAATTGCCGAGGATGGCTCACTGAATCGCAGCAGCCTGCGTGAGATTGTCTTCAACAACGATGACGAACGGCAATTCGTTGAACAGACACTGCACCCGCAAATCCGCAAACTCTCGGACGAACTTGGCCAACAATACGCAGATGCAGGCCATGCTTATTGTCTCTTTGATATTCCCTTACTGGTTGAAACGGGCCAACAGCATCGCTTTGAACGCGTACTGGTTGTTGATGTAAGCGAAAAAATCCAGGTTACTCGCGTGGTTGCACGTGACAATATCAGTGAAGAGCAGGCTATGAAAATAGTGCAGTCACAGGCCTCAAGAATTGAACGGCTGGATGCTGCTACCGATATGATCTTTAATAATATGATGCTCGACGCACTGGCTGAAGAGGTGCATTGGCTACATCAGAAATTTACCAAGATGGCCACTCGCTAAACCTGTAAAACTCAGATCACGCCTATAACCCCGGCATCAACAAACTAACGCATCAACAAACCAAAGCATCAACAGCGGATTGGTTCGCCTTGGGAAACTGGTAGCTACCGATTTCCGCCAACTCGACCCATCGCAATTGCTGCTGTTCGCAACCTGATGGCTCACCCTTAAATTGTGTGACATGCCAGAACTCAAGATCTACCGACTTGTCCGGATAATCGTGTGACACTTGAAACCAGGGATTTGCCTGTACCACATCAATCGCGATTTCTTCAATCAGTTCGCGTTTCAATGCTTCAAACCCTGATTCACCGGCATCCACTTTGCCACCGGGGAATTCCCACAAACCACCCTGATGCTGGTGCTGCTGACGAAGTGCAAGCAATATGCGATCGGTTTTGTTGCGTGCTGCTAAAAAGGCACTGGCATCGTGTGTGATATTACTCTGGTTCGCCGGGTGCCAAATGACGCCTGCGACCACCTTGATCGCATGACGAATTGCATCAGGTTCAGATGAAGAATCAGCGGGTTTCAACGGGTCTACAGGTCAACTGCGGTAATCAGCATTGATACTGACATAGTCATGGGAGAGATCACAGGCCCAACAAGTCCACTGCGAGCTGCCCATACCAAGATCAATCGACACAACAATTTCGCTCGACTGCATAATCGCCTGGCCAATCTCATCGCTGTAATTCGTGGCAGGCTGGCCTTTAACAAGCACGTCGACAAGTTCACCATCCGTGCTGTTGCCAGAGCCCAGCCGCAACGATAATTCTTCAATGTCCAGATAGTCGATTCCAGAGCGCCCGATCGCCATAATGATACGCCCCAGATTCGCATCTGACGCGAAGAATGCCGTTTTGACTAAAGGTGAATTGCCTACCGTTAAACCCACTTGCCTGCAATCCGCCGTACTACGCCCACCCTTTACATCAATCGTTATAAATTTACTGGCACCTTCTCCATCACGCACCAGTGATTGAGCAAGCCAGATAAAAATATCATCCAGTGCTTTCTGAAAATCACGCCACTGCTTGTGATTACGATCCAGCACGACACCGGATGTTCCAGTGGCTGCCAAAACGCAGGAATCGTTGGTGGATGTATCACCGTCGACGGTGATTGAATTAAAGGAACGATCCGTCACCGCAGCAAGGCATTCCCGCAGCAGCGTTTGATCAACAGCGGCATCGGTAAATACATAGGCCAGCATGGTTGCCATGTTGGGCTGGATCATGCCAGAGCCTTTGGCAAAACCACTGAGTGTTATCGGGCGGCCATCGATCTGAACAACAACGCTGAACTGTTTCGGCAGCGTATCGGTCGTCATGATACCGCGAGCGGCATCCAGCCAATGCTGCGCGGAATCGCCCATGGCCTGTGATGCGGCAGCAATGCCTTGCAGCATTTTTTTAGCGGGCAATTGCTCACCAATGACACCGGTTGAAAACGGCAGAACTTGCTGCGGGCTAATGCCCAGCACCGAGGCGACTTCATCGCAATGTTCCCGCGCATTGGCAACACCTTCGGAGCCGGTTGCTGCATTGGCACCACCCGAGTTAATCAACAGTGCACGAATGCCACCGTTGGCCAGGCCAAGGTGTTCACGCGCGACCGTAACGGGTGCTGCACAGTAAGCATTTCGGGTGAATACAGCTGCCACACTGGATTCAGGCGGCAGTGATACCAATACCAGATCTTTCGCACCATCGCGTTTCAGCCCTGCCGAAACACCCGCTAGTGAAACTCCGCCAACCGGCGAGACAGTGTCCGGTACGTCCAGATTGACAGGCATGGCAGCAGAATCAGAGTTTGCCGTGGCACTGCTTGAATTTTTTACCGGAACCGCATGGGCAAGGCTCATTACGCCCTACCTTGCGACCATCACGCACGAAAGGCTGTTCCGGCTCGGCGCTAGCCGGCGCTTCTCCACCTGCAGTTCCACCAGCCGCGCCTGCAGCAGCCTGCGCCTGCTCGTCAGCCTGATCGTAGGCACTTCCGGCATTCGCATGCTGATATTCAAACGCTGCAGCCTGCGCCTGTTGTCGTTCCTGTGCCAGGCGTGCCGCTTCGACTTCGGCCTGGTCCTGAACCCTGACCCGGCTCAGCAGCGTGACAACATCGGTTTTGTATTCATCCAGCATACGCATGAAAAGCTCATAGGCCTCACGCTTGTATTCCTGCTTGGGGTTTTTTTGTGCATAACCACGAAGACCGACGCTTTGGCGCAGGTAGTCCATTCCGGCCAGATGTTCTTTCCAGTGCTCATCAAGTTTTTGCAGCACTATGGCCTTCTCAAACTCACGCAGGTTTTCCGCACCGGCGGTTTCCGCCTTGTCGTCATAGATCGTTTCAAGGCTTTCTATAATGCGTTGCTTGATGGCGTCTATTTCGATCTCCGGATCTTCTTCCAACCACTGTGCGACATCGAAATTCTCACCGGTCATCAACTCCAGCTGGCTGGTCAGCCCTGGCAGATCCCACATTTCTTCGATGGATTCCGGTGGTATGTGCGCATCAACAACACCGCTGATGACATCGTCACGCATATCCGCGATGGTTTCGAGTACATCTTCTTCCTGCATGTACTCATCACGCTCCTGGTAAATGGCCTTGCGTTGTTCGTTGGCAACGTCGTCATATTCCAGCAGGTGTTTACGGATATCAAAATTGTGGCCCTCAACTTTACGCTGGGCATTTTCTATGGCCTTGGTTACCCAGGGGTGTTCAATAGCTTCACCCTCTTCCATGCCGAGTTTCTGCATCAGGGTACCCATGCGGTCTGACGCAAAGATACGCATCAGGTTATCCTGCAATGACAGGTAAAAACGGCTGGAACCGGAGTCACCCTGGCGCCCGGAACGGCCACGCAGCTGATTATCTATGCGGCGGGATTCGTGCCGTTCGGTGCCGATAATGTGCAAGCCGCCGGAATTAAGCACCTGGTCGTGGCGCTCCTGCCAGGCAGCCGTGACAGCTTGCTTCTCGGCATCAGTTAGCTCCCCCGACTCAGCCATTTGCGCAAGCTCCATTTCCAGGTTGCCACCCAGAACTATGTCCGTTCCACGCCCGGCCATGTTGGTGGCGATGGTAACTGCACCGGGCAAACCGGCGTTGGCAATTATTTGCGCCTCGCGTTCGTGTTGCTTGGCATTCAGGACTTCGTGCGCAATACCTTTTTCAGTCAACAGACTGGCCAGGTATTCCGACGTCTCGATAGATGTTGTACCTACCAGCACAGGTTGCTTACGGACGGCACATTCCTCGATGTCTTCAATAATCGCTACATATTTTTCATCAGGGGTGAGAAATACAAGATCCGGCCTGTCATCACGAACCATGTCCTGATGGGTCGGGATCACCACAACCTCAAGACCGTAGATCTGCTGGAATTCAAAGGCTTCGGTATCGGCCGTACCAGTCATGCCCGAAAGCTTTTCATACAGGCGGAAGTAATTCTGGAAGGTGATTGATGCCAGGGTCTGGTTTTCACGCTGAATTTCAACTTTTTCTTTGGCCTCAATGGCCTGGTGCAAACCGTCCGACCAGCGCCGACCTGCCATGGTTCGACCGGTAAACTCATCCACAATGACGATCTGGCCGTCTTTGACGATGTAGTCCACATTACGCTGAAACAGCGAGTGCGCTCGCATAGCGGCGTTCAGATGATGCAGCAGCATGATTTTCGACGGGTCGTAAAGACTCTCGCCTTCTTCAAGCAGCCCGGCCTCTGTGAGTAATTCCTCGACCCGGTCGTGCCCGGTTTCAGTCAGGTGTACCTGCTTGCCTTTCTCATCAACGCTGAAGTCGCCCTCACCTTCTTCTTCCTCCTGACGGACCAGATTTGGCACCAGATCATTAATGCTGGCGTACAAGCCGGAATCACTATCGGCCGGGCCGGAAATTATCAGTGGTGTACGGGCTTCATCAATCAGGATGGAATCAACTTCATCGACAATGGCGTAGTGCAAACCGCGCTGCACTTTGAACTCCGGGGAGTGCGCCATGTTGTCGCGCAGGTAATCGAAGCCGAATTCGTTATTCGTGCCGTAGGTAACATCCGCGGCATAAGCGGCACGTCGTTCCTCATTTGGCAGATTGCTGACAATAACGCCCACGGTCAGACCGAGGAAGCGGTAGATATTACCCATCCAGTCAGCATCGCGTTGCGCAAGGTAATCATTCACGGTAATGACATGTACACCACGACCCGTGAGTGCATTCAGGTAGACGGATGTCGTCGCAACCAGCGTCTTGCCTTCGCCGGTGCGCATTTCCGCAATGCGGCCGCTATTGAGCACCATGCCGCCGATCAGCTGCACATCAAAGTGGCGCATATTCAAAACACGCCGGCCAGCCTCCCGAACCGTCGCAAAGGCCTCCGGCAGCAGGTCTTCAACCGTTACACCGTCTTCCTGCAGGCGCTGTCGGAATTCCTCGGTTTTGGCAACCAGTTGCTCATCAGACAAAGCCTCCATGTCGGCTTCAAGCGCATTGATCGCTGCAACCTCGCGTGTCAGTTGCTTCACCGTACGGTCATTACGACTACCGACAATTTTCTTGACCAGGTTTCCAATCATTATCCAATCCGCATTAAATTCGCGATTTACCGAATAGTCTAGTGTAGCCGCAGTAGCGCCAGGCTTCGACTAATAAAGAGTTTAAGAAGCGCTTTTACCCAAGAGGTTCAAAACGCACCGCCACTTGTTGAGTTTACAACGTTACAGCAGTCAATGGACCGGCAAACTGTGGTCCGGCATACCATGGTCCGGTACTCCGTGGTCCGGCATCCCGATGCTTAACCGGCTTGCTGGTTGCTGGATGCCGGGCTCGGCAGATTCAACAACAACTCGGGGTCGATTTGCTTGCCGTGGCTCAACAACTCGATATGAACATGCGGGCCCGTTGAGCGTCCTGTTGATCCTACCCGGGCAATCATTTCTCCACGCTTCACCATCACGCCTTCAGCCACCATATTCTCGCTATTATGCCCATAGCGGGTGACAAAACCATTGCCGTGGTCGATTTCGACCAGATTACCGTATCTACCGTTCTTGCCTGAATAGGTCACGACACCAGACGCCATCGCCAGCACGGCACTACCGTAGGCTGCTGCGAGATCAAGGCCACGATGGAAGCTTTTTTCACGTCCACCCGTATTGCTCGCGCCAATCGATTTTCTATAGCCGTAACGCGAGGTTATATTCGCTGTGCTAGCACCATACAGGGGATTCCCGGACGGCCAACTGCGGCGGGCGTGGCGTCTGTCCGCAACGATGGTCAGCATTGCACCCATCTGTGTATCAATATGGTCAATTGCAGATTTCAAAAGAGGCAGCGATGGTTGAATGCCACCTTGTTGGCAATCGCGCGCAACAAAATCGAATTCGGCATCATCCAGGCCGGCAATGCTGCTGATTTCGCTACCCAGCGCTTCCAGACGCGCAACACGCGCGCAAAGAATTCCCAGGCGTTGCGACAGCACACTCTCAGTGTCCCTGCTTTGCGGGATTGGCAGCACCATATCCGCATCAGCGCTGCGGTGGTAGCTGGCAGCCATCCAGGCTTGAAATTCTGCTGTTGTACGCTTCTGTGGCAACAACATACCTGAAAACAGGGCAATCACGGCAGCCAGTATGATCAGTGCAGTAAAATGATCTTTTCGGACAATAATATTGCTGCTGTGAGTTCGCACATGGTAGCGTAACTTGCGAAACGGCAGGCACAGGATTTTTATAGTGGCACTCAGGAACATAGCTGACTTGATTGGCTTGAAAGACTCCAGGCAAACACAGCTCACCCAGCAGAACAAATCATCGCGCACGCTGGCCCCGCCCACAGCGACAGTGGCGGTCAAGACAACACAGACGGTAGGCTCGAGCGCAACGACCAGTTCACGTTTATTGCAGGTAGTTTCACAATATGTGCCAAACGAAGTTCAAACCCAGCTGTGTTTTGTCAGGTTGGAGGACCGGCAATTGCGACTCACGGTCAGCAACGCGGCTGCGGCAACCAGACTCCGCTTTGCAGGCCAACAGATCAGACAGGGACTGACCCGGACGCTGGGACTGGCAGTAGATCGGGTTTCGGTCCATGTGAAGCCGCAGGAAGGCGTTATATTCAAACCACAGCGTCCCGCTGTCAGATCGGAGCCTGTATCCGAAAGCACCATAAGACTTATCGAAAGTGCTGCAAACAGCGTTGAGAAAAACGCACAGCGAGACAGGAACAATAACGCAGATGGCGAATTTCCAACCGCCACCTCAGGCTCGGCTGAAGATCAGGTTGAAAAAGATCCGTTAGCTACTGCACTGAAGCGGCTGGCAGCAGCATTGGCCAACAGACAATAGCCATGAAGGCCCGTAGAGTGCAGCTGATGGGCAGCTGAGAAGAATTATCGCGTACAAAAAAGCCTGACAGTGTCACCCGAAAGTGCCGACCCGAAAGTGCCAACCCGAAAGTGCCAGGCTTTTTTTACAACCGGTTTTGGCGTCGCTTTTGGTATCTAGATGTTCAGGCCTGAACACGGACCTGGCCATGTGCCTCCATCGCAGCAACACTGGCGGCGACTTCGTTGCCAACCACAAGCGCTGGAGACGGGTCTCTCTGGCGGGCAAGAGACACAACGGGACTGGGACGGCTGGTCAGTGATTTGCCCAGTATGTCGGCCACCGGTACCGAACTTTCAACATCCTCAGCGACGTCCTCGAAAGTAACCTCTTCCCAGGCATCTGCTTGTGAGAGCAGCTGACGAACCAGCCTGTTGTTCAGAGCATGGCCGGACTTGACACCGGTATATGAACCGATGAGGCTGTGCCCCAGCAGGTACAGGTCGCCGATAGCATCGAGAATCTTGTGTTTTACGAATTCGTTGGTATAACGCAGGCCGTCTTCATTGAGCACGCGGTATTCATCCACAACGATCGCATTATCCAGGCTGCCACCCAGTGCCAGGTTGCGCTCTCTCAATGCTTCAATGTCACGCACGAATCCAAAGGTGCGGGCACGGCTGATCTCACGTACAAAAGATGTGTGCGCGAAGTCGATTTCAGTGGTTGTTACATCATCCTTGAACAAGGGGTGATCGAAGTCGATGGTGAACTTGCACTTGAAACCTTCATAAGGCTCAAACCGTGCAATTTTGTCGTCTTCCTGAACTGTTATGGCTTTCTTTATCTTTATAAAGCGGCGTGCCGCGCCCTGCTCGAGGATGCCGGCAGACTGGATGAGAAAAACAAAAGGCGCCGCACTGCCGTCCATGATCGGGACTTCTGAAGCGCTAAGGTCGACATAGCAGTTATCGATGCCGAGACCGGCAAAGGCTGCCATCAGATGTTCTACTGTTGAGACCTTGACCTCACCATGACCGATGGTGGTTGCCAGAACCGTGTCCTGAACATTCAAGGCATTGCCGGGAATAACGACGCTTGGCGTGCAGTCAACCCGTCTGAATACTATTCCGCTATTAACTGGCGCAGGATTCAGGGTGAGGTAAACTTTTTTTCCGGTGTGAAGGCCTATGCCTGTCGCCCGAATAGAATTTTTTAATGTTCTTTGTCGTATCACCTGTTATATCCCGGTTTGCCAAGCAAAAGGACCACTGCTCCAGTAAAAACTTGGTATCACAGATCTTCTAAGTATCTGCTTATTTCTACGTGCTAACAGAGCCCTTTCACTATAAGAGCGTCTGTTATAACCAGCTGAAACTGAACGCTGGCTTACTGGGCCTGACACCAAATCAGGGCACGTTGTTGTACCGCCTTTTAAATAGCCTTACCTGACAAATTTGTAAGCGGTGAATAATATATAGCAGCTATCTGCCAGTTTTCCTGCTCTAATCCTGCTCCAGATAAGTCGGCCACCTACACACGCAAAAAGCCGCGCAAAATGCCGGGGCTGAACAGGTCGGACCATACAGTTGAAAGTATCTTGGCCAGAATGCAGTCGGCGTCCAGAATCTCCCGTCTGGTTGGTATTGACCTGCCTGGCTGATCAATTAAGAGCGATCAAACATTAAGAGCGATCAAACGAAATGCCCGGCCTGAGAAACAGACAGAGCAAATACGAGCAGCTGCTCGTCGGCGCTGCCTCAATGAAGGCAGCGCTTTGACGGAGTGAAGTCTAATGCATCGTGGTGATGCCCTCCATGATCCTTAATTATTGGTAATTTTCGGGAAACTGAGAGATTAGTCAGCTTGGCGCCGCAAAAACGCTGGAATATCAAGGTATTCCAGATCATTGCTACCGTTGCCACTAGGAACACCTCCGGCAGAATTTCCCTGAACTGTTTTGCGAGTCACATTCCCTGCTCCGGCATTGTCATATTGCTGCTGCTGAACATTGCCGCCACCAGCAGGTGCCTGAGTATTGGGCTGTGTATATCGCGGCGCAGGTGCGGGCGCGCTCTGCGGTGCATAACCACCCTGACTATAGCCAGAGGGGCTAGTGCCCTGCTGCTGTGCATACGGCGAAGGATTGGAACCGGATTGCTGACCACCCTGGCCATAGACCGGCGCCTGCCCACCGTTTGCAACGCGCCGCGGGGCTTGCTGCTGGTAACCGGCGTTACTGTTCATACGATGAACATTGCCGCGAGCCTGTTGTGGCATGGCAAGCCCTGTCGCCACCACTGTCACGCGTAGCTCACCGTCAAGCTCTTCATTGATGGCGGTACCAACAACCACAGTCGCATCATCAGCGGCGAACTGTTTAACCACCGTACCCACTTCTTCGAATTCACCGATAGCCATATCAGTACCCGCGGTGATGTTAACCAGAATGCCACGAGCGCCAGCGAGATCAATATCCTCCAGCAGCGGGCTGGAGATAGCCATTTCTGCAGCTTCAAGTGCACGCTGATCGCCTCGACCGATACCTGAACCCATCATCGCCAGACCCATTTCCGACATCACGGTTCTGACATCAGCAAAATCGACGTTGATCAGGCCAGGGCTGGTAATCAGCTCAGAGATACCTTGCACAGCACCACGCAATACATCATTTGCCGCCCGGAATGCATCCAGCAGACTGATGTTCTTACCCAGTACAGAGAGTAATTTTTCGTTAGGAATGGTGATTAGCGAATCCACATGGGTACGCAGTTCTTCAATGCCCTGGTTTGCCACCTGCATACGCTTGGTGCCTTCAAACGGAAACGGCTTGGTAACCACAGCAACTGTCAGCACACCCAGCTCACGGGCAATTTGTGCCACAACCGGAATAGCACCAGTACCAGTACCGCCACCCATGCCAGCCGTGACGAACAGCATATCCGTACCTTCTATGAGGTCTTGAATACGGTCACGATCTTCCATTGCAGCCTGACGGCCGATTTCCGGATTTGCACCAGCTCCCAGTCCCTTGGTGATGCTTTGGCCAATGTGCAGGATGGTCTTGGATTGCATTCCAGACAAAGCCTGCGAATCGGTGTTCGCACAAATGAATTCGACACCTTCAATGCCTGAATTCACCATATGTTCCACGGCATTGCTACCGCCACCACCCACACCGATCAACTTAATAACCGGCGAATCATTTACTGTCTCTACCAATTCAAACATTCTTGCTTCCTCGTCACTGAACAGAGTTTTCTTTGGCCAGCGTAAATTCGCTGAACCCCCAAAATAAAATTAAAACGTGTTGCGAATCCAATCCGCTATTTTCCTGAACATTCCCGTTTCGGACTGTCGTTCAATAGTTTCGACCTGTGGCTTGAGCCTCGCTTGCAACCCGTAAATCAGCAAACCGACACCGGTTGCATGTATGGGATTCCTCATTAACTCACCATGACCTGAAACATGTTGTGGTACTCCTAAACGAACCGGCATGTGGAATATTTCTTCAGCCAGTTCTACCACTCCTTCCATTTTCGAACTGCCGCCGGTCAGAACAATACCGGCTGCACATTCTTCTTCAAAACCACTACGACGCAATTCCTGTTGCACCAGATTAAGAAGTTCTTCGTACCTGGGCTCGACGACTTCAGCAAGCGTTTGCCGTTCAAGCTGGCGTGCGGAACGATCTCCGACACCTGGTACTTCAATTCGCTCACCGGGATTGGCAAGCTGCCGTAATGCGCAAGCATAACGAACCTTGATATCTTCCGCGTATTGCGTGGGCGTGCGGAACGCAACTGCAATATCGTTTGTCACCTGATCTCCAGCAACCGGGATAACGGCGGTATGACGAATAGAACTATCATTGAACACAGCAATATCCGTGGTTCCACCACCAATATCTACCAGACAAACACCAAGATCTTTTTCATCTTCGGTTAGCACCGAATAACTTGATGCAACCTGCTCAAGCACAATATCTTCAACTTCAAGACCGCACTGGTGAATACACTTGGTGATATTCTGAGCAGCACTATTAGATGCTGTAACCAGATGTACCTTGGCTTCCAGCCGAACACCGGACATCCCGACAGGTTGTTTGATCCCTTCCTGCTGATCGATAATATATTCCTGCGGCAATACATGCAGGATGTGCTGATCCGCCGGAATCGCGATAGCTCTTGCTGCATCCATTACCCGCTCCACATCCCCCTTGACTACCTCACCATCCTTGATGGCAACAATGCCATGAGAATTCAGACTACGAACATGACTGCCCGCAATGCCGGCGAAAACACTTTTCACCTTGACACCAGCCATGTGCTCGGCCTGTTCAACAGCCTGCTTGATAGATGCAACGGTGGTGTCTATGTTGATGACCACACCTTTCTTCAAACCCGTTGAGGGGTGCAAGCCAACACCAAGGATGTCGATCGCACCCATACCATCGAGCTCAGCCACGATGGCAACAATCTTTGAAGTGCCGATATCCAGCGCCACAATCATTTGCTTGTCGGTTTGTGCGGTCATCAGTGTTTACGTGTCACAAAATTCAAATTGTTCAATTCACCCTGAAACAGGCTACTGTTGAGTTGAAAACGGTTGAGCTTGCGTATTCGTTGTTTCGGCTGACGCAGCGTCTTGTTGTTGCCCTGCACCCGTTGCCCGGGTTGACTGGGCAGCTGCTTCGATATTGCTGATCGCACGCGGACTGCCAGGTTGCGTCACCGCAAAGCCGTTTCGGTAGCGCATATCAAACTTTACAGCCTGCCCTTTAAAATCCGGCACCAACAATTGATAAATCTCGGCAAAACGGCTCATGCGAATATCCTGATCAGTTGTACCCAGGCGTACGGAAACCTCGTTCTCCAGCACCACTGTCTGCGAATGGCGATCGTCTTCAAGCAAGCCCGCAATATGGACCTGATGGCCCATGTTATCGAGCACATTCTGGTAGCGCCGAAAAGCTGCCAGCACGGTCTCATGCCGACCAGCAGCACCACGTAGTTGTGGAAACTGTGAAAAATACATCGACCATTCCGCTCTCTGCACATTGTCGCTGGCTAGCTGCGGTGGCATGAACAGCTCAAAACGCTTGCTGATTAATCCATCGTTGTTCCAGCGAGCAGCTGGCTCATGCTCCGAGGCCTCAATGCTCAGCCTGTCAGGTGAAATACGCCTGATGTGAGCCTCGGCAATCCAGGGCATACGTTTGATATCCGAGCGGATCGCATCAAGATCAAGTGAATAAAAACCGACATTCGAGTGGGCAATCACACGTTCACGCAAACTGTCACGATCGGTGTAATCCAGCGTGCCTGAAACTTCTACTTCATTGACCGGAAAGGTACGAGGGTCTGCCGTGCGTTTACCGGCAAACAGCAAGACAGCAACAACAACCGCCAGCCCCACCATACCAATCGCAAAACCGACGACGGGTGAAAATCTGGCGGGTGATAACACTGACACACCGGTACTGCGAACCGTGATGCGCTCGGCATCCGCAAGCGCAACATCAGATGGCACACTGTTATCAGCAGAAGACGAGGAGCGTGACGCACGTAACTGCACGGGCGATGCAACCACAAAGGTTGCGTTGATGAAGCAGATTAGCTGCAGTATTGATTTCAGCATACCTGCTCCTCCAGCTCGCGGCTGGCCGCACCCTGCCCGGCACCCGAACCTCGTGTCAGGGTCAATTCGAGAATACTGAAGCACAACTGTTCAAAGGAAATACCTACGGCACGTGCCGCCATCGGCACTAGACTGTGATCTGTCATACCGGGGGCTGTATTAAGCTCCATCAGATACTCATTTCCGTCACTGTCGAGAATGAAATCCACACGCCCCCAATCACGCGCTCCTATGGCGTGAAACACCTTCAATGCGGTTTCCCGAATTTGCTGCTGGCGTGCTTGCGGCATATCGATGGGGCATTGATATTCGGTATGATCAGAGAAATATTTAGCGTCGTAGTCGTAAAACAGGTTGGGTGTTTTCATGCTGACCAGCGGCAAAGCCTGACCACCGACAATCGCTGAAGTTACTTCTGTACCATTGATGAAACGCTCCATCATCACTGCACCGTACTGTTGAGCAAGTTCAAAAGCATCCGACACTTCGTTCTGCATTGCTTTGCTGACACCGATGCTTGAACCTTCCGCAACCGGTTTGATAATTACCGGGTAACCCAACTCCACAGCTGCAGCCTTCGCCTGGTCAATCGAACTGACTTCAAACCAGTCTGCTGTGCGAATACCATTTGCCCGACAAATCTGCTTACTGCGAACCTTATCCATGGCCAGAGCCGAACCCAGCACATTCGAACCGGTATAGGGTATGCCGGTGAGTTCCAGTGCACCCTGCACCAGACCGTCTTCACCACCACGGCCGTGCAAAATCAGAAAGGCTCTGTCAAAGCCGCCATTAACCAGTGTTGACGCAACGGCCGGAGTAGCATCAATCGCATGCGCATCAACTCCCATGGCAAGCAGTGCTTTCAAAACTTCTGCACCACTGCGCAAAGAGATTTCACGCTCAGCTGACCAGCCACCCATAACTACGGCTACCTTGCCAAATTTCGTTGCATCGTGTGACATATCAGCCCCCGGCGCTCCTTAATCCACGGTTGAAATGCAACGGTATGGCATTGGCAAGTCCACCAACACTGCCGGCCCCGAGAGTCAGCAACAGGTCACCATCCTGCAGAACGTTTTCAAGCTGCTGCGGAACATCATTAATATCTTCCACAAAAATAGGATCAACCTGACCACGATTGCGGATGGCACGCGCCAGCGAACGGCCATCAGCACCGGTGATTTTTTCTTCACCCGCGCTATAGACCTCAGTCAAAACCAGTACATCCGGCTGCGATAAGGCTTCAGTAAAATCTTCAAACAGATCACGCGTCCGGGAATAGCGATGTGGCTGGAACACCACTACCAATCGTTTATCAGGCCAGCCACCTCGAATCGCGCTAAGGGTGGCATTCACTTCTGTCGGGTGATGGCCGTAATCGTCATAGAGTTCGGCAGTGCCAGAATCAATTTGCAAGTTGCCGTGATACTGCACACGGCGCCCGATACCTTCAAAGCGCTCCAGTGCCTGTCGGATAGCCTGCTCTTCAACGTCAAGCTCCAGAGCCAGAGCAATCGCTGCCGCCGCGTTAAGGACATTGTGATGCCCCGGTAAATTCAATGTAATACCGTCAAGCTTACGGCCATTGGCCGTGTGTAAATTAAAAACCGTTTGCAATCCGTTCTGCGAAACACCGGAAATCCTGAAATCGGCGTCTTCACTAACGCCATAAGTTAATACCGGACGACTGATTCGTGGCAGCACATCTCGCACGTTCTCATCATCAATACAAACAACCGCAAGGCCATAGAATGGCAAGTGCTGCAGAAATTCTACAAAGGTGGTTTTGAGTTTTTCAAAATCACCATCGTAAGTTGACAGATGATCAGCATCGATATTGGTCACAATTGCCATTACCGGTTGCAGAAACAGAAACGATGCATCACTTTCATCTGCTTCTGCTACCAACCAATCCGAAGTACCCAGATAGGAATTGGTTGACGAACTGTTCAGACGACCACCGATAACATACGTCGGGTCCAGACCACCTTGCGTCAAGATACTTGCAACCAGACTGGTCGTGGTGGTTTTGCCATGCGTACCGGCCACTGCAATGCCTTGCTGGAAACGCATCAGTTCGGCAAGCATGGCGGCTCTGGGAACAATCGGGATGCGCCTTTCACGCGCTCTGATCAACTCCGGGTTATCGTCAGGTACGGCGGTTGACACGACCAGCACATCCGCTTTATCCGCATGCTCCAGAGCATGGCCGCGGTAAACCGTAGCGCCAAGTTCTGACAATCGTTTGGTCAGAGCGTTTTCACCAAGATCAGACCCACTGACCTTGAAACCGAGGTTCAACATCACCTCGGCAATACCACCCATGCCGACACCACCAATGCCGACAAAATGTATAACGCCGATGCGTCGCATCTGGCTTTTAACAACCGGAGACATCTCTATAACCATCAGGCAGCCACCTCCAGCAATTCATCAGCAACACGTTCAGCAGCGCCTTGTAAATGCAGCTTGCGTGCAGAACGCCCCATAGTCTCCAGCCGCTCAGCCGCCCCAACAAATTCATCAATCAGACTGGCCAGGTGTGCTGGCTGCAATTCACTCTGTGGCATCAATACAGCAGCACCGGCATCAACCAGCCAGCGGGCATTACCAGTCTGGTGATCATCAACCGCATACGGATAGGGCACCAGAACACTCGCCACACCAGCCGCACTGAGTTCTGCAACCGTTAACGCCCCGGCACGACAAATCACAAGATCCGCCCACTGATAGGCTTCTGCCATATCGTCAATAAATGACGCGACCCGTGCCCTGCAGTTAGCACTGTCGTAGGCCTGTTGTGTTGACTCCAGATCATTACGTCCACACTGATGCCAGACATTGCAGTCAGCACTCATGTGCGCACAAACCGCAGGCATAGTCTCATTCAGGATGCGAGCACCCAGACTGCCGCCCACAACCAGCAAGTTAAAACCACTCTTGTTACTGCCGGGCATTGCTCCGGCCTCTTCAATGCTACGTCTAACCGGGTTACCAATATGCTGTCGATGTTTCAGGCCGGACATCACTTCTGGAAAGGCGGTGAAAACGGTTTTGGCAAAGCGACTGAATATTCGGTTAGTCAGTCCTGCCACCGAGTTCTGTTCATGCAGAACCAGGGGAAGACGCCGCACAATGGCAAGCAATGCACCGGGTGCAGTTACAAACCCGCCCATACCCAGCACAACAAAGGGTTTGCGACGACTGAAAATTCTCCAGGCCTGCGCACAGGACCCTAGCAAACGAATGGGAGCCAACAGTGTTTGCAATAGCGTTTTGCCACGCAGCCCGACAACATTGACCCATTCGATATCAAACCCCGCAGCAACAACCACGCGTGCCTCAACACCATTTCTGGTTCCCAGCCAGACCACCGGAACACCACGCTCACGCAGCTCTTCTGCGACAGCCAGTGCCGGATAAACATGACCACCGGTACCACCGGCAGCTATCAGTACGGGTCTGTTGTTATGCATAGACACGTCCAGCCCTTCTTACCTGCTCACGCCTTGACGGCTTCAGCGATTCACGTGAATGCAAACGGTTTTCGTAATCAATACGCAGCAGTATCGCGAATGCCATGGAAAAGATCAGTGCGCTGCTGCCACCATAGCTGAGCATTGGAAGCGTGATACCTTTGGTGGGCAACAGACCCACGTTAACCCCTATATTGACAAACGCCTGCATAGCCAGCCAGGTAGAGATACCCAGTGCCACATAGGCCGAGAAATGATTACCCAGGGCATGTGCAGCACGCGAAACCAGATAGCCACGCCACAGTAAAAATACGTAAGTCGCAATCACACACAGAGAACCGAACAAACCCAGCTCTTCTGAAAGAATGGCAAAGACAAAATCAGTATGAGCTTCAGGCAGGTAAAACAGTTTTTGCACGCTGCTACCCAGGCCAACCCCGAACCATGAACCCGAACCAATAGCAATTAATGACTGTGTTAACTGAAAACCTGCCCCGAAAGGGTCATCAAAGGGATCAAGAAAACTCGAAAAGCGCTCCGCTCGGTAGGGCTCGATGAGAATCAGCAACATGCCCACCACAAGCAGCGAGCCCAGTAACAATGCAAACTGTCGCCATTTCACACCCGCGATGAAAAGCATGACAATCGCTGTCGCTGTAATAATCACAGCTGCACCAAAATCCGGCTCCATCAACAACAGAAAATCAGCGATGCTAATAATCAGCATGGGCATCATGAAACCTTTCAGAGAACTGCGAACCATTTCAACACGTCGCACCAGATAACCGGCAAGGTAAATAATGACAAACAGCTTTACAGCCTCAGACACCTGAATATTTATCGGCCCAAGCTCTAGCCAGCGGCGGCTTCCATTTACCGTCTTGCCAAGCCCGGGTACAAAAACCAGCGCCAGCAACACCAAGGAGAACATCAGAAATAACGGTCCATATCGTTCCAGCTGCCGTGTCGGAACATTAAACACCAGCAATGCCACTAGCAGACCCAGACCGGTATAGATGCACTGGCGGACCGTAAAAAAGAATGGGTCACCATAATTTTTGGCGGCAAACGGCATCGATGCTGACGTAATCATCACCAGCCCGAACATCACCAGGCCGATAATCGCTGTCAACAATTTCCAGTCAATTGTTGCAGGCACTGACTGCCACACGTTTTCAGACTCTAACTCCTGCAACTGAACATCATCAGCTTCAGGCGTTACAGTTCCAGTCTTGAAATACTCCGGGATAATGGATGTCATGCTGCCAGGCTCCTGACCTTGTCCATAAACACCTCACCGCGGTGCTCAAAACTCTGGAACATATCAAAGCTTGCGCAAGCTGGTGAAAGCAAGACCACATCTCCAGGGCCGGCAATAAGACTTGCCTGCCTGACTGCATCCTGCATATCAGAAGCAGCGTGACACGCTACAAGATCACTCAGCGCCTGCTTCAGCTGATCAGCATCAGCACCAAACAACACGACAGCTTTTACACAATCAGCAACAGGCTCACGAAGTGCGGTAAAGTCAGCCCCCTTTCCCAGGCCACCGGCGATAAGAACAACGGGGGCACCTATACCTGTTATTGCCTTAACACAGGCGTCAACATTAGTACCCTTGGAATCATTAAACCAACGCACGCCCTCGATTTCCGCAACCAACTGCATGCGATGAGGCAAACCCGAAAATGATGGCAGGTACTGCCTGATAACAGCGACTGGCAATTCAAAGGGTTGCAGTAACGCAATCACAGCCAAGGCATTATCAACATTGTGCTGCCCGGCAAGCGCTATGTTCGCAACAGGCAAGAGCGCGTCGTCATTCACCATCAACCAGTCTTCACCTTCAAATGCCTGCACACTGACGCAAGTAAACACCACAGGTTCGGGCCCTTGCTGCCGTTTCTGCAATTCCTGACTAATATCCTGTTTTTCAGCAGATGCCGAAGAAAATACTGCGCAATTGGCGCCAGGCGGCAACTGCTGTGGCCAGGCCGATAAATCTTGTGCGTTAAGAACACAGTACTGTGCGGTGTTGTAAATACCGGCCTTGACGCCGGCATACGCCTCAATGCTTTCGTAACGATCCAGATGATCTTCCGAGATATTAAGCACGGTAGCACCAAGCACTGGCAGTTCTGCTGCTAACTCCAGCTGAAAACTCGATAACTCCAACACGACCACATCGCAATCAAGACTACCTTCAACAACAAGATCAAGCACGGGCTTGCCAATATTGCCGCCAAGTTCAACAGACAATTCACTGCCTGCAAGCACATGAGCCAGCCAGGCAACGACTGTGCTTTTACCATTCGAACCCGTGACAGCAATTAAACTGGCATCACAGATTCTCGCAAACAAAGCAATATCCCCCAGCACGTCAACACCGGCCGCGCGAGCGGCCAGGAATGCAGGGTTGGCCAGCGGCACACCCGGGCTGACTATCAATACATCAAATTGGCGGAACAACTCATCACTGAATTCTCTGTGCAGTTTCCGGTTTGCCACATTGCGGTGTTTACCCAGTGTTTCCTGCAATCGCTGGTCATCAATGTAGTCATCAGCAATTTCGAAAGAAACATTCAACCATTCCAGAAACCGGACTACCGAAAGGCCGGTCAACCCCAAACCAACAACCAGCACACGCCGCCCTTGCAAGCCACAGCGAGCCAGCACCGCTTCGGCAGATTTAAGCAATTGTTGGTCAGAACCAGCCATCAGCGAATCTTCAATGTGGATAGACCGATCAGCACCAGGATCACGGTGGCAATCCAGAATCGCACAATGATGCGCGGCTCCGGCCAACCCTTGAGTTCAAAGTGATGATGAATCGGCGCCATACGAAAGATTCGTTTGCCAGTCAGCTTGAAGGAGGCGACTTGCAAAATAACGGACACGGCTTCCATGACAAACACGCCACCCATAATCAACAGAACCAGCTCCTGACGGACCAGTACGGCCACCACTCCCAATGCAGCACCGATCGACAGAGCGCCAACGTCGCCCATAAAGACTTGTGCCGGGTAAGTGTTAAACCACAGAAATCCCAGGCCGGCTCCCATAAGCGAGCTACAAAAAACGGTTAACTCACCTGCTCCGCGGATATTGGGAATGTGCAGGTACTCGGCAAATATCGCATGCCCGGAGACATAGGCAATCAAACCCAAACCGGCAGCCACCAACACCGACGGCAATATGGCCAAACCATCCAGACCGTCTGTCAGATTGACAGCATTGCTGCAGCCAATAAGCACCAGCAGGGAAAACGGAATAAAGAAGATACCGAAGTTGAATGCGACATCCTTGAAAAATGGCACGATCAGGGTTGTCTCGATGGCATCTACTCGCGTGATATAAATAAACACAACTGCAACGCCGGCTACTGCAATCTGCCAGAACAATTTTTCACGCGCTGTCAGACCGACAGAGTTTCCTTTCATTACCTTTCGATAGTCATCAACCCAACCTACCACGCCAAAACCGATGGTCACGAACAGTACAATCCATACCTGACGCACACTCAGGTCAGACCACAACAGGGTACTTAACGTGACGGCAACGATAATCATGGCACCACCCATGGTGGGTGTGCCGGCTTTTTCCAGATGAGTTTGAGGCCCGTCGTCGCGGATCGACTGACCAATACGGGCGCGAGTCAACCAGGCGATCAACAAAGGCCCATACAAAAGACAAACAAGCAATGCGGTGATTGCCGCAAAGATAGTTCTTAGTGTGATATACCGAAGTACACCAAAACCCTCATCAACAAAGGACAACCACTCTGCTATCAAGAGCATCATAGCGTCACCACCCGGCGTGACAGACGCTGTTTAACGAGAAATTCAGCGCTAGTGGTTAGTGGCTCTTCGTGCAAATTCGAATGTAACTGTGCCGCACCACCGATACCGCCTGCAGTGATGCCGGAAGCGCCACTGGATTCAGGATTTTTGCGCTGCTGCAGCTCTTGCAACAGCGTAATTATCTCTTCCATCCGGGCACCACGCGAACCTTTGAACAGTACGGTGTGATCCGGTCCCAGCTGCTCCTTCAACAACCAGGCTATTTCCCGCTTGTCGGTAAAGCTCGCTGCATTTTCACCAAACTCTCCAGCGGCATGAGCTGCCAGCGTACCGATAGTGATCAGAGTATCTATGCCTTTTTCTCTTGCATAACGACCAGCCTCGGCATGCATTAGCATTTCCGATTCACCCAGCTCCTTCATATCACCAAGCACCAGAACGCGCTTGCCGCCATAAGCTGCCAGTACATCTATCGCCACTCTGACTGATGCAGGGTTAGCATTGTAGGTATCGTCTATAACCCGGGCCGCAGAGATGCCACTACGCAACTGCAAACGACCGGCGACCGCTTGCATGGCAGCCAGACCGTTAACCACATCGTCAGCTGTAACATCAAAATTACTGCACAAGGCGATCGCCGCGAGCGCATTAAGATGGTTATGTGCCCCGGGCAACTGCAGAGTGAAATCAAACTGACTGCCGGCAAGGTTGCCACCTGTGTCTTTGGATGCAGTTTTGGACGCTTTTTCAGAAACACTGACCCGGGTACTGTCACCGGAATGCTCGCCTTTGATGTCAGCGGAGTCGGAAAATCCGAAGCTCAGAGTTCTACAATGCGCTGACGCCTCCTGCAACACGGTACCAAAGCGTGGATTGGCAACTAACACATCCGGCATCACAGCACAGCCATCCGCTGACAAACCGGAAAAAATGCTGGCTTTCTCTTTTGCCACAATATCCACACTGCCAAACCCGGCAAGGTGAGCCTCGGCAACACTATTGACCAAAGCAACATCGGGTTTGGCAATATTACTCAGATACGCAATTTCTCCGGCAGCGTTTGCCCCCATTTCCAAGACTGCATAGCGATGCGAATCTCTTATCGACAAACAGGTTAGAGGCAAACCAATATCATTATTCAGATTGCCACGCGTTGCCAGCACGGCAGATTCAGTGTTTGATGCTGTTGTTGATTCACCGCCTGCAGTTTGATCCGCCACCGGTTTCCCGGATGCGGCCTTAAGAATCGCTGCAACCATTTCCTTGACTGTGGTTTTTCCATTGCTGCCTGTGATCGCAATTCGCCGCGCCTGATGCAGCTGGCACCACACAGCAGCCATAGCACCCAAGGCAAAGCGTGTATCACTGACAACAATCTGTGGCAATTCAACAGACGATTCATGTTCAACGACTAATGCTGCAGCCCCCATCGAAGCTGCTGTATCCAGATGCTGATGTGCATCATGATTAGGCCCCTTTAAGGCGACAAACACGTCTCCAGGATTCAACGCGCGGGTATCGGTACCGAAGGATTGCAGCTGCAGATTTGCCGCGAATTCAAGGTCACCCACAAGCCGTACAGTCATGCGTTCAGATAATTTTGCAGCCATTTCAGCAAACGAAATCATCAGTTCGCCTCCTGCACAGAGCTGCGACCTGAAAGAGACCGGCCAGATTCACCACACGCTGCTGCAGCGTGAAGCTCAGCGACAACCTCACGATCACTAAAATGAAAGCGATCGTGTCCGATGATCTGGTAATCCTCATGCCCCTTGCCAGCAATCAGAACCCAGTCAGAGGGGGCCGCTTTGCTCATGGCATGCACAATGGCTTCACGCCGATCGGCAATCACCTGTACATCGCAATCTGTGGCTGCATTGCAGCGCTCAACGTCTTTGATCCCTGAGAGAATTTCCTCGATGATGTCGGCGGACGACTCGCTACGCGGATTGTCGTCCGTGATAATGGCGTGGTCAGCCAACTCAACAGCCTGTCGCCCCATTTGCGGACGCTTACCGCGATCGCGATCACCTCCACATCCGAAGACTACCCACAAAGCACCATTACAATGCTGGCGGACCGTTTGCAGCGCGAGTTGCAAAGACTGAGGCGTATGCGAGTAGTCAACTACCGCAGTGGCGCTGCCTGCAGAATGGAAACACTCCATACGACCTGCAACCGGTTTGAGCTTGCCCAGCACCTTCGCTATGCGCGGCAGTTCGATTCCGAAGGCCATCAATGCAGACGTTGCTGCCAGTAGATTGCTGACGTTAAACTGACCAAGAAGGGCTGTCTGGATACGCCACTGACCGGAGGTGTGGTGCAGCGTAAAGGCGATTCCCTGGACATCGGCCACAACATCTGACGCATACAGCTCAGGAGTGCACGGCTTGCCAGTTGCAAAATCAATCGAGTAACCGGCCACCTTGTCTGACTGCCCGGCGATGGCTGCAAAATCGCCAGCAATGTCACGGCCGAATTCATCATCCAGGTTCAGGACCGCTTTTTTAATTCCCGGCCAATCAAATAGAACCCGCTTGGCAGCCCGGTAATTTTCAGGCGTTTGATGATAATCCAGATGGTCACGACCCAGATTGGTCAATGCAACCACATCAAACTGCACGCCATTGGTACGACCTTGAGCGAGAGCATGAGAAGACACTTCAAGCACGACATACTCGGCTTGTTGTTGCTGCAGCGATGCAAGCATAGCCTGCAGTGTGGCAGCCGGCGGCGTCGTAAGCGGATTGTCTTCCAGCCCAGCCCGACCATCGGCTAACCCCCAACCGATGGTGCCAATGTAACCCGCGTTGTAACCGAGCTCGTGCAATACCAGTGCAATAAAGCGACTGACCGATGTTTTTCCATCGGTACCGGTAACGCCACACACTTTCATTTTCGATGACGGATACTGGTAGACCGCCGCTGCAATCTCACCTATTCGATCCGCAAGTGACGACACACGAACAATGGGTAGCTGCGTCTTGATACCCACGGCACGCGTATCACTCTGATCAACCAGTAAAGCGGCCGCATTACTGTTCACATGTTCCAGGAAATCGAGACCGTGGCAACTACCGCCTTGCAGGGCTGCAAATATATCACCGGCTTCCAGTACTTGACTGTCCGCGCTGATGCCACAAATTTTAATGCTCTCAAGCGCCTGTCCGGATTCGTCGGACAGGCGGGCAGCAGACCCCGTTATCGCAGCGTAATCAACACTGCAATCAAACGGCAGTTGCTGCAACAAACTGTACAGGCCGACACCGGGCATGGATGCATGCAGACTCAAGAACCGCCCCCGTCTTTGGCAAGAACAATAGAGCGCATGTCTGAATCAGGCAGGTTATCCGGCTCGATACCACCCAGCCGCAAAGCGCTGGACATGACTTCAGAAAACACAGGAGCCGCAACAGCGCCACCAAAGTGCTGGCCACCGGTGGGATCATGAATCACCACAACAGCGGCGTATTTGGGTGATGAGACCGGTGCAAAACCCGCAAACAGGGACACATAACGATCTTCTGCATAGCCGCCACCTTGTGAGCGGTGTGACGTACCGGTCTTACCTGCGACCCGGTAACCGGCAACATTGGCGCGCCGCCCGGTGCCCTCATCGGAAACTACCGCCTCAAGCATGTTCACCATTTCCGCGGCGACATTCGGCTCCAGTATTTGCTCAAACTGCACCGCTTCGTCTGTTTTCACAAAGCTGACAGGCACCAGCTTGCCACCGTTCGCAATGGCTGCATAGGCACGCGCCAGTTGCAGTACCGAAACCGACAGCCCGTAACCATAGGAAAGAGTCGCCTGCTCAACGTGGTGCCACAGTGTCGGGTGATTAAAGTAACCGGCGACCTCACCCGGAAACGAACTACCTGCAGGACGGCCAAAACCGAAACGGTCAAACACTTCCCACATTTGCTCAGGCTCTAGCTGAGTGGCAACCTTACTGACACCTACATTGCTGGACTTCTGGATGACACCGCGCAAATCCAGCCAGCCGTAGTCTGACTCATCACGAACTTCGTATTTGCCAATCTTGTAGTGTCCGGGAGAGGTAAAAACGATGTCCTCAGTGCGGAACTGCCCCGACTCCAGAGCCGCAGCAATGGTGAAGGGCTTCATCGTTGAACCGGGCTCAAAGACATCAGTCACTGCACGGTTACGCTGCTGCCCGCCTGTACGATTGGCGATATTATTAGGGTTGTACGAAGGCTTGTTTACAATTGCCATCACCTCGCCGTTCTCAACATCAAGAACCACAACAGAGCCTGAAGCTGCACGGTGCTTCTCTACAGCATCATCCAGCGCCCGTTCGGCAAAGTACTGCAATTGCTTATCGATACTGAGATAGAGATCGTTACCAGCGACAGCGGCCTTGATAACGCTGACCCCTTCAATCTCACGCCCTTTAAGGTCACGCACGATACGGCGTTTACCCGGGGTACCACGCAACCACTGATCGAAGGCCATTTCCATACCTTCACGCCCTCGATCATCGACGTCGGTAAAGCCGACCACGTGAGATGCCGCACTACCACTCGGATAGTATCGACGGTATTCACGCAGCTGATTAACGCCAGGCGCTGCAATCGCCGCCACACTGTTGGCAATATCAGGGCGTACATGGCGCTTGATGTACATGAATTCGCGCCCCTGACTCTCGGCAAGTTGTGCCTTTTGCACGATCGCTGCTGCATCGATATCCAGCACATCAGCCACGCCCGCGAGTGCCGCCTGGTCCTTCAGCAATTCTTCAGGAACCGCCCAAATACTGTCAATTGGTGTACTGACTGCGATGGGCTCGCCATTACGATCAAGAATATTGCCGCGGTGTGCAGGGATATCGATAACACGTTGCTGACGAGCAACACCCTGGTCACGATAGAACTCGTGATCGAACACTTGCAGGTGCAACATACGCAAAAGCAATGCTGCTGCCACAGCAGCAAACGCCATCAGCACCAGCCGGCGGCGTCTGTTCCACGCTATATCCTGGACATTGCTCATTGATCAGAAATAACCACTACTGATTTTCCATTCGGAAAAACCATTTCGAGTCTTTGGCTCGCTACGGCTTCAATCAACCCATGTTCCGAAAAGGTACTTTCTTCAATCTGCAGACGACTCCATTCAATATCCAGCGCATCCAGCGACTTTTGAATCTGGCTGAGTTCAATATGCTTTTGACGATTCAGGTGTTTTGTGTAGATAACACCAACCGCTGCGCAGAAGCACAGAAACGCCAAACCAAAGGCTATGAACTGCAATGATTTATTATCGTGCTGATACATTTACGGATTCAGATCAATTCTGACTTTTTAATTATTAATTCAAGCTGCACTTGCAGCTTCACGTTGCGCCACTCGCATAACCGCACTTCTGGAGCGAGGGTTTTGTGCAACCTCTGTATCCTGTGCAAAAACTGCTTTGCTGAGTGCTTTCCAATCTTTCGGCATTTCTTTTGCCGCCGGCAAATTTGCCAGCAAACGCCGCTCACGAAACGACGCTTTGGTGCGTTTTGACACAGCTCCTCTACCGTTAATTTCTCGTTTTACCATTCTGTCTTCCAGCGAGTGAAAGCTGATTACAACCAGACGCCCACCCTGCTTCAGAGTGTTTCGCGCTTGCTGCAGCACTTTCGCCAAGGCATCAAGCTCGCCATTGATATGAATACGAATGGCCTGAAAAGAACGCGTTGCGGGGTGACGGTTTTTTTCCCAACGCGGATGCGCCTGCTTTATTATTTCGGCCAAATCCAATGTACTGTCGATTGACCGTGTATTACGCACCTCAATAATCGCCCGGGCAATTCGCCTTGCATAACGCTCCTCGCCATATTCTTTAAGAACACCGATCAACTCGTCTTCATCAACATGGCTCAGCCACTCGCTCGCGGTGATACCGCTACTTTGATCCATTCGCATATCAAGCGGGCCGTCTTCCGAAAAACTGAAACCCCGCTCGCCGATATCAAGCTGTGGTGAGGACACCCCCAAATCGATTAGCAGGCCATCTACGCGGCCTTGCCATTGTGTTTGTTTCATCAGCTCTTCAAGCTGGGAAAAATTTCGTTTGTAAATCAAAAAACGAGCATCTTGCTGAACCAGCTCATTAGCCACCGCAATAGCCGAGTCATCCCGGTCGATCGCGATCAACCTGCCGTTCTCTCCCAAACGCTCCAGTATTTTTCTACTATGACCGCCACGGCCGAATGTGGCGTCGACATAGCAACCGTCGCGCTCTGTAATTAGTGCCTCAACCGCCTGCTCAAGCAGAACCGGTATGTGCTCATTGCCAGACATTCAACTCACCGCCAGCTGGCAATAGAACTCTAAATAATATGAATTTCCTCGCTGAGAGTGAGCGACACTCTGATTTCTGCTTACAAGCACAGTGCAAGCGCTTCCTCGGATAGCTCATCGGGGCTGACATTGGCCAATTGGTCCTGCCAGTCAGCAGACTCTTCCAGCCAGCGCTCTTCTTCCCAGATCTCCAGGCGCCGCCCCTGCCCGACCATTACCGCCTTACGCTCTATCGATGCAAACTCCCGCAATTTCGCCGGCAGTAAAATGCGCCCGTTCTTGTCAATTTCGGTCTCTGTGGCGTGCCCGACATACATCAATTGCATGCGGCGATGCAAAGGATTGGTGTTCGGCAGACTCATGATCTTTTCTTCAGTGGGCCACCACTCGTGCAATGGATAAACGAGCACGCAGCTACTCGGACCTACCGTCAACATCAGTTGCCCGTTTGTGGTCTTTGTCAGTGGCTCACGGTGGTTCTTCGGAATCGCTACCCGCCCTTTCGTATCAACAGCAATGTTGGAGATGCCACGAAACATAATGCACAATTTTGACGGATTTTTGCCCCTATGAGATCCACGATTTACCACCAAGATCCACAGATAGCCCACTTTAACCACCGTCTATACACTTTTCAAGAACACCAGGGGTGCCATTTATAAATAAGTGAATATTTATCGGTGACGCAAAAAAACAGCATTTCTCAGCTATTTCATATGGTTAAAACCACTTGCTTAATCAATGTGTTACCAAGAATGCAGTAAAGTGCGAAATTATTTTTACCACTTCGTCAAAATTCTGCTCCGTTTAGAAAAGCAACAACGGAAATAATCATCAAAGCGAAAAACTGGTTAACCATGTGCGCACCTACAAAACAAGGCAATATGATTCATGGTCGATTCAACCTATTTGAACGCTGCAGTCCGTTGGCATTGGTGTTAGCATCGTCGCCGAGTCGGCCAGGTTATCGCGGCGTCGCTAGTGCACTTGGTTGCATCTTGCGTGTCGAGGAAAGTCCGGGCTCCACAGGACAGGACGCCAGGTAACGCCTGGGGGGCGTGAGCCCACGGAAAGTGCAGCAGAGAGTAGACCGCCTAAGCAGATGTTCACGCCTTCGGGTTGGAGCAATTGCCGGTAAGGGTGAAAGGGTGCGGTAAGAGCGCACCGCGTCGGTGGCAACACTCGACGGCATGGTAAACCCCGTCTGGAGCAAGACCGAATAGGGGAACAATGGTGTGTGTCCGCGCTGTTCCCGGGTAGGTCGCTGGAAAACAGTGGTGACGCTGTTTCAAGATGAATGATAGCCCACGACAGAACCCGGCTTATGGCCGACTCATTTTTTTATATGGCTCGATATTGCCGGCCTACGAACCTTCACCGTTTGTCATCGACAAAGCCACCTGATAGGCAAGGTTTTTACGGCAACCAACAATAGACGCCGCGCACCCGGCAGCAGAGCGTGCGCCCATATGATCGAGCAGAACACCCAGCACCCGCCGCAGCTCGACTTGCAGTTCATCTGCGCCACCTGACTGCACTTCACACCCGGCAACTACCAGAACAAACTCCCCTTTGCTCACTTCATCACCGGATTGCAACCTGGCCAGATGTTCAGCCAGCGTTGCCTTGTAGATGGATTCAAAACGCTTGGTCAGCTCACGCGCCAGCGTCATACTGCGTTGCGGCCCGAAATGTTCCAGCAGCAGTTCAACCGTTGATTCAATGCGATGACGCGATTCGAAGAAGACCAGCGTGCGTGTCTCAGCAACGAGGGTGGCAAGAAAGTCGGCCCTGGCGCTTTTTTTCGATGGCGGGAACCCGCAAAAAACAAAGCTGTCCACCGCCTGCCCGCTCACGCACAAAGCCGCCAGTAGCGCACTTGCACCCGGCACAGGTGACACTGCCAAACCCGTATTGATGCAATATTCAACAACCCGGTAACCGGGATCACTGAGCAATGGCGTGCCAGCATCTGAGATCAGTGCAAGGCTTTCGCCAGCTATCAGTCGTGCTTCAATCTCGCTGATGCGCAAGGACTCGTTATGTTCATGCAGAGATTGCAGCTGAGTACTGATATCATAGTGTTGCATCAATGTTCTGCTGTGTCGTGTATCCTCAGCATAAATACCATCGACCTGCCCAAGCACCTGAACGGCACGATGACTGAAATCATCAAGATTGCCAATGGGTGTCGCAACAATATAGAGCGTACCGGATTTGCTAATCATGAGCTGCAGTCCCCAATCAAATAATTACTTCCCTTCCGACACACTGTACGGAAAAGGCTTGAACAACCTCATAGGCAACGCCGGGCGTTCATTGCTCCCGGCAAACCATCACCGGCTGACCGGTAAACACCGCCAACTGATGTTACTGCTGGTTTCGATTGCCGTGCTACTTCTTGTCAGCGGGTGCCGCACCACGGGAGGTGTAAGCGAAGACAACAGTTTTGACGACCAAAGTCTGGCGAGCATATCAGACGCACGAGCGAGACGATTACTCTTTAACGGTGACATTCAGGCGGCAGCCGATCGTTACAGCTTTCTGGCCGACAGTGCCGCAGATGCCGAAACCCAGGTCGACTACCAGTTAGTTGCAGCCGAGATTCTCTACGACCGGGGCATGACAGCTGAAGGCAATCTGAAGCTTGGCATCATACCGTTTTCGTTGACACAGGCTGCATTCCAGCAACGTCGCGACATACTGCAAGCCAAAGACATTCTGTTCACCGGCGAGCCGGAACAGGCACTCAACGCACTGCCTGACCCGGATACCATGGAGTCTGCTTTGCACCGGGCTCGTGTCTATGAAGTGCGGGCGCAGGCATTCAGACAGCTGGACAACCCGGACGAAGAGTTGGCAGCGCGCATCGCTCTTGAACAACAGGTCAATCGCCCCGGCATTGCAGAAGCCAACCACAAACAAATTTGGCAACTTCTGACTACCCAGCCGCAATCGCGGCTTAACGAAATGACAACCCACGTGCGCGGCGATATCTATCAGGGCTGGATTGAGCTGGCACTGTCCAATGCCATCGGTGATCTGGATGGCCAGCAACGTTCGGGAAGCTTGCAGCAGTGGCGCAGTCGTTTCCCTAATCATCCTGCCAATGCAACGATGATGCGAACACTGTTTGCCGACAATAATTTTAACAGCCTCGAATTGAGCAGCGGTCCTATCAGGCAGGTTGGTGTGCTGCTGCCGCTGACAGCACCCGGCATCGGCGCTGCCGCTGCAGCCATTCGCGACGGCATCATACTCGCCTACCAGAACGAAACCGATCGCAGCAATCTTCCAACGATCCGTTTTTACGATATTGGTGATAACGTTAACTTTGTACGCACCGCTTTCCAGAATGCGCTCAACGACGGAGCCGATGCGATTATTGGCCCATTGCGTAAACAGGCAGTAACTTCAATCGTCACGCAGCGTAACTTACCGGTACCGGTTATTACCCTGAACCAGGTGGAAGTTCCCGGCAGTTCACAGGCCGAAAATGTCATTCAGTTCGGGCTGGCACCGGAAGATGAAGCACGCTCAGCGGCCAGACGCGCACTGGCTCTGGACTACAACAATGCCATTGTGCTGAAGACTGACGATTCGCGCGGTGACAGAGAGGCTCGCGCTTTCACCGAGCTAATGCTTCTCAATGGTGGAGAAGTTCTGCACACTGCCATCCTGCCTGCAGATGAGTATGACTATTCCCAACAACTTAAAGATGCCCTGTTGATCACCCAGAGTGACCAGCGCTTCCGCAAATTGAGCCGCACCATCGATGCCAAGTTATTTTTCGAACCGGGAATCCGCGGTGATGTTGATATGGTGTTCCTTGCAGTAAACAATGACCAGGCAAAATCGGTGAGACCACAGCTGGCATTTTTTCATGCTGCCGAACTACCGAAGTTCGGCACCTCAAGGGTTGCCGCCATTGACAATGACGTGAAAGCCAACCGGGATTTGAATACCATTCACTACACCGATGCACCCTGGGTGCTTGATAAAGACGTTCGAAATTCAGCACTGTATCGGCAGATCGCAGATAACTTCCCTGACACGATCGATGTGTTCGGCAAACTCTACGCATTGGGCATCGATGCGTGGAGCATAGTCAATAACCTTGACCTGCTGACCAGCAACCCCTCAGCGCGCCTGCCAGGTTACACGGGGCAATTGTCACTCGCGCCTGATGGCAGGATTGAACGCGAACTGCTGTGGGCTCGTTACGAAGACGGTAAATCAATACCTGTTAAAAACATTGAGTACACACCGCCGGTATTACGCGCTAATCCATTGCCCAACTCCCAAAACCTGCAGAGTGGTTTCAGCAATTGATTTTCAGGTCACAAAACTTTTAGCACAGTCAGGCATACAACCAAGGACTACAACCAGAAAAGGATTTCGTTTATGGAAACTCAACGCAAGGGAAATTGCGCAGAAGACCTGGCAAGACAGTGGCTTGAGAATCAGGGATTGAAATATATCGAGAGCAACTACTCAGCCAGGACGGGCGAGATAGATCTGGTCATGCAGCAATCCTCAATTCTGGTCTTTGTTGAAGTGCGCTACAGAAAACGCAACAATCATCAGAGCCGCTACGGTGGCGCGGTGGCAAGCGTCGACTTACGCAAACAACGTAAGCTCATTCAAACAGCACGCCTGTATTTACAGACCCGCAAGCTCGGTGGTCTCGCTGCCCGTATCGATGTACTGGATGTAAGCGGGTCACTAAGTGAACCTGTGTTTGAATGGGTCAGAAACGCTATCCCGGACTGTGGATAGTTGCTGTATGCCGGGGGTTTTCCGGCGTTTTGTACCGGCAACTATTGCATGAGCGGCATCAGCGCTACTTAGTTAATACCTGAGCGCTATTTGACGATGGTCAGTTTAGGTTTGCTATTGGTTACCGGATCTCGCACCGGATCCCGATCGCCACCATCCGGGCCTGGATCAGTGGGCGGCTCATCCTGGTCCCCGAACATCATGCCCTGGCCATTTTCACGCGCGTATATCGCAAGCACACTGGACACCGGAATATTAACGTCCATGGCGCTGCCACTGAAACGTGCATTGAAAGTAATTAAATCGTTACCCAATACGAGACTATGGGTTGCATCGGGGCTGACGTTGAGAATTATTCGGCCATTTTCAACAAATGATTGAGGCACAACGACTTCAGCCGCTGATGTATCAACCAGGACGTAGGGAGTGAGGCTATTGTCAACGATCCATTCGTACAAGGCACGGATCAGGTAAGGCCTGCTGGAGTTCATACGTCAGTTAGAAACCCTGTTCTATCCTGCAAGGTAGTCTGAAATAAAGTTAGCCGGCACCCTGCGCATCATTCAATGGTAACAAACAGGGTAACTTGTGTGGTCAACTGCACCACCTGATTAAAGGGTTGTGCAAAAATTGCGCCCCGTGCAGATTGCGGCACAAGCAAGACAATATGCCTTTGATTTAAATCATGTCTTTTTCAGCATCACTAAGGCTGGTCTGAAAAGCGGGGCGTGCGTATAAGCGCTCTGCATAATCATGCACCGACTGCGCTGATTTCGGCAAATCAAGCCCGTAATGGCGAAAACGCCATAACAAAGGCGCCAAAGTAACATCAATTATCGAGTAATCATCACTGAGGAAAAACGGCTTTGCCGCAAATACATCCGCCGAAGCCGTGAGTGAGTCACGTAATGTCTTGCGCGCCGTTTCCATGCGGGTCTTATCACCGCTCTCCAAATCCGGTATCAAGGAGAACCAATCCTGCTCGATACGATAGAGCGTTAGCCGTGTTTTGGAGCGCGATACCGGATCGATAGGCATGAAGGGTGGGTGAGGATACCGTTCATCCAGGTACTCAACCACCACCTTTGGCCCGTACAACACCAATTCCCGATCAACCAGTGTCGGCAGACTGTTATAAGGGTTGAGGTGAATCAAGTCCTCCGGCTTGTTATCCGGATCGACGTAAACCACCTCGATCTCAATATCCTTTTCAGCGACCACCAGACGAACGATGTGGTTGGCGACTGTATCAGCATCACTGTATAGCAGCATGTGGTCTGTATCTGGAAGCAGTTAACTTAACAAAGCAAAGCCTTACCAAGCAAAGCGCAAAGCAAAGCGTCTTAACGAGCAAGGTTTACCAAGGCATATGGTGGCAGCCCTAATGAACCACATCCCGCCAGTATTCCTTCTTGAGTAAATAGGCAATCGCCAACAAACCGAACAGGAACAACAGGACAAAGACGCCGATCTTGTGACGTGTTTGCTTGATCGGGTCTGCCATGTAAGCAAGGAAGTTGGTGATATCAGTGATCGTCTGGTCATACTCCTGAGGCGATTGCGAACCTGGGCTTGCCAATTCCAGCGATATTTTCTCACCGCCATGGCCGTCATCTTCGTACACGGCTTTCTGCCAACCCTGCAGCTCCCACAGTACGTGTGGCATTGCAGCTCCCGGATAGACAGTATTGTTTACCCCGATTCCACCGCGACCGGGGTCAAGGTAAAAACTTTTCATGTAAGTGTAAATCCAGTCAACGCCGCGAGACCTGGCGGTAAGAGCCAGATTCGGAGGAATGACACCGAATGCAGCACGCCCGTATTCATTACTCATATTGTTGACCATCAGCGACCCGGGCTTGGTCGGCTCACCCGCCTCGTCGGTAGTGAAGATCAGTTGCTCGGCAACGTCTTCATCCGTGAGATCGAGATCGCGGGCGAGACGGTTATATCGCTGGTAGTCAGCGGTGTGACAACCCATGCAATAGTTAACATAGAGTTTTGCACCACGCTGCAGTGACTTTTTACTGCCAGGGTCAATGTGCGGCGTTTCCAGCGGAACCGAACTACCCGCGGCACTGGCGGTTGAAACCAGACCCAGCGAAGCCATGACTATGACGAATCCAGCCACCAGCATCGCGATACGTGCAGGGCACTGCAAAGGACTGTAAATACGCTTGATCCTCATGATGTCACCCTTTCTGGTACTGGTTTGGTTTTCTCATTTTTACTGACGATGAACAGACCGACAAAAAAGCCAAAGTAAATCAGCGAACAAACACGTGAGATAAAGGTTCCCGTCGGAGTCGGTTGCTGCATTCCGAAATAGCCCAGAACAATAAAGGCGATAACGAAAGAGAACAGCAGTACTTTATAGGCTAAAGAGCGGTAACGAATGGAGCGCACGTTGTTGCGATCGATCCAGGGCAGAAAGAACAGCACAATAATCGCACCACCCATCGCCATAACACCACCGAGCTTGCTGGGCACTGCACGCAAAATCGCATAGAACGGCGTGAAATACCACACTGGTGCAATATGCTCAGGTGTTTTTAGCGGGTCAGCGGGAACGAAGTTGGCGTGTTCAAGGAAGTAACCACCCATTTCCGGCATAAAGAAAACGATAGTAAAGAACACGATCAGAAAAACGATAGCGCCCATGAAGTCCTTGACGGTGTAGTACGGGTGAAACGGAATACCATCCTTCGGAATACCATCAGCATTCTTCAGTTTCTTGATATCGATACCGTCGGGATTGTTGGAGCCCACCTCGTGCAAAGCCAGTATATGAGCAACCACCAGGCCGATGAGTACCAGTGGCACCGCAATAACGTGCAACGCGAAGAACCGGTTCAGTGTTGCATCCGAGACTACGTAATCACCACGTAACCACAGGGTAATGGCATCGCCCAGCCCAAACGGAATGGCACCGAACAGCGAGATGATGACCTGCGCTCCCCAGTAAGACATCTGCCCCCAGGGTAGTAAATAGCCCATGAAGGCTTCTGCCATCAGAACTACATATATCAGCATGCCGAAAATCCACAGCAGCTCACGAGGCTTTTTATAAGAGCCGTACATCAGCGCGCGAAACATATGCAGATAGACCACAACGAAAAACATGGAAGCGCCAGTCGAATGCATATATCGAATAAGCCAACCGTAGTTGACGTCACGCATGATGTATTCAACCGAACGGAAAGCCAGTTCACCATCCGGCTTGTAATTCATGGTGAGAAAAATCCCGGTCACAATCTGGATAATTAACACCAGCAATGACAGGGCACCAAAGTAGTACCAGAAGTTGAAATTCTTCGGCGCGTAGTATTTGGTGACATGCTCTTCGAGCATTTTTGTCATCGGGAATCGTTCGTCGATCCACGCGACAGCGTTATTCAGCTTGCTCATGCTGCGACCCCCTCTTCCGAATCAACTCCCACCAGTATCACGGTTTCTGACAAATATTTATGCGGTGGCACTTCAAGATTGGTTGGCGCAGGCATACCGGCGTAAACACGGCCAGCGAAATCGAATCTGGAACCGTGACAGGGGCAGAAGAAGCCACCCAGCCAATCAGCACCCAGATCGGCCGCAGCCACTTCCGGACGATAGGTAGGAGAGCAACCCAAGTGTGTGCAGATGCCGACCATGACGAGAATTTCCGGCTTGATGGAGCGAGTCTCATTGCGCGCATATTCAGGTTGCTGATCAACTTCGCTGGACGGATCAGACAATGAATCCGTTAGCGTCTCAAGACTGCCCAGAGCATCGGGCGTGCGGTTAAGAATCCATACCGGTTTGCCTCGCCATTCAACCGTCAAGCGCTGACCGGGCTCCAGTTTGCTGATATCAGCTTCTACCGGCGCACCGGCAGCCTTGGCTTTTTCACTAGGCGACATTGATGCAACCATCGGGGCCACTAATGCTACGGCACCCAGACCACCCACGACACTTGCGCCGCTTACGAGCATACGGCGACGCTTGACGTCAACTTGATCGCCACGGATCGAACTCTCACCGGCTGGTGCATTGACGCCGGCTCCGCTATAGGAACTCACGTCGCGGGTAGCATCGATGGCAACCTCGTCACTTTGATCAGCCGCAGCCTGATGACCGGTCCGACCTGACTGATTGCCGTCACCGCCATTGTGTGGTGGTGAACCTGACTGATTGGATTTACTTTTACCTTTGCCTTTTTTTGAGGCCATAAGGAACTCCAGAGAACTTAACTTCAAACCATTAAAATCGAGTGGCACAGTACCCGGCGGAAATCCGCCTCCTGCCTTGTTACCCATACGTACCTATACGTACCTATACGGCACTAATATGCGTCTGTGTCACGATTGCCATCCATCGCCTTCCATAGAACGCGGTGACTTGTGACAAAAACAAGACGCAAAAAGCGTGGCAAAAAGACCGGATGGCGATGCCTCATCGCCAATGCCGGCTTGCCTGCTCCTGACAGCGTACTGGCCGGCCAATGTCGGCGATATCCGACATTGGCCGAAAACTGTGCGATTGCATGGCAACCGTCTTCTACTTATGAACTGACCCGGCAAGTCCAATTACTTCGATCCGCACAATCCGCACAATCAAAAGGATCTTTGTGATGATCACTCAATAACCACCCGCTTGAATGTCATGGCCATTCACTTGAATGTCGCACATTGGCAAAGTCGTTGAATGTTGTAACGCGAACCGAATAACTATAGCTGTAATATTTTAGTCTGGACGCCTTTTAAAATGCAGTTCTTCGAACCGCGCGATTCTACCACAATCATCGCCTTACTAGGTGGCCGAGGCGCAATCAGCGAACAGACTTTTCCGAGGCAGAAAGCGAGCGCTGAAATACGACATTGTGGCAGCGCTGTTTTTACCACATCGTCTTACCACTTCGCAGCTCGCCATTATTACGACGCCCACGTGAACATGCAGAACAGAGCTGGTTTTTTTGCCTGCCCGGCTTGTTATCATTGCTACTTATGAATCGCGCTTTATACATGGCCATCTGTTGCCTGTGCGGCCTCCTGGCAGCAACTGTTTTGCACTTTCGCAGTCAGTTGGTGCTGCCTTTCGATAACCTGAAATTGCCATCCCTGAGCTTCCTGGATAAAGCAGAATCCAGCGCTACAGCAACAGGCAACTGGCCTAGTTTTTCCAACGGTATCGAAAAAGCAGCCCCGTCAGTGCTGAGTGTCTACACACTCCGAACGGTCTACAGCAACCAGACTTCATCTGAGCTTGCACCTAACGCCGACCAGAGTATCACCCGGCGTGGTGAGCAAACAAATCAGGGATCAGGGGTGGTGGTTGACCCGATGGGGCTGATAGTCACAAGCTATCACCTGATAGCGCAAGCCGACACTATCTACATCGCCCTGGCTGATGACCAATTGCTGCAAGCCGAGATTGTCGGCACCGATGTAGAAACAGATCTGGCGCTGGTCAGGATAAACGTTAGCGAGCCGTTGACCGCACTGGACCTGAATCGCAGCGATGCCGCCAAGGTCGGCGACGTAGTATTGGCCATCGGCAACCCTTATGGCGTCGGGCAGACGGTGACGCTGGGAATCGTCAGTGCTGTGCAGCGCCAACTCGCAGGAATCAGCGCACTGCAGAATTTCTTGCAGATCGATGCGGCTATCAACCCGGGTAATTCGGGCGGAGCGCTGGTTGACCCGGGAGGCGAGCTTGTCGGCATCAACACGGCAGTGTATTCAAGACTGAATGGCGCTCAGGGTATTGGTTTTGCGATTCCGGTCAGCCTGGTCAAGCGCGTCGTGCCGCAACTCCTGCAACATGGGCGGGCTATCCGTGGCTGGCTGGGCATCGCAGTAGACGACCTCATCAACTACCCCAACCTGTTCGCAGGCTCCACCACCAGCGGTGCGATTGTTGTTGCTGTGGTAGAAGACAGCCCTGCCTACAACGCCGGGTTGCGGCGCGGCGATATTATTGCGGCTATAGACTCCAAGCCGGTCAGGCGTGCAGACCGGTTACTGACGGATATAGCCGATTCGACCCCGGGCACCAACGTGTCGCTGTTAATAGAACGCGATCGCCAGACGGTGAACCTCACTATCACAATTGCAGAGCGCCCACCGCTACCAACACGGCAGTAATCGAGAGACCACAGAATATTTTGCCACCGCCAATTTTCGGGCAAATCATGTCTGCGAAGTTGCTGACGGCTCGTTTGCAGCATCCCTGCTGCAAGCGCATCGCCGTAATGGGTGCCCACTCCGCAGCTGACTCACTGGTTTAGTCTGACTGTGTTGCCAAAATACGTGCTACTGGCGGGACAGTGGCCGTTCCGGTTGGGCCTCAAACGCCGTTTTAACAGGCAATCACGTTAGAAACCTTAACTCAAAATGAATATCAACAACTTAGAGCTCGAACTTAATGTTGTTTTGGTGCAATAGGTCGATCGTTATCATATACTGTTAGCGCACAAGCCCAAATTGAGGCTTGCGAGTGGTGATCTGCTTGCGTCAGTCAACGTCAACAGAATTCCGAAATTAGCCGAATTCACAAACCAAGGTTGCAACCATCGGTGTGGCATACAGCATACTGAAACCAACAGCCCGGAGCCTGAGTGTAAAACTGGCGAAGATGAAAGTTGTTGCCAACCTGTGCAGCATCCAGAATCGCGAGTTTTCCGTTATTGCGAGTAACTGTACGGGTACGCTGCCCTACCGCTTCCTCAAGATTCCCTACGCTACGCCCACAGCAAACCTGCTTTTTTATGCGCCCTGCTATCTCAAATTCGTCAAGAATCTGGAATACTATCTGAACCAGCCTCTACGCTTTACAGCTCAATCGCGTTATCCGCGTGGCGAGCAGACCCGGCAGGAATTCGAGCACTTTTTCCCCATTGGCGTGCTGGATGACATCGAAGTGCACTTTATGCACTATCACAGTGAGTCTGATGCTCTGGAGAAATGGGAGCGCAGAAAGCAGCGGATCAATTTCGACAACATGATCTTTGCCTTTACTGACAAAGATCTCTGTACACCCGAACTCATCCAAGAGTTCGACGCTATCGAGCATCCGAACAAGTATGTGCTGACCGCCAACCCGATGCCGGAAATCCGCTCAGCTATTCACGTACCCTACTTCACCGGGCAGAGTGAGATTGGTGATTGCTACACACACTACAACCATTTATCCCACATCGATTTCCGCAAGCTGATTGATAAACCGGTTACAAATGAACAACCGCAACCGGTTCTTTACGCCAGCCAGTAAGACCGGTAAAACCCGAGCCGACAGCAGAAACCTACCGGCAATCAGCCTGGTACAAAGGCTCTGAACAACAACCCTGAAACAAACGTTGAAAGCAGCAACCACCAATCGCTGCTGCCCGCTCCACCAGACGTGCCACCACTTCCATCAGCATCTGAATTCGTGGCTAACAGACCGACATCGCTCTGCACCGTTCCAGCCGGCTCAATCGACGCGACCTGCCAGTCATTCACACCATCTTGCCTGTCCAGTGATACTTGCGCCTGATTGTTCTCGGACACAACATCGTAGTGATTTCCGGCATTCACCCGTGCCGTAATGCTGCCGTTGGCAGTCGCTGCAGCCAGTGAAAACTCAATCCGGGTTGAATCACCGGGCCGCACCTGCTCAAGTTCGCACAGCAGTTCGCCCGCCGTACCTTCGCTACAGGCGGGCGGCAAAAGATTCAAATCAACCGCTGTAGTTTCCAGAACCAGACTGGCATTGTGAGCCGTACTGCGCGCATCGTTATTGCTTACAACCACCGCAAAACCAGCACTACCCAAGGGCTGCACATCAAGCGACAAATCAATCGTGTTCAGTATGCAAGACTTTGCAACACCCGCGCTTACTGTGTGCCTGCTACAGTTGGAAAAGTTCTGATTGGTCGTGTGCGAAATCCTCGGCCACATCAATTTATTCTGCTCATTACTGCACTCAGTATCCGTGTCGTGCAGAGCACCCAGGGAATGCCCCAGTTCATGAGTCACCAGTAAGTCGGCATAACTACTTGGCGTTGTCACGCCCACATCAAATCCGTCGTTACGGCAAACCGCACCTATCCAGGCAAGACCTATCGCTTCATCAATGTTGTTGTTACCACTAAACAGATAAGTCAGGGCAATATCATCACTGCTGGTGCTGGTAGCAAGGCGCAGGTCACGAAATTTTCGCAAGGTTGCTTCCAGGGTGACTGCACCAAGGTTCATGGGGTCACTGTTGCGGTTGGTAAAGACCGTGGCATTACCGATTTCCAATGCAAGACCAAAATTCTGCCGGTAAATACCATCAGCAACATTCAATGCCGACATCGCTTGTAACAATCCATCACCACCGTAGTAGTCGTTATACTGACTGTCTACATAGACATCCATACGCACCAGGCGGTTAACATCACCGGCCGTTGCCGAACCCAACTGCGGTTCTGCACCGTCACTCCTGGAACCACCTATGCTGCGCAGTAGCTGCTGCGGATCAGGAGGCGGGTGCATGACATAATCCTGTAAACGATAAGCATCTATATCACCCGGCTTTCCATCATCGGGTTTGTAGTAATCAATAGAGCCGGCCATTGAAATAGGCTCAAGGTCAAGACGCTGCCCTTGGGTTTCAACGATTCCCTGAATTTCCTTGCCGCGTATCATGACGCGCGCCCATGATTCTTTCTCACCCTCAACACGGCCGGAATAGTACTTGGCGTCACTTAGTGCCAGTGATATCTCACCTTCACTGTCATACCGGGTGCTTTTCATGACATTGCTTTTGCGCAACAGCAATCGTAGCCTGCGACCTTCCACCAACACATCAAGCACGCGATCGTAGGATGCGTATTCATCAACATCGGGCGCCGCCCGAGACAGGATACGAGCAGCGTTAGCATGCCGATCAGCGATCATCTTCAAACGATTGTTGGCACGGTCATACCAGTAGCGCGACAGATACGTCGATTTAGGCCAACGCACACCCATAATGGCAAGCGAAAATTCGGTGTGGCGTTCACGCAACTCCTCAAATACTCTTTTCGCACCTTCAGTGTTGCCCAACTGTTCCAGCGAAATTGCCTCACTGTACAAAGCGGTATCGATGTAGCTGCTATCGGGAAACTGGTTTTTAAGGCGTCGAAAAAGTGTATGTGCCTTTTCGTATTGATACGCATCCATCATTGCAATGTAGCCTTGCAGATAAAGTGCGTCATCACTCAGGTAGCTACCCGGATATTCCGTCAGCACTGACGTGAGTTGCTGGCCTGCACCCTCGATATCACGAAGGGCACGTTTATCAAGCGCATCAAGAAATAACATCAACGGCTCTTCATCACCACCTAGACGTATGGCTTCCTGCAGCACCGAAACGCGCGTCATGATTCGCGATGCCAGAGCCGAGTCCGGTTTTGCTCGCAGGAACTGCTGGTAGTTGTCTAACGCTCCCGCGTAGTCACCATTGGCCTCAGCAAGCCGGGCACTGGCAACCATCGCATCATCGTCCAGGGTGGCCCCCGAAACCACCGGATGAACAACCGAGAGCAGGATGAAAAGTACAACGGTGACGCAGGGCCCGATGATCCTGAATAGTCGGCCATGCAGTTGCATGGCGAACCGCATCGGCGATGGCCTGTTTAACGGGCAGGAGTTCATCCGCGGGCGTCCGCAGTTTGACCGGTTTCAAAATAATCCAGCGCTTGCTGACACTCGCTCAGCGCTTGCTGCATGCGTCCGGTGTCGGCCGCTGATACCGCCACACCAGTCTCAACGGAATTAACCGTGTGCTGTGCCTCACCAATTTTCTCTTGCATGGAAGCGATGGCGCCGTTCAGCGCATCAACTATCTCGGAAAATTCCTGTGAATCACCACTACGCAATTTCACATTCAAATTTCCCCTGGCCATCTCGTTCAGTACGCGTTTGATCGCCAGAAGAGGAGAGCCAAGTTTGTGCATGATGTAATAGGCGACAACAGCTGTAAGCAACACATTGACCAGCAACATGACGATTATCCAGCGGCCAAGCACACTGCCCAGATCAGGTATCTGGCTGTTCAGCCGTTGCAGCTCATCGGATGCGAACAACATTGGACCGGTGCCAGCCACCATCTCACCGAGAAGGTAGTGATAGAAAACGCCCAGGATGAGAGTACTCTGCACGACAAACAGGGCAGCGAGAATCATTACGCGCCTGACCTGACGCATCTGGAAGGTCTGGTCACGAAAAATCGCAACCAGAAAGAACGAATCGGAGGCACGCGCCATAGGTCTAATCCTGACAGACAATCTACTTCAATTGTCGGCGTGTTCTCTTTTTTCTTAATCGGTCCTTTAATCTACCCGACAGGCTGCGAGCAAAAAAGGATCTATATATCGTCTACACGGGACAGTGCAGACGATATCTTGCATCTGTGTGGCGCAAAAAATTTCTAAACAGCCATTCCACGCGAACGCCGTGTTTCAACCGATTCGGCCAGCCTTTCCAGTAGCGGCGCGGTATCATCGAAGGAAAGACAGGCGTCGGTAATACTCTGCCCATAGGTCAGGGCAACACCCGCCTGCAGTTTCTGGTTACCCTCGACAAGATTACTTTCCAGCATTATTCCACTGATGCGGCGATCACCATCGGCAATCTGGTGGCAGATATCGCGACAGACATATTTTTGCCGCAAGTGCAGTTTGCGTGAATTGGCATGACTGCAATCGATCATCACAGTTTCGGGCAAATTCGATTTTCGTAGTAGTGCGCAGGCATCATCAACACTGGCTGCATCATAGTTAGTATGCGCCTTGCCACCTCGCAGAATCAGATGACAATCCTGATTACCACTCGTCTGGAATATCGCTGAGCCGCCTTCCTTGGTCACCGATAGAAACTGGTGCGGATTCCTCGCTGCACCTATCGCATCAACCGCGATTTGAATACTTCCGGCTGTACCGTTCTTGAAACCCACCGGGCAGGACAGGCCTGAAGCCAACTCACGATGCCCCTGGCTTTCCGTGGTACGCGCTCCGATAGCACCCCAGCCAACCAGGTCAGCGATATATTGAGGACTAATCAGATCCAGGTATTCGACGCCCGCTGGCATATCCATTTCATTCAACCTGGCTAACAAACCACGCGCAATTTCCAGCCCTTCATTAATGTGGAAACTATCGTCAAGATGAGGATCATTGATCAGGCCTTTCCAGCCAACGGTTGTACGCGGCTTTTCAAAATACACGCGCATGATGATGAGTAACTGGCTGCCCAGATCACGCCTCAAAGGAGCCAGCTTTTGTGCATACTCAAGGGCCGATTGCGGATCGTGAATCGAACAGGGGCCAACCACCACAGCAAGGCGATCATCCAGGCCTTGCAAAATTTTTTGTACGCCGCTGCGCGCTGTTTCCACAGTATCAGCAGCCGTTGCGCTGACTGGTACATTGGCAAGCAGATCGCTGGGCGATATGAGTTCTTTGATTCCGCTTATGCGTAAATCATCGGTTTTCGCTTTCATAATTTTTCAGGCTCTGGAACTAATATCTGGTCAGGGTGCTACTTCACGGGCTGGCTCGGCCGAGCCATTGGCGGCCTTGGCAACTTCGCCATCCGGTTCACGCCGGATACCCCCACCCAACTGGCGAAACTTTTCCTCAATACGTTCGTAGCCGCGATCAAGGTGATAAACACGTCGTATCGTGGTTTCGCCATCCGCCACCAGACCCGCCAGAATCAAGCTTGCTGAGGCACGCAGATCAGTTGCCATCACAGGTGCGCCCTTGAGGCGCTCAACGCCACTGATAGTCACCGCATTCCCATCAATCGACATCTGAGCTCCCATGCGCATTAGTTCATTGATGTGCATAAAGCGATTTTCAAAAACAGTTTCTGTCACCTTGGCTGTACCTTCCGCCACAGCATTCAACACGCAGAACTGCGCTTGCATGTCAGTCGGAAAATCCGGATAGGGTGCTGTGGTTATGTTGACGGCCTGCGGCCTTGAATTATGCATGTCGAGCTCAATACTGGTGTCATCAACACTGATACTGGCACCTGCCTGCTGTAGCTTTTCCAGCACATTGCCGAGAATATCAGGCCGTGTATCCAGCACCCTGACCTTGCCACGACTGGCCGCAGCTGCCACCAGAAAGGTACCGGTTTCTATCCTGTCGGAGACTACCGTATGGAATGCGCCCTTTAATTCATCAACACCCTGGACATGAATGGTGCTGGTACCTACCCCTTCAATCTGCGCACCCATGCTGACGAGGTAGTTTGCGAGATCTACCACTTCAGGTTCACGCGCTGCGTTTTCGAGCACGGTTTCACCACGCGCAAGGACTGCCGCCATCAGCAGATTCTCGGTACCGGTAACCGTTACGGTTTCCATCACCAGGCGTTCACCTCGCAGGCGACCCGCCCGTGCCCGAATGTAGCCGTCTTCTATGCGTATATCCGCACCCAGTTTCTTGAGGCCTTCGATATGCAAGTTCACTGGACGTGAACCGATCGCGCAACCGCCGGGCAAAGACACCTCTGCCTGCCCGTAACGAGCGACCAGAGGGCCCAGCACCAGAATCGAGGCGCGCATGGTTCTGACCAATTCGTAGGCTGCGGTGTAATCGTTGATCGAGGTTGGATCAACTTCCACCTGCATGTTGTCACCCATGGTAAGCCGACAGCCCATGCGTCCGAGTAACGACATCGTGGTTGTCACATCATTCAGATGCGGGACATTGGCTATGACAGAAGGGCTGTTGCCGAGCAAGGTAGCCGCAAGTATCGGCAATACTGCGTTCTTTGCACCGGATATTCTGACATCACCCACTAGCGGGCCGTCACCTTGTATCAGCAATTTGTCCATCAGGACCAGGTATCCTCGAGTTGCAAATGATGTCTTGAAAATCGCACATTCGGGCGTTGATACGGCCCGGATCACCATTTTAGCGAAAAGCGGTTGCCTGAAGCATAAAAACTTCATCTCACCGAATCATAGGGGGATGTTAGCTTATGACGATCCGGGAATTCTGATCAATTAGGACCAGACTCGAATCAGATGGGGGGCCGGGAGTAGTATTGTGACGCAATGAAGTGACGCAATGAATGACGCAATGAGCATCATATGCGCAGATTCCCTCTCAATTTGCCGAAGATGCAAATTTGCCGAAGAAGCCGAAAACATATCTGCTGCTCGCGTACTTCAGCCTGCCAGCAAAGAATCTGCCTCACAAACTTCAGCAAGCTGCTGAACACCGGCGGGCACGCTGGTCAGCAGAAGTTTCGTGGCATGCTGCCGCGCCAGTGCGCGACACTCCACCAGCAACGCAAGTGCTGCGCTGTTACTGTGCTTCAACCGAGTGAGGTCCAAGGTTAGTGACTGACCAGAGCGTTGCTCAATCTCTGCGCCAACCTGCTCCAGCGCCGCTGACACAGTGTCGAAATCCAGCACACCGGCAAGTTCCAGGCAATGATCTTTGCCGGAGGCTGCTGATACCGAAATATTTTTATCACTCATCGGGTCGGTTTTTTGAATCAGGCGTTGTTCTTGTCACGCAATAATTTGATAAGTCCATCAATGCCATTACGATCGATCTCGGATGCGAAAGTTGACTTGTATTGAATTACGAGGCTCAGATCAGAGACGATGATGTCATACACCTGCCACGGACCGTTACGGTTGTGGAGCTTGTAATCAACCGGCACTTCATTTGAACCGAACTTGAATGTCGAGCCGACCACGGCACGGTCGTCACGTTTTGGCGTTTTGAATGGCTTGAACACGATTGATTCGCCGCCGTACTCGGAAAGTGCACTGCGATAGGTGTTGAGCAAAAATTCGGTAAATTCATTTACCAGCGTTGTCTGTTGTTCAGGCGATGCCTTTCTCCAGCTCTTGCCTACCGACAAACGCGTCATGGTTGCAAAGTCGAGATGCGGGATGATGTTTTTGGAAAGCGTACCATCAAGCAATTCAGGGTTACTGGCCAGTTTGCCCTGGTGTTGTTTTAAATCAGCCATCACAGCATTGACTGCATTCTCAACCAATTGCTGAGCAGGATGATCGGCAGCCAGCGTAACCGCTGCAGGTAGCATCAGGATGAGGGCCAGCAGGGTCGCAAACATCCTTGGCATTGCTGTAGTTTTTCTCAATTTTTTTCTCAAATTTATCGTGGTAATCATAATATTCGCCTTGATTCGCTTTTGTTTTCCCTGTCTCTGGCTTCGAGCACTCTTTTGCTCACAATCTTTAACTGTTACGGATTACTGACTCTGACAGTTTTCAGAACATTCTGTTCTGTACTTTATGTTTAGCGGCCTGAAAGCCACTGAACCAGAGAGTCTCTCACCGATATTGCGATCCGAGCAACATGCTGGTTCACGCTACCAATAGCGGCGTAACTGCAACAACAAACAAGCGATTTAAAGAGCCTGGTTACAGCATTAAAATGCATCATCCGACCTTGTTAGCACATTACTAAACCGCTATTTTTCACCAGACCGGCTGAACACCACCTGACCGATCAGCTTTTCAAGCACCACTGCCGACTGCGTCAACTCGATTTCGTGACCAGCTTCAAGATATTCGAAGTCAGCCCCAGGTTCCAGCCCGATGTATTGCTCACCCAGCAGACCCGCTGTGTAGATACTGGCTGTTGTATCAATCGGGAAAGACGAGAATTCTTCGTCGATTTTCATCGTCACTACAGCGTTGTAATCTTCAGAGCTGTATTTGATTGCTGAAACCCGGCCAACCCGCACGCCGCCCGCTGAAACTGCAGACCGTACTTTCAGGCCACCTATATTTTCAAACGCCGCTGTTATTTCATATCCACTGTTTCCGCCGATACTTGAAAGGTTGCTGACCCTGAGTGCCAGTATGCCCATAGCGACAAAAAACAACAGCATAAAAATGCCAACGAGAATTTCTATAAATCTACCTTGCATGGTTTAGGTCTCTCTAAACTGAAAACATTACTGCGGTCAGCAGGAAGTCGAGGCCAAGTATGGCGAGCGACGAATAAACCACTGTACGAGTGGTGGCGCGACTTACCCCTTCGGAAGTCGGTATACAGTCAGCCCCTTGAAATATGGCGATCCAGCAGACGACAAATCCAAACACCAATGCCTTGATTAGCCCGTTGACAACATCATCGACAAAATTAACGGCTGATTTCATCTGCGACCAGAACGCACCGTCGTCAACGCCAAGAACTTCAACACCAACCAGATAACCACCCAGCACACCTATGGCACTGAACATGGCGGCAAGACAGGGTAATGCGATAAAACCTGCCAGGAAACGCGGGGCGAAAATTCGCTTGTAAGGATCAACTGCCATCATTTCGAGCCCTGCCAGCTGTTCAGTTGCTTTCATCAATCCTATTTCAGCGGTCATTGCAGACCCGGCCCGGCCAGCAAACAACAAACCACTGACAACCGGCCCCAACTCGCGCACCAGTGTCAAAGCAACCACCACCCCCAATGACTCTTCAGCACCAAATCCGACAAGCGTGTTATACCCCTGTAATGCCAGTACCATACCGACAAACAGACCCGACACCAGTATGATCGACAGCGTCAACACACCAGAGGCATAGAGCTGTTTCACGACCAGTGAAAATCTGAACACTAAAGAAGGAATGCTTAGCAAAATTCGTGATAGAAAAATGTGCGAGCGGCCGAAACTACCGGCCAGATCTATCCAGAATCTTCCAAATTGCTGTAACCAGTCCAGCATGCCTAGTGATCCTGTGCCGTGAGATTTGCGGAAAATGAACGTTGCCGTGACATATCAGGAGCCCAGTAAATCATCAGCATAGTCCGGAGCGGCATACTGAAAAGGCACCGGCCCGTCAGCGGCACCATCAAGAAATTGCCTGACCCAAGGGGAATCCGAGGCGGCTAACCGCGTCGGCGAACCCGTTGCGACCACTTTACCGTCGGAGATAATGACAACATGATCAGAAATGGATAAAGCCTCTTTGATGTCGTGTGACACGATCACAGACGTGAGCCCCAGAGCCTGATTCATTTTTGAGATCAGCTCAACCAGCACCCCCATTGAAATCGGGTCCTGTCCGGTAAAGGGTTCGTCATACATGATTATCTCAGGGTCAAGCACCAAAGCCCGTGCAAGAGCAACCCGACGACTCATGCCGCCAGACAATTCAGCCGGCTTCATGTCGCGAGCACCACGCAAGCCGACCGCATGCAAACGCATCAGCACAAGGTGCCTGATCAGCCGATCAGGTAGCTCCGTATGTTCGCGTAGCGGGAAGGCCACATTTTCAAATACCGTCAGATCGGTCAACAGCGCACCACTCTGAAAAAGCATACCCATGCGTTTTCGCAGTTCGAACAGTTTACGGCGCCGCAATTTGTGAACGTTGTGGCCATCGAAATGGACCTTACCGCGGCGCGGTTTCAACTGCGCGCCAATGATTTTCAGCAGCGTCGTCTTTCCGGTACCGCTGGGACCCATGATGGTGGTGATCTTGCCACGCGGGATATCTATATCGAGCCCGGTGAAAATAGGCTTGCGTCCACGGGTGAAATGCAGGCCGCGAATTTCCACCAGATTCTCGCTCGATTGCTCGGTCGATTCTGTTGTCACTGCAGCACCCGCAGTAACAGCGGCCGCGGCAAGTGTGGCGTCTACGGTAGAATCCGATTGAACAATTGTGTTCCGGTCGTTGTCAGAAGTTGAATCAGTCAAGGTTCAGTTTGGCTCGATTACACTCGATGTATCACTACTAAATAAACACTAAATAAAACACTAAATAAATAAAACAGGGGCGTCTGGTTCCCGGCTGGTCACTGACTTTGCGAAAACTCTGCGAAAGGACCATGCTCTTCGGCCAACGCTTGTGGCAGGAAATCACAGTAATATCACGCAATTGCTGTGCAATGGCCACTGAATTTTTTTGCAGTAGCCACTGAGTATATGCCGCTGTGCTAACTTAATGTGATGGATTTTGCTATTTAATCTGGATTCGGGCCATTAAAATCCTGTCACTCAGGTCACCTGAATCCTCCTGTTTAACAGATTCCGGGACTGGCACAAAGTTTCCGTGACCATCGTGAAGCACTAAACTTGCCACGCAATGAACATTGATATTTCAAACCTGCTAAAACAAATTCTGCGCCTCCTGCCGGTGCTGGCCATTATCTGGGTGACAGGCTGTGCCAGCGCTGCATCAAAGCAAGCACCCATCACAGCGCCGGTATATGACCCTTTTGAGAGCGTTAACCGGAAGATCTTCGCGTTCAACCAGACGGCAGACAAATATGTCCTGATCCCGGTGGCTCGAGGTTATCGGGCAGTGCTGCCAAACGTGGCCGAAACCGGTGTCAGGAACTTTTTTCTGAATCTCGGCGAAATTACTGTCGTGGCTAATGACCTGCTGCAAGGTAAAGTCCGCCAGGCAGGGCGTGATACTGGCAGATTCGCAATAAATTCAACGGTTGGGATTCTGGGTCTGTTCGACCCCGCCACAACCGTTGGCTTGCCCAGAAACAATGAATCTTTTGGCCAGACTTTCGGTGTCTGGGGCTTTGCCGAAGGGCCTTTTATCATGTTGCCGCTGTTCGGGCCGGCTAATACAAGAACATTTGCCGGACGCATTGCTCGCGCAACCCTGACCGACCCGATACAGCTGATTGATCACGACCTGACACGCTGGAGCACATCTGCCACCGATATTATTAATATCAGGGCGGGACTGTTGGGTGCTACCCGGGTCCTGGACAGAGCGGCGCTGGATCCCTACAGCTTCGTACGTGACGGCTTTGCAAGGAATCATCGAAGTACAACCCGGGATCTCGATAAACGTTCCGATCCTTCCAGAGCCAGCGATCAACTTGACGAACTTGACGAACTCGATGAACTTGACGAACTCGATGAACTTGACGAACTGGATGAACTTGACGAGCCGGATGAGCTCGACGAGCCGGATGAACTCGACGAGCTGGATGAACTCGACGAGCCGGATGAACTCGACGAGCTGGATGAACTCGACAAGGCTGCCAGCTGACACGTGAACCTGACTGCGCAACAAACAGCTCAAAAGAGCCAGCAGCCACTATAATCTGGCGGGTAGCCGTAGCGCACCCTGATATTACAACCTCATTGGCCAACACCATAAAATTCGATCCTGAAGCTCTGACCACGCTTGCAAAGGCAGTTCTCGAAACCGAGGCCAGAGCGGTTGCGCAACTCGGTGAGCGCATCGATCAGACCTTTATTGATGCCTGCGATATTTTGTTGCAATGTCAGGGGCGCATCGTAGTATCCGGTATGGGCAAATCAGGCCACATCGCAGGCAAAATCGCCGCGACTCTGGCCAGCACCGGGAGCCCGGCTTTTTTCGTTCACCCTGGAGAAGCCAGCCATGGCGATCTCGGCATGGTGCTGAAAGACGATGTCATTATCGGTATTTCAAATTCCGGCAATTCACCCGAATTACTCAGTTTACTGCCGACAATTAAAAGACTGGCCATTCCCCTGGTAGCGTTAAGCGGCAACCCGCAATCACCATTGGCAAAAGCCGCAACAGTAACACTGGATATCGGCGTTGAACGAGAAGCCTGCCCCATGGGGCTGGCACCAACAGCTAGCACGACAGCTACGCTGGCTATGGGTGACGCGCTCGCTATCGCATTGCTCAGTGCACGCGGATTTACCGAGGAAGATTTTGCCCTCTCCCACCCCGGCGGATCATTGGGGCGCAAATTATTACTCAGAGTATCCGATATTATGGTCGCTAGCCCACGGATACCGATGGTCAAGGCAGCTACAGCAGTTGCTGATGCGCTGCTGGAAAGTAGTGATAAGGGTCTGGGTTTTGTCCTTGTCACCAGCAATGACACGCAATTGAGCGGTATTTTTACTGACGGTGACTTGCGTCGCGCCATAGATCGAGATGTTGACCTTAAAAACACGAAGGTGTGTGATGTCATGACCCATGTGGCGCATACGATTGATGCCGGAGAGCTGGCAGCATCCGCTGTCGCCATGATGCAAAAGCATCGCATCAACGCTCTGCCGGTAACTGATAAGGAAGGTCGGGTGCAAGGTGCTATCAACATGCATCTACTGCTTGCTGCCGGAGTGGTTTAGACCTGTGAACTACCAATATAACGATCTGGATACCGCATTACTGGACAAGGCCGAAAAAATTGAATGGCTGGTGCTGGATGTTGATGGTGTCATGACCGATGGCAGGCTGGGCCGCGGCGATGATGGCCAGGAATACAAGCAGTTCCACGCGCGCGATGGCTTCGGCTTGAAAATGTGGCGCCGTGCCGGGCTGCATCTGGCGATTGTCACCGCCAGAGAATCATCAGTAGTCGCCCACCGGGCCGCCGAGCTGGGCGTGGCCGAACTCTACCAGGGAGTTGCCGATAAGCAGGAGGCATTGTTGCAAATCATCAACAACCAGGGCATCACTGCGGAAAAAGTTGCCTTTATTGGCGACGATCTGGTGGATTACCGCGCAATGAAGATAGCCGGGCTGGCTATCACAGTGGCTGACGCCTACCCGTTAATGCATAATATTGCAGATTGGAGTAGCGTCTTTGATGGAGGGCAAGGAGCTATCCGTGATGCCTGCGAACTTATCTTGCACAGCAAAGGTCTGCGCGAACAGATTATTGCCGGGTTTACAGACTGATTCACAGGTTAATATGCCAGCCAACCTATGAAATATATTTATCGATACTGGATCCTGGTGCCATTGCTGCTGTTTGCAGTGCTGTCCCGCAATTGGGTCGAAGAGGAAGCTGATGCCGGGAGTCAGGAACCCACGATCGATATGGCCGCAAGCCAGGCTGACTACTATCTTGAAGGATTTGAAACACGTAAGCTCGATGCCGGGGGACAGCCCGAATATGTGGTCACCGGTGATGCGCTATCACATTACCCCGAGGACGATCGCTCGGTAATCGTAAAACCCAGACTGGTCATGTATCGTGAGGATCACACATGGACGATGGATTCGCCTGAAGGAGTCCTGACGCCGGACCCGGAAACTTTCCGGTTTAGTGGCGATGTATCGATGGTACGCGAAACGTTAGTAAAACCCGGCGATAACGGGCAAGACGCTATCTGGCTCGAAACCCGGGACGTCTGGGTCAGAACTGAAGAAAACCGGGTGCACACAGATCAGCCGGTAACAGTAACGTCAGAACGCTGGAAGCTCCGCTCGATCGGGCTGGAATCAGATATTGACGCTGGAATTCTTACACTACTTTCAAATGTAACCGCACGCTATGAAGTCAATTGAGAAAAATTCAACCGACAGTTCACGGCAAGTGCACGCTTGCAGGCGGGCAATTCATGCATCTGCCATTGCCGCAGTATTACTGTTGCTCACCACAGGCATATTTACTTCTGTGCCAGCAGCCAGTGCGGCCGAGTCGGATTTTACACAACCGATCGATGTTTCAGCTGATCGCTCGGAATACAACCAGAGAACCGGTAAACAGGTGCTCAGCGGCAACGTGGAGATCCGCCAAGGATCC
>CALLOA010000122.1 GCA_938005265.1 uncultured Granulosicoccaceae bacterium
AAACCGATCATGGTCTGGTTGCCGCCGAATTGTGTTACCTGTGCCGCAGCATGCCAGGTGGAGCCGGACGTGAGTTCATCGCGTTCGACCAGGGCGACATCTGTCCAGCCCTCACGAGTAAGATGATAAAGCGTGGAACAACCAGCTATACCACCACCTATCACCACCACGCGAGCTGTTGATTTTACTGAAGTATCCATTAATCTACCTTGTGTGACTGGTGGTATCATTTACCAATTACAGTGTGTTGGCAAGCTGGTATTGCAGAAGTTGGCATAGCAAGGTATGACATAGCAAAGTATGGCATGCAGGTGTCCATGCGTATCAAGTGAATGTCTGGAATCGCATCATTTAAGACGGTAGCGTACAAATGAAATATGAAAAATCCGCTGAAGCCATAGAAAAGTTAACCACCGAGCAGTACCGGGTCACGCAGGAAAGTGGCACGGAGCCGGCATTTACCGGAGCGCTCACTAATAATAAGGAACCGGGTATCTATGTTGATATAGTTTCGGGTGAACCGTTGTTTGTCAGTTCAGACAAATTTGATTCCGGCTGCGGTTGGCCCAGCTTTACCAAACCGGTAGTGGCTCAACACGTTGAGGAGTTTCACGATGACAGCTACGGCATGCGTCGAACCGAGGTGCGATCGAAGTATGCAGACAGTCATCTTGGTCATGTGTTTCCTGACGGGCCGCGCGAACATGGCGGTTTGCGTTACTGTATTAATTCAGCCAGCCTGCGTTTTGTGCATCTGAATGATATGGAAGCTGAAGGGTATGCTGATTTTATCGCGCAGGTTGAAGTCAGCAAGCCTTAGTTTTCATTGATCCAACGTATTCATTCATACAAGGCCACGCAGGCGTCAAACCATGGCCACGATGCTTGCATGTTCTTGTTGCACACAAGATAGGCATTGCGCGTAAACACGGGCGCATCATGCAAACGATAGAGTTGCTCTTCGGCAATTGATGCCGTGACCAGCCGTTCAGGCAGGTAGGCACTGCCGCCGTGTTTTAACAGGTAGTCGTAACCCATGTACGCGTTGCTGAAGCTTATTCGTGCCGTGTCAGCATCTGAATAGGCTGCAGCGTGTTGCAAACCAAATTCTTCACCAGCTTCTACAAATATATAACCCGGATCGAATCGCACCGGGTTATTGGCGCGGGTTGACACCAGAATGAGCTGCTCTTCAAACAGTGAATAGGTGGCAAGGTTTTGTTGGCTGCCAGGCCGGTAAGTTAAAGCAAGATCGACCAGACCCGATTGCAGCCACACAAGCAGATCATCATTGCTTCCGCTCGATATGGATACAGCCGAGTCAGCAGCCGAGTTATGAATAACCTCGAATATCTTTTCGCCGGCGTGCTGCCATAAGTCGATATGGCAACCGAAGTTACACAGGCTCTTATAGCCATCGGGCAGGCCGATTTCGCGTTTTGCCTGCCCCCATAAATCGCCGATGGTTGTGGCGTAGCGTTGTAATCGTACGCCGGCTGCTGTCAGCGTCGCCCCTGATTTGGCGCGCCTGATTAACACTTGCCCGATTTCGGCTTCCAGTGATTTAAGGCGTGCGGTTACAGTGGACTGAGTGACATTGAGTTTGTTGGATGCCTTGACCAGACTGCCTGATTCAATAATAGCCAGAAATGTTTTCAGTTCTTCGAGCTGCATGAACGATCGATAATTCGAAAAATTCAAATATACTATACAATAAATTTCGATATTAAAATTATTCCCAGCAGTGTAATTTGGCTTTGGGATAAAGCAGATTGAGCAATCGTGCTGTTTTTCAGGCGCTTTGCTCAAAATTTCGCGCGTTAGTGAGCAACCACGGGTACTTGAAACGATGAAATTTCATATAGCCATTAATCTGGAGCGCATGGATAGCGCCACCGATATCAAGCAGGTTCGTGACCATGTTCTTGAGATGATAAAAATGGCCGATGCTGGCGGCTTTGATATCGCCTGGGCGGCCGAGCATCATGCGCTTGAAATGACGATAGCACCGAATCCATTCCAGATTCTTACCTGGTGGGCCGACCACACCAAGCGGTTGCGTCTGGGTTGTGGCGTTGCCAATGCATCCTATTGGCATCCCATCAATATTGCCGGTGAGGCTGCCATGCTGGATTTGATATCCGGTGGCCGGCTCGAGATGGGCCTGGGTTCCGGTGCCTATCAGCGTGAATTTGATCGTATGAAGCCTGGTCTGAAACAACAGGATTCCTGGCGCTATATGCAGGAAATGCTGCCGTTGGTTCGCAAGTTGTGGAAAGGCGATGTGGAACACAATGGTGAATACTGGCAGTTCCCGGCATCTACATCCTGCCCGAAACCTTTGCAATCTGAAGTACCGATGTGGGTCGCAGCACGCTCACCGATTACCTTTGATTATGCGGTAGCGAACCGCTGCAATATTATGTGCTGGCCGCTGACCTTTCCGATGAGCGAGGCGGAGAAGTACAAAGCGCAGCTAGATGAAGCCATTGAAAAAGCAGGTGGCTGGGATGGTACTTTCGCCCTGATGCGTCATACGTCAGTTTACGAAAACGAAGAGGATCGTTCCGCATCGATCGGAGCAATTCGCAATGTGCTGGGAAAGTTCGGCAACCTGGTTATGCAAAAGGGTGATGTGATTGACGGCTTTCCTGAAAACATACCTTTGCGTGAGCTGGATGGGAATGCTCGCGTCGACCCGGAAATGCTCGAAGAAAACCTGATGTTTGGAGATCCCGCAACTGTTATTGCCAAGCTGAAGGCTTATGAGGCAATGGGGGTGGATGCGTTTATCTATTACGCGTCAATGGGACTTGATATGGATGTACAGAAACGTTCGCTGAAAACATTTATTGAAAAAGTCATGCCGGCAATGGCGTAATTCTGATTGGAAAATTTCGATGACGACTCCCATGTCTGGCGGCCAGGCCGCGATTGCCGCACTTGAAGCTGAAGATACACGCTATGTGTTCGGGCTGATTGGCTCCGCTACCATGGAAATGTTTGATGCACTCTATGATGCGAGTGACATCAACTTCATTGGTATACACGATGAGCGTACGGGTACCCACATGGCTGATGGCTATGCGCGAGCATCCGCTAAAGCCGGCGTTGTTCTTGCCGGCCAAAATGGTCCTGGTGCTACCAATCTGGTGACGGGATTGTCGCAGGCTCGCGCGGCATTTTCCCCGGTGGTGTCGATTGCCGGTGCCTTGTCATCCGGGCATGTTTACCGCGATGCCTTTCAGGAAGTTGACCAGCAGTCGTTGTTTACACCTGTCACCAAAAAAACCTGGACAGCCCCCAGTGTTGATCGTGTGCCGGAGTTGTTCAGAGAGGCTTTCCGTACAGCGCTCACACCACGTCAGGGGCCGGTGCAATTGAACTTGCCTCGCGACGTGCTTGCAGCACAGGGTACATTCGAAGCAATGCAACAGCCACAGAATTATCGTAACCAGTCACTGCCCGCTGGCAATCCGGAACAAATTCAAGCCGCTGCCAAGCTACTTGCGGGTGCGAAACAGCCTGTGATTGTTGCTGGTGGTGGTATCAAGAATACCCTGGGCCATGATGCTGCGCTGCAATTAGCCGGGGCACTTGATTGCCCGGTCGTAACGGCTCCCGGTCATGGCGATGCCATCCCATTTGGCCATGAACTCAATGCCGGGCAGATGGGGCCACGGGGCAATCCGGTCGCATCACGTCTGGTAAAACAAGCCGATGTCATTCTGGCGCTGGGTACACGGCTGGGTTTTAATTCCACCTTCTACACCTATGACAACATCAATCGGGAAGCGAAAATTATTCATATAGAACTGGAACCCACGGCTATCGGGCGTTTCTTTCCGGTTGAAATCGGTATCTGGTCTGATGCGCCAACCGCTGCTATGCAATTGCTTGACGCGCTGCAAAAACAGACTGATCGGGCCAGTGCAGAAAGCTGGACCCGGGAATTTCAGCAAGAACGTGCTGACTATCTGGCCAAACGTGATGCCGATGCGATCATGACTCACCCCACGCAACCCTCCGGATTATTCAAGGTGTTGCGTGATGTGTTACCAAAAGATGCGGCTATCACTATGGATGCAGGTACTTTGTGTTTGCAGGCAACTGATGCCATGAACTACTGGACTCCCAAGAGTCTTTTCACACCTCTGGATTTCGGTCTGGTGGGTTTTTCCTTTGCTGCCGGCCTCGGAGTGAAATGTGCCATGCCTGACAGACCTGTGGTTAGTCTGATGGGGGATGGAGGGTTTGGTATGACCATGTCTGAACTCAGTACCGCTGTTGATCACAACATCAATACCGTCACGGTTGTGATGAACAACCAGTGCTGGGGAGCAGAAAAAGCCTATCAGCGTGATTTTTTTAATGGCCGATACATTGGTGCGGACATTTCAAGCCCGCCGTTTGACGAGATAGCCCGGCTGTATGGGGCTGAGGGTTTCAAGGCTGAAAAACTCGATGGCGTGGGAGCAGCCGTCGAAGCCGCACTTGCTTGTGGTAAACCTGCGGTGGTTGATGTGGCCGTTGACCCTGCCGCACTCTACAGTTTTCGTCGTGATAGCTTCACACACCGTGGTGGTTAACCATGCTGACTAAATATGCCTTTTTTTCGGGTACGGTAAAGCCCGGTCAGACTGCGGCAATGCGTGAATTTGTCGAATCGGAGCTATTGCCCCTATGGCGGCAATTTCAACCTTCGGAACAGGTCAGGGTGCTGTACGGCGTTGAACAAGAGCCATCCGGGCCGACCATACCATTGGTACTGGCTGTTACCTACCGCAATCGTGATGATATGGACCAAGCCATGGAAAGTGAGGCACGACATGCTGCGCGTGACATACTTCCTGAACTGTACCAACGCTTTTTTGACGAGATTAACCTGTGGCACTATGTGTTTGAACAGGAACAATATACAGACTGAATCGGACGGTATTTTTAGCGCAAG
>CALLOA010000123.1 GCA_938005265.1 uncultured Granulosicoccaceae bacterium
GAGGCATCGCTGCGGGTGCTGTCAAAGGTTAGAAAAAGGAGAAAACCTGCTTGAATAAGCATTATGCCAATACTATGGCCCGACAATGATAGACAGTAACTCGACCAGCGTTTCGGTACGTGGCCTTAATCTGAATTTCGGTTCAACAGAAGTACTGAAGCAACTCAATTTGGATGTATATCAAGGTGAATTTCTGGTTTTGCTGGGATCGTCCGGCTGTGGAAAATCCACACTGCTTAATTGTGTCGCGGGGTTACTTGATATCAATCACGGTCAAGTTTTCATTCAAGGTCAAAATGTAACCTGGGCTGAACCTAGTGATCGGGGTATCGGTATGGTATTCCAGTCGTATGCGCTCTACCCTCAAATGACAGTCGAGGGTAATCTTTCCTTCGGCTTGAAAAACGCGCGAGTAGCCAAACAGGAGATCCGGAAAAAAGTTGCGCGTACCGCAGAAATTCTTCAAATCGAAGCTTTGCTGAAAAGAAAACCAGCCGAACTTTCGGGTGGCCAACGACAGCGCGTAGCCATTGGACGCGCGCTGATAAGAGATGTCGATGTGTTTCTGTTCGACGAACCATTGTCGAATCTTGACGCCAAGCTACGGGCTGATTTGCGCATTGAATTAAAACGGCTTCATCAGCAATTGAAAAATACGATGATCTACGTAACGCATGACCAGATCGAGGCGATGACACTTGCTGATCGCATTGCTATCATGCGTGCTGGTGCAATACTGCAACTGGGCACGCCTGAGGAAATTTACCAACGCCCGGCCAATCGCTATGTTGCAGGTTTTATTGGTTCGCCAACCATGAATTTTATCGAAGGAAAAATTATTGATTCGACATTCATCGCTGAAGGCATGAGACTGGAACTGGATGGCTACGAATTTCAGACTGGTAACGGGAGCAATTCAGCACCTTCTGACAATACCGCAGTCACACTAGGCATCAGACCGGAACATATAAGTATTTCAAAACAAACTCAGCATCCGGCAAAAGCAAACGAAGTGCATACCCGGGTAGTCACCGAAATAGTTGAGAAGACAGGTGCCGACACGATTATTTTATCCAGACTTCGCGATCAGACTTTAAGAATACGTACAGATGGACTACAAACAATAGAACCTGAAGAAACGCTGGATATCGAATTCAGCGCCGATACAATTTCGCTGTTTGATCACAAAACCGGATTGAGAATCTAGCGTGTTCAGCCCATTAACTGCAGTTAGCAACCGTTTCTACGCACTAAAGTATAATTTCCAACGTCGCAACATATGTGATAATCCTTGATTATCGAGCAATCAATTTTATTTCATCAGGTAATTCGCAAGCATCAAAACCATGACCGATTATTCATATCAGCTTTACAGCTCCAGAAATTTCCAACCGTTGGATAGTACTCTGCAAATGCTTGCTTCACTCGGTTATCACTACGTGGAAGGGTATGGTGATCTGGCCAAGTCGATTGCGGGAGATACCAACCGTTTAAAAGAGTTACTTGACCAGTCAAACCTGGCAATGCCTACCTGCCATGTAGACATCAACCAACTGGAGCAAGAAAAGGCTACCGTAGTTGATCTGGCTGAAAAACTTGGCATTCAACAGGTTTTTGTTCCTGCGATTGAAGAGGACAAGCGCACGCAAAACGCCAGCGATTGGATAAGCCTTGCTACCAGGCTTGCGAAACTTCATGAATCCTATGCTGTGGAAGGTATATCAATCGGTTGGCACAATCACGACTTCGAATTTCGCACAACAGACTCCGGTGAGTATCCCCTCGACATCTTACTCAATAATGCCCCGCAGATCGGGCTAGAATTTGATGTTGCCTGGGCTGTCAAAGCGCAGCAGGACCCATTGCACTGGATTGAAAAATACAAGGATCGCATTGTTGCTGCGCATCTCAAAGATCTAGCGCCCGAAGGGGATTGCGTGGACGAAGATGGCTGGGCTGATGTCGGACATGGTGTTATGGACTGGACAACGATCCATAATGAACTGAAAAAGATCAATCTTAAATATTTTGTTATGGAGCATGACAATCCGTCAGATCATGAACGCTTTGCATCACGCTCTTTGAGTTACTGCCGTAGTCTTTAGAAAGCAAGCCCAGACGTTCATCACAAACACACAGTTGTAAATAACATGGTTGATTCAACTCCACTAAATATCGGCATCATTGGATGCGGCAACATTTCTGAAGCTTACCTGACACTGGTTCCGCAGTACCGCGGAGTAAAGATCAGTGCCGTTAGTGATCAGGATTTTTCCGCTGCCCAACGTCGGGCGGATGAATTTGACGTGACTGCGATGAAAGTCGACGACCTTCTGACAGACTCATCGATTAACCTCATTATTAACCTGACTGTGCCCGATGCACACTTTGCTGTATCCAGAAAAATCCTGCAGGCAGGCAAACATGTTTACAGCGAAAAGCCGTTTGTGCTGAACCTCGCGGAAGCCGAAGAACTGATGCAGCTGGCGAAAGATAATGACCTGCGCATTGGCTCAGCCCCGGACACTTTTCTGGGCGGAGCTCACCAGCAAGCGAGACAGCTAATTGATGAAGGGGTGATCGGACGTATTGTTGCGGGCAGTGTCCACGTAATGGGGCATGGCATGGAACATTGGCATCCTAATCCGGACTTTTTCTTCCAGCCAGGGGCTGGCCCGGTGCTCGACATCGGCCCCTATTATTTAACCAATCTGGTTCAACTAATCGGACCGGTTAAACGTGTATCAGCGATTTCATCTATGGCAACGCCTGTACGCACCATCACATCAGAAGAACGCCATGGTGAAACTATCAATGTAAATACGCCCACTAACATTCATGCTTTACTGGAATTTGCACAGGGTGCAACTATTACGTTATCTGCCAGCTGGGATGTCTGGGCACATAAACATCGCAATATGGAACTCTATGGCACTGAAGGTTCCCTCGTATTGCCGGACCCGAATTTTTTCGGTGGGCAATTGGAAATAGCTGGCCGTGAAGGTGAGTTCAAGCTTGTGCCCATTGCAGATCACGCGTTTGGCCGGCCAAACCAAATTGACGTTAATCATGGATGGGTGGCCAACTACCGGGCCTCTGGATTAGCCGATATGGCGTTTGGCATTAAAAACAATACTGAGCACCGCTGTGGACTTGAGCTCGCAACACATGTCATTGAAACAATGACCGCTATCCTGGAATCTGGCGAGACAGGTCAGTATGTAACACTGACTACAACCTGCGAGCGACCGGCTATGCTTGATAACGCTGCTGCCAGTGAATTGCTCGCTGGTCATCTGGCAAGCTAAGCATCTGACAAGCTAAGCATCTAACAAGCTAACCACCGGAAAACTAACCTCCCGTTCGCCAATTTGGCGATCGGCCTGCTCTCCCAATTGCGAAATACCTGCATCCTTTTCGATAGGTAACACTCCCTCTACCCGCCAATCAAGGGTAGTCAACTGCTTCTCTCAAGGGCAAATATTGCCCTAAATCACAAAATTGGTTAATAACGTGCATGTAACACAGTGTATTCGAGAGCAGCCACGTAAATTTGTAAACAAATTCACCCGGTACAAGCACTAAGCATTACATTACGCCGTTCTCTAATTTAATGGATAACTCACCACGGATCAGAATCGATAGTGTGGTGGAACGATAAATAACTATCTGCATACTCTCAAAGTCCCAGTAAATATGTCAGTTATCACAAAACAAAACCAAATATGACAGACAGTTACAAACCAGAAACTCTGTTTCCAGAGGGTAATGAGATAAAGGACAAACAAGAATGTCTCACATGAAACAATAGCATCAGCGCTTCATGAGCCATTTTTTTAACTATGTTGTGTAAAAGTCATGGCCAGATCCTGCCCGCATTGCGGTCTTACAGGGACATAGATATAAGCAATAGCATTGGAATTCCCAAATACTTTGAACAATAAAACATCCAACATCAAAGATAATCACAGCAAATGTTTGATGAAAATCAGGCAGTTTCTCACGTGCCTGACTATTACAGTTACAATTTTTCTTGCTTCGTGTTCCGATCAGCAAGGTGCCTCGGTATCTGAACAAGCAGACCAATTCAACGCAATCATTCCTGAAGCTCAGAACACGCAAGTAACTTCGCCTGAGATACCTCAACAACCCGCTAATCCCGAGCAATCACCAGAAGTTCAGCCAGTACCTGAAATAGTCACCGAAGAACTGCCTGCTATAAACCCGATATCTGAACCCACGCCTCAAGCAGAACCTGTACCACCTGCCACCGTACAGGGTAATTTTGAAGTGGGCGTTTCTGTAAACACCAACAATCTGGTCGAGGGAGATAGCAACGGCATGGCGATAACTTTTAATATCAATCGTCGTGATGGCCACCAAAGCCCGTTAAATATTCTGGTCAGGGAGATCGCCTCCAATCAGCAGGAAAATCTGCAAATCGATGGTTCCAATACCAATTTATCCGGTACTGAAAATTTTGCGAGTACGCGGGTTAACCTGCCGATAGCCATGGGCCCAATTACCCCGCACCAACGCCGCCTGTTGTTGGAAGCAACGGATGGCGTCAACACATTCAGTTCTGAAATCCCGATCAACGTTCAGCCGGTACCGGCACCAGATATTTATTTGCTGATCGGGCAAAGCAACATGATTGGCACAACTGAATTTGAAGCCCGCCAAAGAGCACCCGGCTTACCGGACGAACTTAACGCCAGAATAGATCAGCTTAATGTCCGACAAAATGATCCAGAACAGTTCGACACGGCTGAAAAGTTCGTCAACGAACGATTTAACGTAATAGACCCGATCTTTCATATTGCGGAAGATCCCTTGCATGAACCACGTTTTCCAGGCCGCACTAATAAAGATGGTAGCCAGATCGGTGTTGGCCTGACGTTCGCTAAAAACATGCTCCCGTTAACAACGCAGCAAATCATTTTAGTACCGGCGGCATGGTCTGCAACCAGCTTTTGCAGAAGCAGTAATCCCTTGCTTGGCTGGAACAGCGTTACGATAGACGATCCGCAATTCGGCAACACACTTCTTCTTGATCGTGCCATAGTCAGAATGAACGTCGCATTGCGGGAATCGGGTGGAATCTTCAGAGGCATACTTTGGCATCAGGGAGAATCCGATTCCAACGACCTTCCTTGCGCCGAACGTTATGAAGAGAATCTAGCAGGACTGGTTAATGCCTTACGAACCCGCACCAACCAGGATCGCCGTGGCCCTGCCGGTAGAGGATTGAACGCACCGATACCTTTTGTCGCAGCCACCATGTCCCAAGGTGATGATGAGCGCGGTGAATTTTCGATATTGGGAATAGACAAACAGATGGTTGACGCGGCTCACCGAAATATTGGCAATGTCGTGCCCTTTGCAGGAACTGTAATAGCAGACGACCTCATACCACCAGCATACCCCTGCGGGGCAAATTCCTGTGTGCACTTCGGGTCGACAGCTATACGTGAAATGGGGTTTCGCTATCAACAAGTGATGCAAGGCATAGTTGACTCTACCCGCAATTGAATTAACCGCTCGCCCAAGGCGAGCCAACAGACTTTAGAGTTAGGCCAGAGCAGACAGTGCTTCCAACACTTCGTCAACATGGCCAGGTACTTTAACCTTGTGCCACTTGTGCCTGACCTTGCCTAGTGTATCGATCAGAAATGTACTGCGCTCTATACCCAGAAACTCACGGCCATAGAGATTCTTCAGTTTCATGCAGCCATATTTCTTGGAGACAACTCCAGCTTCATCACTCAACAAATCAAAGGGTAAATCAAGTTTCGCCTTGAATTTGTCATGGCTGTTGACGGAATCCGTAGACACCCCCAAGACTACAGCACCCAGTTTTTCAAAATCCGGATGTGCAAGTGCAAAATCACTACTTTCCCTGCTGCAACCAGGCGTATTGTCTCTGGGGTAAAAATAGACAACAACATAACGACCCCGCAAAGATGACAACCGCACCATGCCACCACCCGTAGCCGGCAAGCTAAAAGCCGGTGCGCTGCTACCAATCTCTACTTCAGACATGTGTTAAAAATCACTGATTAAACGACCCTACCGAACGGGCTGTATAATTCCATAGGTAATATTTGATAAGCACCGAATTTTTGGCACTTTGTTTACACCATAGCGTCATTGGTGCGAATCTCTCCACATTAGGATATTACTGTAAAATGCCTCCCAGTGATAATCGGCTGAAATCAGGCGTTTACAACCATACAGGGCCAATTTAGTGACAGATGAAGCAGAAGCCGCAATACAGATCGAAGTAAAGGATCAGGTCGCTGAAGTAAGGCTTAATCGCCCGGCACGACTGAATAGTTTTACAGAGTCGATGCATAAAGACCTGAAACAGGCACTGCGGGACATCGAGCAATCGTTGGAATGCCGTTGTGTTCTGCTAACAGGCAATGGTCGTGGTTTTTGCACGGGGCAGGATTTGAATGACCGTGACCCACGTAAATCGGGTACCCCGCCTGATCTTGAAAAGACGTTAACCCAGCAGTTCAATCCGCTGATCAGTGCAATACGCACCCTGCCAAAGCCAGTAGTTTGCGCCGTTAATGGTGTCGCTGCGGGTGCTGGAGCGAATCTCGCCCTTGCCTGCGATATCGTCCTCGCGGCAGAAAGTGCTTCCTTTATTCAGTCATTTGCGCGGGTTGGCCTGCTTCCTGATGCCGGTGGTAGCTGGATATTGCCACGTCTGGTAGGAGAAGCTCGCGCAAAGGCCATTGCCATAACTGGCAAGCCCGTAAAGGCTGATCAGGCCCTGCAGTGGGGAATGATCTGGCAAGTTTGCCCGGATGACCAGCTATTGGCCACGGCACGGCAGCTGGCAAAGCAGCTCGCAGCCGGTCCAACGAAGGGAATCTCTGCAACAAAACAGGCTATTCAGGATGCCTATGAAGAACCCTTCACCCAGCATTTACAAAAAGAAGCAAAGTGGCAAGGCCAGCTGGGTCGCAGTAATGACTATGCAGAGGGTGTGCTCTCTTTTCTTGAAAAACGCGATCCGAATTTTTCCGGTTCCTGAAAAACTGAACCGATCCACTGGATTCTCGTTTCCAAACTGTCTGACCGGTAAGCTAAAAAAATGAACAAAGCCTATTTATGCGAAGGTGCAAGAACACCGATTGGTCGATTTGGTGGAGCGCTTTCTTCTGTTCGCCCCGACGATCTTCTAGCAACTACCATAAAAGCACTGGCAGAAAAAATACCGGCTTTGACAGAGTACCCTATTGATGACGTACTGATTGGCTGCGCCAATCAGGCTGGTGAAGATAATCGCAACGTTGCCCGAATGGCGGTATTACTGTCAGGTTTGCCCGTGGGCGTCCCTGCTTCTACCTTAAACCGACTTTGTGGCTCCGGGCTGGACGCAGTGGGTACAGCTGCCCGAGCGATCAATTCGGGTGCCGCAGATTTAATAATCGCTGGTGGTGTGGAAAGCATGAGTCGAGCCCCATTCGTCATGCCCAAGGCGCAGACGCCATTCTCCCGGAACGCCGAAATCTACGATACAACCATCGGTTGGCGCTTCGTTAATAAGGCTATGGAGCAACAGTACGGCATAGACTCCATGCCAGATACGGCTGAAAATGTTGCGGAACAGTTCAATATTTCCAGACAGGATCAGGACAGGTTTGCACTTCACTCGCAGGAAAAAGCACAGCGCGCGGTTGACAGCGGTCGGTTCGATAGTGAAATTTGCCCGGTGACTGTCTTTGGCAGAAAGGGTGAATCCAGCAAAGTGAACCGAGATGAACATCCCAGACTCAGCAGCTTGGAAAAACTGTATTCGCTAGCCACACCTTTTCGTGAGAATGGCACCGTGACAGCCGGCAACGCATCAGGGGTCAATGATGGAGCTTGCGCCCTGCTGGTAGCGTCCGACGAAGCAGTAAAGGCACTTTCACTAACGCCAACTGCAGAAATTTGTGGCATGGCAGTAGCTGGCGTTGACCCCAAAATCATGGGTATCGGCCCGGTACCCGCAAGCAGAAAATTATTGCAACAACATCAACTGAAAGTGCAACAGCTGGGATTGATTGAGTTGAATGAAGCGTTTGCAGCCCAGTCTCTGGCGGTTCTGAGGGAGCTGCGAATTGACGATGAAGCCGATTTCGTTAATCCCAATGGTGGTGCAATCGCACTGGGACACCCACTGGGCATGTCGGGAGCCCGACTGGCTCTAACCTCTGGTATTGAGCTATCCAATGGCGACTCGGAATGGGGCATGTGCAGCATGTGCATCGGCGTTGGGCAAGGAATCTCACTCCTGTTGAGGCACTTATAAGAGCTATACAGACCTCATCTGTAGATCTTTATACAATACTTAACGAATTCTTATAATTCATCGTGTTACATTAGTTTTAAGAAGCAGGAATAACAGTTGCACCACTGAATTCCTGATATCCAAGTGTTTAACATCCATCCCATAATTTCAAGCACAGAGAATTGTTATGTTTGTGAGTAAATATCGTCAAATCGCGGTTGCGATACTTGCCGCTGGAATACTGAGTATCTCGGCCTGCGGAGGCGACAAGGAAAAGGAAGCTGCCGAGGCGGCGGCGGCTGCAGCTGAAGAACAAGCAGCTGCTGCTGCTGAAGAAGCTGCCAAAGTAGCTGAAGAAGCGAAAGCAGCAGCTGAAGAAGCGAAAGCTGCAGCTGCCGAAGAAGCCAAAGCTGCTGAGGAAGCAGCCAAAGCTGAAGCCGCTGCCGCTGAAGAAGCAGCCAAGGCTGAAGCAGACGCTGCTGCAGAAGAAGCCGCTAAGGCTGAAGCAGATGCTACTGCCGAAGGGGAAGCAGCTGCCGAAGGTGAAGAAGCCGCCGAAGGTGAAGAAGCTGCTGAAGGCGAAGAAGCTGCTGAAGGTGAAGAAGCTGCTGAAGGCGAAGTAGCTGCTGAAAGCGAAGAAGCTGCCGAAGGCGAAGAAGCTGCTGAAGGTGAAGAAGCTGCTGAAGGCGAAGTAGCTGCTGAAGGTGAAGAAGCTGCCGAAGGCGAAGAAGCTGCTGAAGGTGAAGAAGCTGCTGAAGGCGAAGAGCCTGCTGAAGGTGAAGAAGCTGC
>CALLOA010000124.1 GCA_938005265.1 uncultured Granulosicoccaceae bacterium
GGCAACTTGATATCTGCTGCTGTCGAGCCGCCAGTGTTCAGAACCCGGTATTCTATCTGGCTGCCTTCGGGGGGAGGGTTAGGCGAAAAGGTAAGCGAACCGTCTGCTTCTTCCCATTGATACAACGTTTCTGCAAGGGCAACATTCAGGCTGCCGCAGACGAACGCTGTAACAGCAATAAGGCCTTTTAGATAATTTGTTTTGTGCATAGTCAACTCCACACTGATAGATGAGGGAATGTGCATACTTCGTGCCGGGAAGTCAGTAAAATGCAGGTTTCTGTCCGCTTCTGTTGGCGCTTGCGGCTAATCACGAAAAATTTCCGGCCTGATTGGTAGTGAACAGCAAATCTCAATGGAGCATCATAGATGGGGCGGGAGGACGATTGAATATGGCTTTTTTATGGGTAGGTGTGGGCGGATTTCTGGGTGCTGTGGCACGGTTTCAGGTCGGGCGCTGGCTGGCTGCGACTGATCCTGAAAATGCTACGACAATAGCCGGTCTGTCGTTTGCCGGATTTCCACTGGCTACTCTTACGGTTAATGTTGCGGGGTCATTTTTTATCGGCTTGCTAGGATTTTTGAATATCGATGGGGCACCCCTGCATGAGAATTTGCGATTACTGTTAATTACCGGTGTTTTGGGTGGATTCACCACATTTTCTGCATTTTCACTGGAGACACTGCAACTGATGCTGGAGGGTGGGCTTGTGAAAGCAATTGCCAATATCGTGGCAAATCTTGTGCTCTGTCTGTTGTTTGTGGCGCTGGGTGCCAGTCTCGCACGGGCAATCTGATCTGGCTTGCTATGCGTCTGTGATGTTTACACTCCACCTTCCGTTGCTCAGCGCTGCTATAATTTTGGCGTAGATTCTCTAACCATTGATTCAAGTAAACCCTATACGGACCCGTCATGCTGGACCCGAAGCTGTTGCGCTCAGATCCTGAGCTTGTTGCAGATAACCTGAAAACCCGAAATTTCTCACTCGATGTGGGAACACTGCAAGCGCTTGAAGAAAAGCGTAAAAAAGTACAAACCCGTACTGAAGACCTGCAACGGGAGCGAAATAGTCGTTCCAAAGCGATTGGCAAAGCCAAGGCACAGGGCGAAGATATTCAACCGTTGCTTGATTCTGTGGAAAAGATGGGGCAGGAACTCAGCAGTGCGGAAGCGGAACTTTCAGCTATCCAGGAAGAGATCTCCGGCATCATGCTGACCTTGCCAAACATGGTGCACGAAAGTGTGCCGCCGGGTAAGGACGAGGCAGATAACATTCTGGTCCGTACTGTTGGTGACGTGCCTGACTTCGATTTTGATCCGCGTGATCATGTTGATCTGGCCTCCGTTAATGGCTTGATGGACTTTAAGGCAGGAGCCGCTCTGGCTGGCTCGCGCTTTGTCGTTATGAAAGGCGAAATCGCTCGATTGCACAGAGCGCTGGTTCAGTTGATGCTGGATACACAAACGGGCGAGAACGGCTATACCGAAATTAATGTGCCGCATCTGGTTAATGCCAATACGCTGCAGGGAACAGGGCAGCTGCCAAAGTTCGAAGAAGATCTGTTCAAACTCGAAGGTGACTTTGGTTTCTACATGATTCCGACCTCGGAAGTACCGGTCACCAACACGGTTGCCGGGCAGATGCTTGCTGCTGACAGCCTGCCATTGAAATACACTTGTCACAGCGTTTGCTTTCGTTCCGAAGCGGGCGCCTATGGCAAAGATACCCGCGGCATGATTCGCCAGCACCAGTTTGAAAAAGTCGAGATGGTTCAGATCGTTCGTGCTGAGCAATCCTATGACGCGCTTGAACAAATGACCCTGCACGCAGAATCAATACTGAAGAAGTTGGGACTGGCCTACCGAGTGGTGGTTCTCTGTGGTGGCGATATCGGCTTTGGAGCGGCCAAGACTTATGATATTGAAGTCTGGCTACCTGGCCAGAATGCCTATCGCGAGATATCTTCCTGTAGTAATTGCGTCGATTTCCAGGCTCGTCGTATGCAGGCACGCATCAAAAATCCCGACACCGGTAAAACGGAGTTTGTTCACACGTTAAATGGTTCAGGCTTGGCGGTGGGCCGAACGTTGGTCGCGGTACTGGAAAATTATCAGCAGGCTGATGGCAGTGTCCTGGTACCCGAAGCCTTGCAGCCCTATATGCACGGGCAACAGGTAATTCTGGAAGTGGCCGCCTGAGTTCCTGTTGGCACTGAAAAAATATCGTGGAACAAAAGAACCAACAACAGAGTATTGGTATGGGGATGGATGGTATTCCAGAGGGTTTCGGGCAAAAAATGTGGGTGCCATCGCCTCAGCGAATTGCTGAGGCCAACCTGACCAGGTTCATCGCAGACGTGAACCGCAATCAGGGTTTGGCCATCGACAATTACGACGCACTGCATGCCTGGTCCATCACACAGCCACAGCAATTCTGGGATGCTGTCTGGGAATTTGGCAGCGTGATATCGGCTGAAAAAGGCGACGACATCCTTGTTGATGAAGCCAGAATGCCGGGTGCCCGTTGGTATCCAACGGCCAGACTGAATTTTGCCGAGAATCTGTTGCGTTGTAAAACCGACAAGCCGGCAATTATCTTCAGAAGCGAAACCGGCCGTGAAGAGCATTACAGCTATCCACAGTTGCGTCAGGCTGTTGCCGAAACTGCCGCAGGTTTGCGCGCGGCCGGCGTTACTGTGGGTGACAGGGTTGCGGGCTACCTGCCCAATACACCCTATGCAGTGATAGCCATGTTAGCCACAGCCAGCATAGGCGCCGTGTGGTCATCATCGTCGCCGGATTTTGGAGTTAGTGGTGTACTGGATCGCTTTGGCCAAATTGAGCCCAAGGCACTATTCACGGCGGATGGTTATTACTACGCGGGAAAGACTATCGATTGCCTGCCCGTGGTTGCAGAGTTTGCTGCTCAATTGCCGTCTCTGTGCTGTGTTGTTGTATGCCCGTATACGCGAAAAGGGGCGGCCTTGCAGCAGGCTGTGGATGATGCGTTTCCCGGAACCTCAAATATTAAAGGCGTGGCAACACTGTCGAGTTTTACAGAAGGCTTTCAAGAAGCAGAATTGCAGTTTGAACACTTGCCGTTTGATCACCCGCTCTACATTATGTATTCATCCGGTACCACTGGCGTGCCCAAGTGCATTGTTCATGGCGCTGGTGGCACGCTGCTGCAACACGTGAAGGAGCTGGCCTTGCACAGCAACGTCACAGCCGACGATAGAATTTTTTATTTCACCACCTGCGGCTGGATGATGTGGAATTGGTTAGTCAGTGCACTGGCGCTAGAGGCCACTCTGCTTCTCTACGATGGGTCACCTTTCCATCCGGATGGAAACACGATTTTCAATTTTGCCGATGATCATCAGATGACGATTCTGGGTACATCGGCGAAATTTATAGATGCTGCAAACAAGGCAGGCATCAAGCCGAAACAGACCCACGCACTCGAATCGCTAAAGGCGATTCTGTCAACCGGCTCGCCGTTGATGCCAGAGAGTTTTGATTATGTGTATCGTGATATCAAAGAGGATCTTTGCCTGTCCTCCATATCCGGTGGTACCGATATTATTTCGTGTTTTGCTCTGGGTAATCCCGTTCTACCCGTATACAAGGGCGAGTTGCAGAGTCTGGGCCTGGGACTGCAGGTTGAGGTTTATGATGAACAGGGTAAGGCCGTTCGCCTGCAAAAAGGTGAGCTGGTCTGTTCAGCACCATTTCCGAGCATGCCCACAGGTTTCTGGAATGACCCGGGTGATAAAAAATATCGGGCAGCATACTTTGAGCGATTCGAGGGTATCTGGTGTCATGGTGATTATGTAGCGCTGACGGAAAATAATGGTCTGATAATTTTTGGTCGCTCGGATGCTGTGCTGAATCCTGGTGGTGTGCGCATAGGTACGGCTGAAATTTACCGTCAGGTTGAACAATTCGATGAGGTGATCGAAGCGCTGGTAGTAGGGCAGCAATGGCAGGGTGATGTCAGGGTGGTACTCTTCGTTCGCTTACGTGACGGTCTTTCACTGACACCGGAATTACAGAAGGTAATTAAGGACCGTACACGCAAGAATGCAACCCCACGCCATGTGCCAGCAGTCATTGTCCAGGTGGCAGATATTCCCCGAACCAAAAGCGGCAAGATCGTAGAACTGGCGGTGAGAAACGTTATCCACGGTGAACCTGTGAAAAACAAGGAGGCTCTGGCAAACCCGGAAGCCCTTAATCTATTTGCCGATATTGCTGAACTGGCAGCACCCACATGATTGACGGATTAAAACCGGGCAATAGTCAAACTGCCGGGAGTGTCACCAGGTGAGCGACCTTGACCGCCTGCAATCGCTCGCGCAGAGTATTGGTGACCACAAACGGCCTCCCGTACACCTCTGGAATCCATCCAATGCGGGTGACATCGACATAATCATTCGTCGCGATGGTAGCTGGATCCATGAAGGCTCGGAAATAAAACGCTCGGCTCTGGTGCAGCTGTTCGCATCGATTTTGCGAATGGAGGGCGACAAGTATTACCTGGTGACGCCGGTTGAAAAGCTTGAAATCAAGGTAGAGGACGCGCCTTTTGTAGCGGTTGGTATGGACACCTTCAATCAGGGTAGTCATGACCAGGTACTTACATTTCGGTCCAATCTCGATGAGCACGTCATCGTGGATTCGCAGCACAAAATCTCCGTTAACTATTCGGCCAATGGTGAACCTTCCCCCTATGTCATTGTTCGGGACCAGTTAAAAGCGCTGATCTCCCGTGCTGTGTGGATAGAGTTGGCGAGTCTTGCAACTCAGCAATCAGGCGTGACAGGGGTTTTAAGCAGTGGAATGTTTTTTGCGCTCACAGACTCATCTGCGATGAGGATATGAGGTTTTGATTGAAGCGCGTGATCTGGCTGTAATGCGTGGTGAGCAGGTGCTTTTTGCGAAGCTTGACCTGAGTCTGTCAGCGGGTGAAGTAATGCGTGTTTCCGGGCCCAATGGCAGCGGCAAAACTACCTTGCTCCGCATTCTTTGCGGCCTCACAGAAGCTGATGCCGGAGATGTATTGTGGCGTGATAAACCGGTTAAATCGCAACGTTTGGAATTTCAGCAATCGTTATTGTTCCTTGGGCATAAACCGGGCCTGACGCCGGAATTGAGTGCTCGCGAAAACCTCAATGTCCTATGTGGTCTGCAGCAGCCAGTATCTGATGGGGAAATCGAAGGGGCACTTAAAGCTGCAGGGCTTGATGGTCGACTTGACCAGCCAGTGTTGACGATGTCGGCAGGTCAACAACAGCGCGTCAAGCTTGCCAGGATGCTTCTGTCTTCGGCACAGCTCTGGATTCTTGATGAGCCGCTAACCTCGCTGGACAGTGATGGTCAGGAATGGCTGGAGAAGCAACTGGACAATCATGCCGCAAAAGGTGGAGCCGCTATACTGACCACGCATCAAGAGCTTAGTGGCTGCAACATCCGCACACTGGACATAAGCCGGTTCAAAGTAGCCGCAGGCGATCTTGAATCCTATTTTGAAGGGATTACTGGTGTCTGAATTAGCGCAGGCTGGCATCGTAGCAACATTTCTATCGATATTGCGCCGTGAATTGAAACTCACATTCAGGCGTCGTCAGCAATGGCTGAATCCACTATTCTTTTTTGTCATTGTTGTGACCTTGTTTCCCATGGGTGTGGGGCCGTCTGCGCAGATACTCTCGGTTATAGCGCCGGGGGTCATTTGGGTGGCAGCGTTGCTTGCCATGTTGCTATCGCTGGATACACTATTTACCTCTGAATACCGCGATGGCACGCTGGAACAATTTATTCTTGGTTCTCAGCCTCTGTCGATTATTGTGTTGGCCAAAGTTGCCGCTCACTGGATTGTCAGCGCCTTACCACTAGTCGTGTTGTCTCCCTTGCTAGGACTGCTTATGCACCTGGAGGCAAGGGCGTTGCCGGGCCTGCTGGCCAGTCTGGTGCTTGGTACTGTCACCTTGTCTCTGCTGGGAGCGATCGGGGCCGGGCTAACTGTGGGTTTACGCTACGGTAGCGTGCTGGTTGCTGTGTTGGTGATGCCACTTTATGTGCCAGTACTGATTTTTGGTAGTAGTGTTGTTGCCAATGCGTCGTCCGGGCAGCCTATTGAGGCACAATTATGGCTGTTGGCCGCGCTGGCAATGTTGAGCATTACTCTAGCCCCATGGGCGATCGCGGCATCGTTGCGTGTTGCCGTTGCTGCAGACTGAACGCTAGTTTATCTATCGATCAAGGCCGTTGGCGAAAGAGCTGATACAGCTTCGCTTAACGTTGTGTATGGAACGTCCGGGGATTGTTGCTGTCGGGCAATGTGAGGCTCTACAACGATTCGGGCTCTGCTAACATTCATTATGCAACCGGAAACATGCTTTAACTTGCTTGATGCGAGTTGCCTGGATATTGCAATCGGTTGTCCTTGCAGTCGGGTTCCTGCCTCGCTGCTTGTCAATGGAAATAAATTATATAATTACTACTGATGCTGTTGTCCTGATGCATCGCTTTGCAACTTTAATTCGTACTAACAGGACATCTGATAGCACGTATCAGTCGGATCAATAACTCAATGTTTAAATGGATTCATAAATTTGGCTCACCGCCATTCGTCTACCGATTGTGCCGGGGCTTTGGACCCTGGATCGGATGGCTCTGCCTGATTCTGATCATTGGCGGGCTATATCTGGGTCTGGTGAAAGCTCCCGCGGACTATGAGCAGGGCGACAGTTACCGGATCATTTTCATTCATGTACCTGCAGCATGGATGAGCATGTTTGTTTATGTGGTGATGGCGATCGCCAGTCTGGTGTTTCTGGTGTGGAGGCTCAAACTTGCGGACGTTGTTGCCCGGGCGTCTGCACCTATCGGAGCTTCTTTTACTTTCATTGCGCTGGCCACAGGTTCTATCTGGGGTAAGCCAATGTGGGGAGCCTGGTGGGTATGGGATGCGAGATTGACGTCGGAGCTTTTATTGTTATTTCTCTACATTGGTTATATTGCTTTGCGTAATGCATTTGATAACCAGAACGCTGCTGCCCGTGCAGCTGCCATTCTGGCGTTGGTCGGCGTCATTAACATTCCTGTTATTCATTACAGTGTTGAGTGGTGGAATACGCTTCACCAACCGGCAACGATCGCCAAATTTGACAAGCCGTCGATTCATATTTCCATGCTGATTCCACTACTGATGATGGTATTGGCTTTCCAACTGCTCTATGCCCACAACCTCATGACCAGAATCAGGACGGGAATTCTTGAACGTGAGAAACGTGCACGTTGGGTGGGTGAATTATTGGAGTCAGGACGTGTCTGAGTCAATACGGAATTTTTTTGCCATGGGCGGCTATGGAGGGTTTGTATGGAGCGCTTACGCCATTACCTTTGTTGTCCTTGCTGCCAATCTTATTTTTACCAATATGAGCCATAAACGCATGATTGCGAAGCTGCGGCGAGAGCGGGCTATCGATTCGGCTTCCAGCAAGGTCAGTCAGGCGTCGCATGCAGCGGATGAGTCTACCCGCTCGGCTCAACAAGGAGATGTCATATGACCCCCGCGCGAAAAAAAAGGCTGGCGCTGGTCGTCCTTATGCTGCTTGGCGTGGGCCTTGCGACCACCTTTGCATTAAACGCATTTAACAAGAATATCCTCTATTTCTTCTCTCCTTCACAAATTGCAAGCGGTGAAGCGCCGGTTGATCAGCTTTTTCGGGTCGGCGGTATGGTTGTCGATGGCAGTGTCAACCGATCTGAAGAAGGGCTGGATGTGGCTTTCGAGCTGAGCGATACACTGCATCAGGTCAATGTTGTGTACACTGGAATCCTTCCCGATTTGTTTCGTGAAGGGCAGGGCATAGTCGCGATTGGCAAGCTTGATACTGACGGCTTATTCGTGGCAGAAACAGTACTCGCCAAGCATGACGAGAACTACATGCCTCCGGAGGTTGCTGAAGCATTGAAGAAAGCCGGCAAGATGCCCGGCACAGCGGCTCCGGGTTATGGACAAGATTCTGTGTCTTACGAGTAAGGACAGGTATATCATAGTGATTGAAAACCCGGGATTGGAAACTGCTGTGATTGGCAATGTTGTGATTGGCGATGTTGTGATTGGCAATAGTGGTTTATTGTTTAATAGACCTTCTGGTGCAATAAGCCTGTCTCGTGCAATAAATAGTCTTGTACAGTAGACAAGGAAGAGGTGATGACAATGGAAAAGGACGATTACAGGTGATGGCATTATGATTCCAGAACTCGGGCAACTTGCACTCATCGTTGCACTCGGTGCCGCACTGGTTCAGTGCAGTATCCCTTTACTCGGAGTGGCAACCGGCCGGCAATCGTGGATGTCAATGGCGAAAAGTGCTGCTGAAGTGCAATTCGTTGGTGTATTGATAGCGTACGGCGTGCTGACCTACAGTTTTATCGTTCATGATTTCTCAGTGTCCTACGTTGCCAATACTTCCAATACCCAGCTGCCGCTGGTTTATAGAATTTCGGGTGTTTGGGGTGGCCACGAAGGCTCGATACTGTTGTGGATCCTTATATTAAGCGCCTGGACCTTTCTGGTTGCCGTGCTCAACCGCTCCGTACCTTTGGTACTGCATACACGGGTACTGGCAGTCATGGGTGGTATCAGTGTCGGGTTTCTTCTGTTTACCCTGCTGACGTCCAATCCTTTTGAGCGACAATTCCCGATTCCGATTGATGGTGCTTCGCTCAATCCCCTGCTGCAGGATCCCGGCATGGCGATCCATCCACCGATGCTCTATCTTGGGTACGTGGGTTTTTCTGTTGCGTTTGCATTTGCAGTCGCGGCATTGCTGGGTGGGCAGCTGGACCAGGCAACTGCTCGTTGGATGCGGCCCTGGACCAATGTCGCCTGGCTGTTCCTGACGATCGGGATAGCGCTGGGTAGCTGGTGGGCCTACTACGAACTTGGCTGGGGCGGTTGGTGGTTTTGGGACCCGGTTGAAAATGCCTCCTTCATGCCTTGGCTGGCGGGAACGGCATTGCTGCATTCTCTGGCGGCAACAGAAAAGCGTGGCGCTTTTCGTGCCTGGACTGTGTTGTTGGCGGTAGCCGCTTTTTCGCTCAGCCTGCTGGGTACTTTTCTGGTTCGATCCGGTGTGCTGACTTCGGTACACGCGTTTGCGACTGACCCCGAACGGGGACTTTTTATTCTGTTGTTCCTGCTGGTCGTTGTTGGTGGCTCCTTGCTACTGTTTGCACTACGTGCCTCCAAATTATCGGAACGTGTGCCATTCGAACTGGTGAGCCGCGAGTCCGGACTGCTGTTTAATAACGCTGTATTAACTGTTGCCTGTGCCAGCGTGTTACTGGGCACGATGTATCCGCTCATAGTCGATGCACTCGGTCTGGGTAAAGTCTCGGTTGGTGCACCCTGGTTCAATATCATTTTTATTCCCGTGACAGCACCCTTACTGCTTTTTGTCGGTATCGGTGCCATGCTGAACTGGAAACGTGATCGCTTGAACCGTCATTATTGGATGATGGCAGTCCTGGCGCTGGCAAGTATCGCTGGTGGCGTTGCATTTACACTGTTGTTGTCCCACTTCAGCATACTCGCCTTGTTGGCACTAACTCTGGTTTGCTGGGTAGTGGCCACGACCATGTATGGTATTTTTTACCGTATCAGAAACAAACGTTCCAAACTCTCGGCACTTACGCACACGCCTGCGGCCTTCTGGGGTATGACGATCGCTCATCTGGGTATTGCGGTATTTGCTGTCGGCGTTGCTCTGGTCTCGATCTATAACACCGAGGTTGACATCAGAATGACGAAAGGTGATACGCACACTATCGATGGCTATGAATTTCAGTTTGAAGGTGTCGAACAGGTGTTGGGCCCTAACTACACGGCGGCTCAAGGGCGGCTGGTAGTTACGCGTGAAGGGGAACAGGTAGCCGTAATGACGCCGCAAAAGAGAATCTATAACGTACGGCGTGAATCGATGACTGAAGCTGCCATCGATGCTGGTCTGACACGCGATCTTTTTGCGGCCCTGGGAGAACCGCTTGAAGCAACGGCCGCCGGTGGTCCACGGGTTGATGGTGCCTGGAGTGTGCGGCTTTACCACAAACCCTTTATACGGTGGATTTGGGCTGGCGCACTCTTGATGGCCATCGGTGGTCTTTGTGCGGCTCTTGATCGGCGTTACCGTATGGGGGCTCGAAAGAAAAGTGCTGCATCAGCTGTACCGGAGGCTGCACCCGCCTCGGCATCGGCTACAACGGTAACAGCGGCTGGCTAATGAAACTGGCATTTGTACTACCACTAATCATATTTGGTGTGATTGCAGGTTTCCTTCTGGCGGGTCTGGATCGCGATCCGGGTCTGTTGCCTTCTGTTCTCATTGATAAGCCTGCTCCGGCATTCACTGCGCCCTTGTTGCCTGGCACTGCAAGAGAGGCTACAAATGTTTCAGGCGAAATCTCGAACGAAGCCACTGGGGAGTTTGCGCCTGAACAACTTGCGGGGCATGTCTGGGTGTTGAATATCTGGGCGAGCTGGTGTGTGGCCTGTGTCGCCGAGCATAAAGTCATCACACAATTGACCGAGGTTTCTACGGTTCCTGTGATCGGGCTTAACTACAAGGATATCGATGCTGATGCGGCGGCCTGGCTACAGCGCTTTGGCAATCCCTACGATCACGTGCCAACGGACGCAGACGGGCGCATTGGTATTGATTTCGGAGTCTATGGTGTTCCGGAAACCTACATCGTTGATAAGGCCGGTAAAATCCGCTACAAGCATGTGGGGCCGGTTGATCAGAGTGCACTAGAGGACAAGCTACTGCCTTTGATAGAACAATTAAAGGCAGCAAATTCATGACATTGGAAATAGAACCAGGGAAGATACTGCTGTGAGTGCCTGGCATGTTCGATTGCCGTTGTTTGTTCTGCTCGCGGTGATTTGTTGCGCGGCATACAAGACAACAGCGCTGGCGGCAGAGGAGCGACTCGTCTTCTCAACACCTGAGAAAAAACAGATTTACCGCAAGCTGACGCAGGAGATGCGTTGTCTCAAATGCCAGAATCAAAATCTTGCTGACTCGCCAGCCGGACTCGCTGAAGACCTGAAACGTGAGATCTTTCTTATGGTTGAGGAAGGCAGGACGGCGGCGTATGTGACTGACTTCATGGTGTCGCGCTATGGAGACTTTATTCTTTACAAACCTTCGTTCAAACCGCTGACACTGGTGTTGTGGTTAGCGCCGTTTGTTTTGATGCTGCTCGGCCTGTTTACCATTCTGAAGATGACTAAGGGCAGAGATTCCAGTACGGAACAGACTGATGGTGCGCAACCGCAAGATTCTGAGACACTCGAAGAGGCTCGGCATCTGTTGCACCAAGCACCTGACATAACCGCCCAAGCCGACGCAGTTGCGTCCACTGACCATTCATCTGCCAGGTAATTCCGTGATCCCATTTCTTCTTCTGGCTTCGTTGTTGTTAATCGCCTGCGCGCTGTTGTTGCTACGTGGTGTTTTTCGAGGTCAACGTCAACAACGCGCCGAGCAATTGCAAACCAATATTGAAATTGCCAGAGAGCGTCTTGCTGTTATAACAGCTGCCCACACTGATGGCGAAATAGGTGAAGAAGAATTCCTGACCGAGCAAGCGCTGATTGAAAAGCAACTGGCTAGTGAACTGGTTGCGACCAAAGCCGATGGCGACAAGGTGATGGGCGGTGGTGGGCAGTGGCTGGCTATAGCTTTAGTACCGCTGTTTATTGGTGGCGTAGCCGCCTTGTACGTGCAGTTGGGAGACACACGAGCGCTTGATAAGAATTTCATCGCCTCCATGACACCAGGGCAACCATCAACGCAGGTGGCAGCATCTGCGGGAAGCGATGAGAGCTTTGACATGTCGGCGGGTGCTGATGGCAAGCTGCCTTCAGTCGAGGAGCTCTTGCCAAGGCTTGAATCCCATCTGGAATCGCAACCGGATGACGCGCGAGGCTGGGCCCTGTTGGGTACCAGCTACATGCGGTTGCGTCGTTTCAAGGATGCTGAACGGGCCTTAAGCAATGCCGCTGAAATCTGGCCCGAAGATACGCGCGTGTTGCTGCAATTGGCTGACGCCAAGGCAATGCTTGCTGACGGTGCAATTGCTGGTGACGCCTTGGGTATCATCCAGCAGGTGCTTAAGCTGGAACCTGACAATGTGCAAGCTAACTGGCTTAACGGTATGGCAGCTCAGCAACAGGGTGACTTTACTACCGCGGTCGCATCCTGGGAAAAACTGATCCCGCAGCTGAACGGAGATCCACAATCACAGCAGCAATTACAACAGATGGTAGCGGATGCTCGTGCTCAAGGTGGACTTTCAGAAAGTGCTGCGGCCGGTGCTCCTGCGACAACTGCCAACAATACTGAGAACACCACTGATTCGGCAACGGCTGCGCTGGCTGCAGGTGATGCGGCACCGGAAGGGATTGACGTTTCAGTCAGCATACGCGCGGAGCTTATTGATTCGGTTTCTCCTGAAACCCCGGTGTTTATTTACGCAAGAGCCACCGAGGGGCCACCAATGCCTTTGGCGGTTATCAGGAAAAGTGTCGCCGATCTGCCATTGACCGTCAGGCTGGATGATAGCCTTGCCATGATGCCGGCTCTTAAGCTCTCGTCATTCTCCAATGTCACCGTTGGGGCCAGAGTCTCGTTGTCCGGTGACCCCATAGCCCAATCAGGCGATCCCTTTGGGGAGCAAGTGGGTTTTGACGTCAGCAAGGTTGAATCTCCTGCGGTCGCGATCGAAATAAGCGATCGCGTCGAGTAGCTCGTCTTCCAGCTGGCAGTTTTTTCGCTGGCAGCCTGGCAGAGCATCAGTCTCCCAGACTGTTGAGAATTATGCATTAAAATGCCTAGAGCATCAAGTTTTTACCGTTTTGACACGTTGAGAACCGCAGTCTGCCGCATAATTTGAAGTTCGTGACACCGTCCCTGCCATGTCCTGCCTTAGAATGGTGTTGAAATTTTCAACCAGGCAGACTGGACGGCCTCAAGATGCACTCAAGCCCCATCAAATCAGAATTTAACAACCCGAAGGCAGGCATTTCTGCGGGGTTCGATGAGACAGGTCCCTTAACTTGCCGGGGCTCAGGCTCTGGTATGCAGCGCTGGTTTGCACCTGCGTTACTGATAGTGGCTGTACTGGTAGTGGCAGGTTGTGGCGATCGATCTTCGGATACTGATTCAACAGTAGATGCTGATGCAGCAGTATTCACCACGGGTAATCAGCAGGTGATTGAACCCAATCCTTCTGAAGGAGTAGTTGGGCTGTTTCCCTCAAGCCCCGGGTCGGCTGGCCCGGTAAATACTGGAACAGACAGCGAAGCGACAGTTTCAGATCAGGATGTTGGTGATTCGCAGGACAACATGGGAGCTGACGGCACGGGTAACGACGCTGATACCGGCACACCAGATTTACCTGATAGTACGTCGAGCCAGGACGCAGGCGAGACCAACGTTTCAGATAGTGATCCGGATCTGGCCGGACCGGGCGAAACTGATGCTTCAGATGATGGCTCTGATGAAGTGCTGGATACGGTGTCACCACCACAAGCTGACCCGCTGCCAGTAGTTATTGATTTGTCGCAAAATGTTGATCAGCTTTCTCTTAGCGGCATCCAGTTCGACCAGGTTTTTCAGAGTCAGCAACTTTCCTATACCGCATCAGTGCCTCATCTGCTGACCTCTACCACATTAGTCATTAACGGGCAGCCCGTTCAGGATCTTGTCCTGGCTCCTGGCACCAATACTATTTTGTTGCAATCTCCGGCAAATGGGCCGGTTTACAACCTTTCGATACAGCGTGACCCTCGCGAAAACTTTTCGTCAGTTGCATACATAAAAGATTCATCGTCCCTGCAAAACACTCTTTTTGGAACCGATGTTTCTGTAGATGGTGAATGGATGGCAATACTCGGGCGGAATGTTCATCAACGTGTCGTTATGCAGCGACTGCAGAACGGGGTTTGGGTGCAGGACCAGGTTCTTGATGCGGCGGGAGACAGTCTCAGCCTTGACGGAGATATTCTGGCTGTCGGGGATACCATGTCCGGTGGTCGTGAAGTACCTGGTTTCTCTTTCGGAATAGTACGGATTTTTGAACGCGATGATTCTGGTTGGCGGCAACTGGCTACAGTGCAGGCCGCCAACGGCGATGATGCTGACAGATTCGGTCACAGTGTTGCCGTGTCTGGCGATACGTTGATTGTGGGCGCACCAGGCGAGGATAGTGGTGCCACAGGCATCAATGGTGACGGCAGCAGGAATGATGCACTGGACGCTGGAGCGGTTTATGTGTTTCAACGACAGAATCCGGGGCAGTGGGTGCAACAGGCTTATGTAAAAGGCGATGCCACTGGGGGTGGTGACCGCTTGGGATTTAGTGTTGCCATTGATGCCGAGCGCTTTGTTGCAGGTGCTGTACTCGAAGAAAGCAGTGCTCGTGGTATCAACGGGAATCAGTTGGACAATGGCCGGCATGGTTCTGGTGCTGCCTACATTTTTGAACGTAGTCAAGGTAATTGGCGCCAGCGCGCGTATCTCAAGGCTGACAATGCCGATGCGGACGACATGTTTGGATATGCTGTAGACATTCAAGGTGATCGCGTGGCGGTTTCAGCTGTTGCTGAAGACAGTGGTAGTTTGTCAGATCCGTCTGACAACTCGGTTCGTGATTCAGGTGCCGTTTACCTGTTTGTTGATGCGGCTGACGGCTGGCGACAAAGCTCATACATTAAAGCTTCCAATCCCGGCGATACTGATGCGTTTGGTCATGCTGTCGCATTGCAGAGTCAAGAAGGCAATGCCCTGGCTGTGGGTGCTCCCGCAGAAGATGCGATTGGCCCTTTGCTCAGCGGAATGCCCCTGGATAACTCGGTAGCGGACAACGGCGCTGTATATGTTTATACGCCGGGGGCTGATCAGGCTGATGGCTGGCGTGAAATCCTCTACTTGCATGCGCAAAATCAGGATAGTGGCGACAGCTTCGGTCATGCCCTGGCGTTTGAAGCCGGAAATCTTGTGGTGGCTGCACCGCAGGAGTCCTCCGACCCCCGAACAGCGCTTGATCCTGCTGACAATTCGTTGGCGGGAGCCGGTGCGGTATATGTGTTCCGTTAATTCGATCCTGAATTTTGCCCATAGCGGCGACCCTGTTTTCAAATTTTCCCCGCATCACCTGTAGTTGATTGATTTTTAGCTGGATTTTCCGTAATGAGCCAGACTCAGGTTTTTTCTTTAGAATCCTGCAGTAAGTTGTTAACACCGAAGTGACGTATGTACCTGTAACTATTGGAAACAGTGGCGTTTCAGTTTGACAAATATCCTAAAAAATCGGGTCTTACCTGGCATCCAGCGGTTACAAGCCCAATTGAGTGTCACAGCGTTGCTGCTGTTCGTAACCTCGCTATTTTCGCCTGTGCTCCATGCCAACCTTGGCGCAGTAGGCAATCATCCCTTTGTCACGTTGCTTTGCAAGTATTCGGATATTGCTGATGAACCCCAATCACCGGAATTCGTGCAACGTCTGCTTGGTGATGAATACGGTGGTGTTAATCATTACTGGAAACAAGCCTCTTACGGGCGCTCATCGCTGGATGGTTCTCAGGCATCGGGTTGGTACACCCTGCCTCAGCCGCGCAATTATTATTTTATTGCTGGTGAGGCTGATGTCGGGCAGATCATCAACGACTGCACGGCAGCCGCTGATAGCAGTATTGATTTCGCAAGTTTTGCGGGGATCAATATTTTTACCAACGGCGACTGGTCGGGTGGCAGTGGTGGAGTAGGTGGTAACTCCTTCATTACGCTGGACGGCAAATCGGGATTTGCCTACACCGTGATTGGTGCGAATGAATGGCGCAACCATGGCCTGGTGGTTCATGAGTTGGGTCATGGCTTTGGTCTGCGTCATAGCAACGCTTCTGACGAAGACGATGACCCCTATGATAGCCCATGGTCGGTGATGAGCAGTGTCAACGGCTTCGCCGTGCCCCATCCGGAGTTCGGCAATCTTGCCAAGCATTTCAATGCTTATGAAAAGGAAATTCTGGGATGGTTAGCGCCTTCTGAAATTCTGGAACTTGATTTGGACACGCTCAGCACAGGCGCATCACAACGTGTCCGCTTGACGGGTCTGGGCCGGGCAAGTTCTGCGTCTGGTACTTATCGCTCGCTGAAACTGCTGCGTGCCAGCAGTGGTACGGATTTCTTTTTCACCCTGGAAGCGCGTGAGCAGTTGGGACAGTACGAAGCGGGTTTACCCGGTAGTGGTGTGATAATTCACGAAGTCGATTTGCAAACACGGCGAGCTGCCTGGGTAGTAGATGCCGACCAACCACCGGCGGATTTCGCAAGCTCGGCGGGTGTTATCTGGAGCGTCGGGGAAGTGTATCGCGGTGATGGCTTTGAGGTTGAGGTACTGGCGCGCACGGCCACAGGCTTCGAGGTTAACGTTACTGGTACCAACGGTCGCGTGGATGGCAATAGTGTGCCCTTTATCCGCCCGATTGCGCCCAACCAACAAGCAGCTGTTGATCAGCCTTTTCAGTTGTACCTGTTTCCCGTTGATCCGGACGGATTTAATCCTGAACTGGTGTCCGGCAACTTGCCGCTTGGTGCAACCTTGACGGACAACGAAAACGGCCTGTGGTTGTTTCGCTGGACCCCGACTGGTAGCCAGCGTGGTCAACACTCGGTCAGTTTCACGGTGACAGATGCAATCGACGTAACCTTGAGCGCATCGGTAACTGTCAACATTGATGTGATCGAGGCAGCGCAGATCACTGAAACTCCCCCTGTCAGTATTGCACCCGGTCGGCCCGAGATTGCCTTGGGTAACCTTCCCTGGGTGACGCTGTTGTGCAAATTCCCGGATGTTGAAGTTGAACCGGCAACCGTTGCCTTTGTGCAGGATATGTTCGGCAGTGCTCCCGGCCAGATCAATCATTGGTGGAAGGAGGTTTCCTACGGCCGTGTCAATCTGGACGGCTCGGTGGTTCTGGGTTGGTACGATCTGCCGCAACCTCGAGAAACCTATATCCGGGGTACCGATTCCGATACACAGATTGATGATGAACGACTGACACGTGAGTGTATTGCCACTGCCGATGCTGACGTGGATTTCTCCAGATTCTATGGTGTGAATACCTTTTTCAATTCCGGCTTTAATCCTTTTGGTGTGGGTTTTGGCAAGGCACGAGTGGTTGATCAGGACGGTGCTGGCATTATGGCCACCACGGCAATCAGCGCTCCAGCCTGGACGCGCCACACTGGCGTGATTCATGAGATGAGCCTGGCCATGGGTTTGCCACTTGCCAACAATTCTGACCGGGACGGAAATACCTACGATAACCCCTGGACCAACATGAGCGATGGTCAAGGCTACGCGGTGCCTGACTTGCGCTACGAATGGTTAGCCAAGCATCTGAATGCCTTTGAGAAATATTCTCTGGGCTGGTTGGCTGCGTCTGAGGTTACTGAATTGAGGGTGGATCTAACTATTCCCGGCGGGTTGTTTACGCGTCTGGCGCCCATGACCCATGTTGATGCCGGGTCAGGGCGTCGTGCGATTATTCTGCGTGATCCCGTACTGGGTCCGGATGTCTACTACACACTCGAAGCCCGTGAACGCATTGGTCGATACGACGGTAATCTTCCGGGTACTGCGATCGTTGCCTATCAGGTCGATCTACGCAGACCGGAACCTGCCTGGAGCCTCTACGATAATTCTGATGGCAGCAGTCCAAGAACCTACGCCTATAGCGAAAATGATATGTGGACGGTAGGCGAGACCATAGAAATACCCGGAGCCAGTATTCGCATAACAGGGCGCACGAGGGATGGCTTCAATTTACATATTCTAACCGGGCTCGAACGTGATGCCGGCAATACCACGGCCGGATTGGGCTTGGCTCAAGATGAGGCACCTGTGCTGGTTCCGGAAACCTCTGATCTATCGCCAGCGCACCGGCTACGCGGGGCAACGCCGTGGGCAAACCTGCTGTGTCAGTTTGCTGATGAAGAAGAGTTGTCCCATGAACCGGCCTTCGTGGAGCAGATGTTTGGCTCGGCCACCGGGCTCTTGGGGCACTACTGGGAAACTGTCTCCTCGGGCAATATTGATGTCAGCGATTCTGAAACGTTCGGCTGGTATACCTTATCAGGTGAGCGCGACGACTATATCTCGGACACTGTGATCAGCGAAGAGATGCTGGACGAATGTATCTCTTTGGCAGACAACGATCTTGATTTCACTGGATTCTATGGTGTAAATCTTTTCTTTAATGCAGAATTTAATGCCGTTGCCAGTGGTTTTGGTGGCCAGCGGATAATCAATGCCGATAATGCAGGCACAAAGGCATTCACCGCATTAGGCGCTCCCACCTGGCAATGGCAAGCATCAGTGGCCCATGAGATGGCACGCGCTATGGGGTTGTCGCTTACGGATAATAGTGATGGCGACGATAATTCTTACGATAACCCCTGGACGCTAATGAGTGATTCAAGGGCTTATGCCGTTGTCGATCCTTTGTTCAATTTCAGAGCCAAGTTCCTGAATGCCCATGATCTGGAGTTGCTGGGGTGGCTTGATGCAGCAGCGGTATTCACACTCGATCGTACATTGCTCAATAATCGTACAACGATTGCTATTGAACTCGATATGTTGCACGGCGACGTGCCCGCGAATAACCGCCTGATCAAATTTGAAGGTAGCGGGCAGAATACTCAGTATTATATCGAGGCACGCCAACGTGATGGCTTGTATGACGGAAGTCTGCCAGCCAGTGGTGTTCTTGTACACGAGTTGGTCACCGGCGATGGACGCGAGGCCAGACTATTTCATGATAACTCGTTGGGTGAGCCGTCTGATTACGCTGATTCGCCTGAGGATGTCTGGACTGTCGGTGAAACTCTTGAAGTTGACGGCGTGCAGATCACGGTAATAGAACGCACAGACAGCGGTTTTGTGCTGACGTTCTATTCACCTGATAACTTTGATCCTGACTTTCCGAGAGGTTCTGCTCTGGATGTTTCCGGTTCAGGCGAGAACCATGTAGAAAATAGTGGCTCGCCAGCATCCTCTGCAGTTTTGACTGCTACTGTGCCAGGTACGTCTGACACTGCCACAACTAATGGCACCACTGGCACCACTTCGGGTACGGGATTAACGGTCAACAGCTCGGGTGGAGGTGGGTTCACCTATTTGCTGCTAGGCTTTTTGGCATTGCTTCTAGTGGTACGAAGTTCTGTACAGCGCGGCTAAAAAATCCTTTTTAAACAATAAACTCCACGACTTTCCTGCCAACTGGCACCAGTTATTAAACTGGGTCAAGGGATCGTTTTTTCGCTTTACAACGTAAAACTTTCTTCGTTAGAACGCGAGATAAACGGTGTTGTTGTGCGCGAATACCGTACGCGGCGTGTCATCTAAAGGGGTTATTTTCGTAGTTTTAATAAATGCTAACAACTGTGCCGTGTTGCAAATTACGCGGCACGTAGCGTCATCTTTGAGTAAACTACAGTGAGCAACTGCAGCGCCCTGTTTGTTAGTCCGGGAACCTGATTGTGCGGGCAATCTTAAGCAATTTGTTTAAGCAATGAGCGAATCACTAGCGCTCAAGTTGGCAACGCCGATGTCCGCTGGCAATTTATCCGGAGACTCAACGGTAATTGGTATTTGAAAGGGTTTTGCATAAGTGACAGTTACCACCTTCAATGCCAAGAATATAACCCAACCCTGAGCATTACATGGTAGAGTAACTTTACCGCATGTAGCAGTTGGATATCGTGTCTCGGCAGAGCAATCGGTCGGCGTGTATCCGGCAGCCAAGTGCTGGCATAAAACAATAAGTGTTTATGGCACAAAGGATGCGCCAATAGACCATAGCTGAAGGCGATACTGGCGGCCTGTGAGCTACTTCTTTATTGAAAAACCTTGGCGTCATGGTTTATATTTGTCGACCGAAAATTGACGTTTCAGGATTTCAATCGAAGTTAAAACGAGTTTAAGAACGGCAATATTGAGGAATTATGCAGGACTTCGCCGATTTGGCACGGATTCGGCATTGCCAATCCTACGTTTAACAGAAACGGAACTTCTAGTTCTGGCGTAGTTCTGCAATTTGTAAATGGTCTGTGGAATATTGTTCCAATGATTGTTGCAGATACAGACACGAATAGTTTGCTTGGCTAAGCTATGGCAAGATCTTTTTCGAAAGGTTAAGCCGGATCAGGTGAATTTCACCCGATAGTTGCTTTAAAAGCGGTGCGAGTGATGCACATTAACTATTAGTGTCCGTACGCAATGTCGCCCATTCCATTTGTAAGTGAAACAGTCGCCAGTCTGGAAAACCAAACGAGAAGGTATCCCAATGATTGACGAGAATATCGTACAACAACCACAAAAAGTAACACTTGAGTCTCTGACAACAGAAGAATTTCTTAATCTTGTTGGAAGCAGAGTTCGCAAAAACCGCATGAATATCGGCATGTCACGCAAAATGCTGGCAAAGAAATCCGGAGTTTCAGAGCGGTATCTTGCGCAACTGGAATCAGGCCAAGGCAACATTTCAATTTTACTGCTGAGAAAGGTTGCTACCGCAATTGGTGTCAAGCTTGATGAGTTGATGGCAGAAAAAGAAGTTGAAGCGCCGACTGAAGAGCCATTAATTTGATTGTAACCCTGATTCCGTAGCGGTATTTTTCAGATTGCCACTGTACCTGTGTTGCACTGTTGGTTATTGCGTTGATTTATTAACGCTGCTTATAAAAAAACAAGTGCTGGTGTGATTTTCCGGCCCCTTTACCTGAAATTTTTACGTTGCTCCGAGCGTTAGAGGTTCTCGTTCGTTGAAAACCTCCCTGGCGGAATCTCTGCAGGGTGGTGGATCAGGGTAAATTCCACAATTCCCAATCATTGCAGCATCAATAACTGACAATGATATTGGTTTTTGCGCCAGGGGTTGCTCCCGACTCCGCAGCTTCATCACTACTGCTGAAACCGTGGATAACTATGCCCGGTTTGGTATTGTTCCACGCATCGGTGGTACTGCCTGTAGCCTCTCTGGTCACGTCGTAGCGGACATAATCCGGCATACCCACAAGTCTTGCATATCCCTGACTACCGCCGTAGCGTTTATAAAAACTGTCAACTTCCTCAAACGAATCATTTGTTTCGAACAGCACCACGTGTAAGCCGTTTTCACCACCTATTCGGTACTGCTTGGCATCCGGGTATATAGGGTAGGGAATTTCGTTGCTGCCACTAATAGCTACGCGCCCTTCCTGGTATTGCTCATTCTCTGGTTTGTAGGCAGCTTTAACTTCAACCATACCTTCGACGGAATCACCGCTGCCCGGCTGTGGTAGCTTTTCCAGATCCGGGGCCCTTAATACTTTGGGCTCAACCCGTATTTCATCCTGACTTGTCGTGTTGGTCGAAAAGGCGTCGCAAGCGGTTATTGAAGCCAGTACTAAGGGTGCCACCGCCAAACAGGTGCGGCGGTAAGAAACGGGTACATGACAATGTTTTTCAACTGCCTCATGATTGCAATCGGCATTTTTCAGTCTGGCAAATTTCATCTGAATTGACATGGTTAAGGCCTCGTCGGACGAAGCGATACGGATCGTGGGTTGCTTCCTTAAAGAGATTATAGTAGACGTGCAACCAAATGCATTTTGATTGACTATCGTTAATTATTCCGCCGATATTCGTCGTTTGTACCCTGACAGACTTGGCTGGGCTTTAAGGCTGTGGCCAAATCTGCTGCGAGAGCCGCATTGTTTTTGATCAGGTGTATATTGGTTTCAAGGCTGGCACCCTGTGTGAGCCGGAAAATCTGCTGAAGCAAAAAGGGCGTCACCTGTTTGCCTTTGATGCCCTGTTTTTCGGCTTCTTGCAGAGCCTCGATAATGTGTTTTTCCATCGTGGAAAAAGGTATTTCAAGTTCTTCCGGCACCGGATTGCACACAAGAACACCGCCCCGAATGTCCATTTGCTGCCTGATATGCAGAAATCCGGCTATCTGGTCTGCCCGGTCGAATCTCAGTGGAGCCTGTAGCGTGCTTTGGCTGGACCAGAATGCTGGCAGGAAATCACTCCTCCAGGCTATGACAGGTACGGCCATAGTCTCCAGAGCTTCAAATGTTTTTGGTAAGTCCAGTATCGCTTTAGCACCCGCGCAAACGACAGTAACCGGGGTTCGTGAGAGTTCTGACAAATCCGCCGATATGTCGAAACTCTGATCAACGTCGCGATGTACACCACCTATTCCACCCGTTGCAAAGACTTTAATGCCCGCATGATGTGCGGCACACATGGTGGCAGCGACGGTGGTTGATCCTGTCGTACCACTCACCAGGCAATAGGGTAAGTCTGCGGTTGAAAGTTTGCTGGCGTCTTTTGTAAGGGCAAGGGCTTCAAGCTCAGCCTCATCAAGGCCTATGCAAAGAACACCTTCCAATACTGCAATCGTAGCGGGTGTTGCCCCTCGTTGACGAATGACATGCTCAACTGCTTTTGCAGTCTCGAAATTTTGTGGCCATGGCATGCCGTGCGTGATAATCGTGCTTTCCAGGGCGACTACCGGATTGCCAGAACTGATTTCCTTCTGTAGATTTCCACTAAACTTGATCGGTAATTTCATGAGCACCCTGAATGTTTGAATGGCCGTGGCGTCACTATTTTCGTATTGCCTATCAAATACGAATACTGATTACCGGCCAGTATCTCTGGTGAATCCGCGTTAATAATCTTTTCCGTACCCGGTCACTGTGGAGGCAGTTAATATCTTCATTGCTGCAATCCTGCCGAACTCTCGCACCGATGTGTTTAATGGAACCTGCCGCAGCAGGGCAGCGATTGTCGCACCTGCCAATGCGTCACCTGCACCGTTGGCGGAGCCTTTAACTTTGGAGCTGCCTTCTGAGTCGCCAGGGTGACTTGATCTCTGCGCAAGAGGGGGCACTGGTAGTCGCTCCAGGCAACCATGGTCTATAACCACAATGTCCCTGGGACCGTCGGTTGCAACAACCTGTTTTATTCCGCTCTCATACACAGACAATGCCATTCGGTCCAATGTATCGCAGCTTTTCAGACCCGACAGCTCTTGTAATTCGGAACGGTTTGCAAACAACAGATCGATCTGTTTTGTGTGGTCTCGCAGTTTTCTTATCTTGCTTGGGCTAACTCCAATTGCAACCAGTAAGGGCTTGTCGGCTGAGGGGTATTTCGCGTCATTATGAGCGTAGCTGTTGGTGAAATAATTTGCGATACCGGATATTAGTGAGGAGTTGCAATTGCAGTCAAAGCACACAGCCTGCAGATTCTTTAGCTGATCATTTACCTGCTGCCATTGAGGAAAGTCTATGGACTCAATGCCAGCGGTATCTGCAAGGCCAGCCTTTAATTCACCATTTTGTTCCAGCACAGCAACGTACAGTCCGCTTGCAGATTCGTTAGCTAAATTCTTAACGGCTATGTGTCTGTCTGCAAGTTCTTTAACTATCTTGTCGCCTGCTGCATCATTGCCGATAGCAGTGAACAGATGCGTCTCGCAATCCTCCGCGAGCTGTATAGCGACATTGGCCGCCACACCACCGGTTCGCTCTATGCGACTGACCGCATTGGATACTCCATCCTGCCAACCGGACAGCAAGCGTAGTTCCAGATCAAGATTGGCAGCACCGATTATGCTGACCAATGGGCGGCTTTTATTGGCGTGCACCGGCTATACGCTACTCGTTAATGATTTGTTAGTCACAGAGATTTCTTTTTTTGCCTCGTTAGTAATCGCGGTTTTAAGCCCTTTCGCAGATACAGCGGATGAGCGGGTGTGCCGGTTGAATTAACTGAAAGGCTGTAAACGGGAATATCATTGCTTGCTGCCCAGTCGATGAATTGTGCACCACGGTCTTTACGCAGTCCGTGATTCCCCCACATACCAACAACCAAAGCGTCGGGGCTTGTGCAGAGTTTCTTCAACCAATATTGATTGGTGCGACTGTTTCTTGCGCCACTGTCGAATAGTTCAGCGGGAGAAGGGCTGCAGTAGCTGTATAGGTTAACCACAAATAACCCTCCACAGCGCCATTTTCCGGACCAGTCTCTGGCAAAGCTCTGGCAGCGTCTTATGGTGGGGTCGTCTACCTGCTCGTCAGCTGTAGAAGGATTCAGGCCGACGAAAACTGCTCTGCGTTTTTGTTTCGGGTCCCAGGTTCTCCACAGCATATAGCGGTGGCAACGGTTTGCTGAAAATACCGCGCCATAGGTTTCCTCGTACATCAACTCTAATCGGGTATTGCACTAGCTAGCGTTAGGCGGCTTGAGCATAATCGTGGCCAGTTTCTATCGCCTCCATGCGGTTTTTCGAGCCGAGTAAAAAAGACTGTTCAGCACCGGCTAGAGTACTTGCAGCCTGATCACTTTTGTACTCAAAACCTTGCTTGGCGATTTTCTGCTCCTGCCACTGATTGGCAAATTTGTAGGGCAGGAAAAAGAGTCCGATCAAAGCTAACAGTGCGAAGAAGCCTGTTACGGCCAAATCTACGGTGCCAACGTTCGGCCATTGCTGGTAGACCAGTGATGCGGTGGTTAATAATGCGGCTAACAGTACAAAAAGTAGTAACAAGTAAACAATGCTGTGGCCCCAGAGTCTTCGGGAAAGTAACCAGGGCAGGGTGAAAAACATTGCCTTGAGATTGCCTCCCTTCGGTACTGCACTGACTATTCCTGCAGCATTTTGATAAATGGCAAAATCACGAGCAAGCTTGGGCCCGGCATTCTGCATCGCAGCGATCGAGTCAGCGTTGTTTGCATCAAAAGCGATTTCAGCTGATTCTTCCTCATATGATTCGTCACTTAACTCCAACGACGAAACTTCAGTCGCCACCTCAGAGCTTCCGTCGTCTGATTCCCTGCCATGACCGATAAG
>CALLOA010000125.1 GCA_938005265.1 uncultured Granulosicoccaceae bacterium
AAACTAAAGAATGACCAAACTGGCAACACTCAAAGTGGCAAGTGGGCCTCGATTAGCGGGTTTTGTGGCGCTTCATACAAGCTGTCTCTTTTGACCAGCTGCTCCAGCAAGCCAATCATTGTGCTTTTGAAATCGCCTCTATCTGGCTGTATGCCTGGCCCAAGCCCACCTGAATCGCTCTGCTCCGAGACACCTGAAACCAACAGCATAGCGCTGGCTGCAGCTGCGGCATCGATTTCAGCAGGTAAATCCAGTAACCACGCAAAAAACAGATTCTGCGCTTCCTGTTCCGGCACCGTCGAGTTCGCACTAAGTGACTGGCTGACCAAGCCACGTGAATCGCACAATGGAAACAGAATCAGTTGGGCCGGGCCACATGACGGGTTCAAAGGCTCACTACTACGCCTGGTTTTAAAACTGTCACTCAATATTTCTATTTCCCGGGGCCGACACCGCCCCTGCTATTTGCGCTACAAGCTTCAGGAACACTCTACCGCATCGCCACATCCCGCCAAACCCACAATTGTTAAGGAGCACACAGTTTCGGGTTGTTTAAGCATGAAATTTACAAACATCAACAGCCTGCTAATTGGGGTACACTCGCGTTTATGCCTCTTGCGCAGAGCCTGTGCAACCTTTCAGGTTTTCAGGCAGCACCACAGGCTATAATTGCCTGTTATATCATTCAGTGATGAATTGCTTCACCACTTCCCGTTTCTAGCACCAGCCCAACCCGATACACCCGGATCGCTCAATATGAAATTCGTTGACGAAGCTACAATCAGTGTCGCGGCCGGCAACGGTGGAAACGGTTGCCTCAGTTTTCGCCGTGAGAAGTATATTCCCAAAGGTGGTCCGGACGGGGGCGACGGTGGGGACGGTGGGCACGTGTACATGGAAGCGGATGAGGGGCTGAACACGCTAGCGGATTTTCGCCACTCGCGTCACTTCAAAGCCGGGCGCGGTGAAAATGGCAAAGGCCGCAATTGCACGGGTAGCAGGGGCGAGGATATCGTTATCAAGGTTCCTGTCGGCACGCTTGTAACCGACCGCGAAACCGGGCAACAGATTGCAGACCTGACCCGTCACGAAGAACGCGTACTGATTGCAAAAGGTGGTTTTCATGGTCTCGGCAATACTCGTTTCAAAAGCAGCACAAACCGCGCTCCACGTCGAACATCAGATGGCACTCCCGGCGAGCAACTGGATCTGGCACTGGAACTGAAGCTTTTGGCAGATATCGGTTTGCTGGGCTTACCTAATGCAGGCAAGTCCAGCCTGATCAGTGCAGTCTCGTCAGCGCGCCCGAAAGTTGCCGGTTATCCCTTCACTACCTTGCATCCAAATCTGGGTGTTGTCTCCATTGAACCACACCGTAGCTTTGTTATCGCCGACATTCCCGGGCTGATCGAAGGAGCCGCGGAAGGAGCTGGTCTTGGAACCCTGTTCCTTCGACACCTCGCCCGTACCGGTATACTTTTACATATAATTGATATCGCTCCGCTTGATGGCAGCGACCCGGCAGCCGAAGCAAAAAAACTGCTGGCGGAACTCGAACGACATGATCAGCAACAGCTTGGCGATGGCACACGTTTATTGGAGAAAGAACGCTGGCTGGTTCTGAACAAAAGTGATTTGCTACTGACTGAAGAGGTTGAGCAGAAACAACAAGAGTTATTGGCACAACTTGACTGGCGAGGACCGAGTTATTGCTTGTCAGCTGCAACTGGCGCTGGCACCGCCGAATTGGTACAAGCACTTATGATTCGGCTGGAATCGTTGTGGCAGGAACAGGCCGAGAAAGAAGAACAAACCGAGAAAGACAGTAAATCCGAATCGGCTAACGCATCAGAGTCGCTGGCAGGCACAGACACCAGTGCACCAGATGACAGCACCGCGACTGAAATAACCGAGACTATTTCAAGCAATACCTGATATGACACGTCAACGCATTGCCAACGCCAGGCGCTGGGTCATCAAGGTGGGCAGTTCGCTACTCACCGCGGATGGTATTGGCCTTGATGAAACACTGATCTCCAGTTGGTGTGATCAGATGGCAGTGCTCAAATCGCATGGTATTGAAGTGGTATTAGTGTCATCCGGCTCAATCGCTGAAGGGATGGGCCGACTCGGTCTAACGCAACGCCCGCGTGACCTGCCAACATTACAGGCCGCTGCCGCAATAGGACAAATGGGGCTCGTCAGAGCCTACGAAAAATCCTTTAATGAATACCAGCTCAAAACGGCTCAAATTCTGTTGACCCATGCCGATCTGGCTAACCGTCAGCGCTACCTGAATGCGGGCGCTACACTGCGACGATTGCTGGAGCTGGATACAGTGCCAGTGATAAACGAGAACGATACCGTTACCACCGAAGAGATACGTTTTGGCGACAATGACACATTGGCAGCTTCAGTTGCCAATTTAATCAGCGCAGATGTTCTGGTTATCCTGACAGATCAGGACGGGCTATTCAGCGCTGACCCGCGTAGCGACAAAAATGCCACGTTACTGGAACGCGCCGACGCAAATAACCCTGCAATCATGGCACTCGCCGGCAGTGCAGGCAGCCAGCTGGGTAGTGGCGGGATGCGCACCAAAATCACGGCTGCGAGTCGTGCTTCGGCATCGGGTACCACCACTATTATTGCCAACGGCCGTTGTGAGAACGTACTGCAACGATTGGCCAGCGGCGAAACACTGGGGACGATGCTGACCAGCGATAAGCCACCACGCCTCGCGCGCAAACAATGGCTTTCGAACCAGCTTAAATCGAACGGCCGTCTATGGCTGGATGAGGGAGCTGCCAACGCATTGCAAAATCGTGGCGTCAGCCTTTTGGCTGTTGGAGTAACACGGGTCGACGGGGACTTCAAACGTGGAGAAATGGTGTCTTGTGTAAAACAGGACGGTACTGAAATAGCCAAAGGCCTGAGCAATTATGACCGTGACGCGGCAACGCGAATTGCCGGCAAAACCAGTGAAGAATTTAACGAAATACTCGGGTTTACAAGTGAACCCGAGCTTATAAACCGGGACAATCTGGTATTGGTAGACAGCGCTACCACCACCAGTACCGTGAGTTCTGTGTAAGCAGTCTTGTGTAAGCTGCAACTTCCCAGGCAGTAAGCCCGGCAGCGAACCTAGCGAACGACAGCCGTCCCGGCGAATCTCGTCCCAGCGAATCTCGTCCCGGCGAATCTATACCGAAGCAGATAGCACCAAAACGGACAGCGTTGAAACAGATTTACATTGCGCGGATTTGCGCGTTAAATCGGGACTTGTAACGAGCTGCCTTGTTTTTGTGAATCAACCCCTTTCGAGCCATATGATCAAGAACCGGAACGGCATCCTTGAAGGCAGTTTCGGCACCCGACTTGTCACCGGATTCAATCGCTGAAAACACTTGCTTGACGCGTGTACGCATCATTGAACGCTGGCTTGCATTACGGCTGCGGCGCTTGACCGCCTGTCTGACTCGTTTGCGCGCTTGAGGCGAATTAGCCAATGTAATATTCCTCTGGAAATTGGATGCCTGGGGCGTGCTTTCGCAAATTTAACTCGCAAATTTTGCGAATAAAACCGCAAGCAACACCTTGAAAATTTAAATTCGACATAACATCCCGCTTTCTACAAAATCCGGTCGCGAATGTTAGTCGAATGCTAGTTCATGGGACTTCGAGTGACTGCCCCGCTTAATGTGGGTACTAGGCTAACAAAGTCAGCCGTACATTATGCTATTCTGGAGAGCTAGAGTCAATCGCCCCTATCGTACGGTGCGCGCCCGAATCCGTCTTCAAGGCACCTGTCCCAGCAGTGACTGCAGAATCCTCTAAAAAAGGTAGCAACAGCCCCACATCAGCACATGCCCAGTCTGGTGGCCTGCTGCGTTCGGGCGTTATTGTCAGCAGCATGACGCTACTATCCAGGATTCTGGGATTCGTACGCGATCAGGTGCTCGCTATATTCTTCGGCGCCGGCGCCATCACAGATGTATTTCTGGTGGCGTGGAAAATACCCAATTTCCTGCGCAAACTCTTTGCGGAAGGGGCATTTGCCCAGGGTTTCATACCGGTTTTCACTGAATACAAGGAAAAACGCACGCGGCAGGAGCTGCTTAACCTGGCATCCCATGTATCCGGCGCTCTCAGCGTCGTATTATTGATTGTAAGCACTCTGGGCGTAATGCTGGCGCCGTTTCTAGTAATGCTCTTCGCGCCGGGTTTTGCGCGCTCCGGCGATCAGTTCGAACTCGCAACAACAATGTTGCGCATCACTTTTCCTTACCTGTTTTTCGTCTCGCTGCTGGCCTACTCCGGCAGCATTCTAAACACCTTCGGTCACTTCGCCATCCCCTCATTAACACCGGTATTGCTGAATGTTTGCATGATTTTCGCGGCAATCTGGCTGGCACCCCTGTTTGAACAACCTATTGTTGCGCTGGCATGGGGGGTGCTACTGGCAGGATTGACCCAAATTGCCTTTCAATTACCTTTTCTCGCCAGAATTGGCTTGATGCCAAAACCCGCACTGGGCTTGACCAGCTGGCGCCACCCGGGTGTCAAACGCATTCTGAAGTTGATGGGGCCGGTGATATTTGGCTCTTCTGTCGCTCAGATCAACATTTTGCTGGATACCGTAATAGCCTCGTTCCTTATCACCGGAAGTTTGAGCTGGCTTTATTATTCAGACCGTTTGATGCAATTTCCGCTGGGTATTTTGGGCGTTGCCATGGCGACGGTAATTCTGCCAAGACTTTCAGCGCGCTTTACCACCAAAGCCGAAGCCGATTTCAGGAACACGCTTGAATGGGCATTGAAGATCACTTTGCTGGTCGGGATGCCCGCCGCTTTTGGATTGTTGGTGTTAGCCAGCCCCCTTATCGCGACTCTGTTTGAATACGGACAGTTCACTGAGGCAGACACCCGCATGACGAGCTTCAGCCTCATGGCGTACGCCCTGGGCGTTCCTGCATTTATCCTGACAAAGGTCATGCTACCGGCATTTTTCTCACGCCACGACACACGCACGCCGGTTCGCATCGGCATAATAGCCCTGCTCAGCAATATGCTATACAACATCGCCCTTGTGGTGCCGATGGTGTTGGCTGGATTCATCGCCCCTCACATGGGGCTTGCGCTCGCTTCCACACTATCTGCATGGCAACAGACCTGGATGCTCTACCGCAAACTCAAAACACAGGGTATTTACCATGCCAGTAGCGATTTTCAAGGCTTTGCGCGCCGCATGCTGCCAGCGCTTCTGGTAATGACGGCTGTCATGCTCGGCCTGCTGGTAATTTGGTCACCAGGTTCGGCATGGAGCAGTATGCAGTTCATCGGGCGCGTTGGCGCCTTACTCGCTATAATTGCAGCCGCGGTAAGTGCTTATGCTGCTACCCTGTGGTTCAGCGGCTTACGACCTCGCGATTTGATATCTGAGTAGTCGATATCCAATCAACTGACGTCAGCCTAACTCAACTAATTTTACTTTCTTACGAATTCTCACCCAGGTTCACCAGTGCAACTTATTAGGGGTCTGCAAAACTATCCGGCGAGTAACGGCTGCGTCGCGACCATTGGCAATTTCGACGGTGTGCATCGCGGTCACCGCGCCATTTTCGCGCGCCTTGCCGAAATCGGAAATCAACAAAATCTGCCATTATGTGCAGTCACTTTCGAGCCACTGCCTCACGAATTTTTTCGGCCCAAGGAAGGTGTTATGCGCCTCAGCACGTTGCGCGACAAATCAAGCGCGATCGCCAGCTGCGGCATAGACCAGCTATTGCTGCTGCATTTCAATCAGAAGCTAGCCAGTTTGCAGGCTGAAGACTTTATCAGTGAAGCGCTGCTGTCGACGCTGAAAATCCGCCACCTGGTGGTGGGCGATGATTTCCGTTTTGGCAACCAGAGACGAGGAGACTTTGCCATGCTGCAGCGTGCCGGCGACAAACACGGTTTCGGTGTTGAAAGTTTTCATACGGTAGTCAGCAATACCGCAGCGGCGGCATCCCGCATCTCGAGCAGCGCGATTCGTCAGGCCCTGCTAGCACACGATTTCACCGAGGCCGCACAACTGATCGGCCACCCTTACAGTATCAGCGGGCGTGTTATCAAAGGCCAGCAGCTGGCCAGACAACTAGGCTACCCCACAGCCAATGTCTGCCTGAAAGACTTCCGACCGGGCATTCGTGGCGTCTTTGCTGTTTCGCTTACCGCCCCAGGCAGTGCGACAGATCCGGGCAGCAGTACCACCTACCAGGGGGTTGCCAATCTCGGTGAGCGGCCGACCGTCAATGGCAAGCAACTGCTACTTGAGGTGCATGTATTTGACGCTGAACCGAATCTTTACGAGCAGGTGGTGAGCGTCAGTTTTCACCACTACCTGCGCGGTGAGAAGAAGTTTGACGGTCTTGAGGAATTAAAGCAGGCGATAGCCAGCGACGCCAGTGCGGCACGCGACTTCTTTGCCAGCGCCTGATCCAGTATCGACAAACGCAAAACTACATGGCGGAAGCCCACTTGTCGCTAAACCGACAACGTGTTATACGCTACAGTACTTAAGTTACCCATCAATCCGTCCATCAATCCAATGAGCCCCCCGCAGTGACTGCAGAAGCAAAATCTTCAACAGACTATAAAAAAACCCTGAATCTGCCCAAAACAGATTTTCCCATGCGTGGCAACCTGGCGAAACGCGAGCCGGACATGCAAAAGCGTTGGGAATCGATGGATATTTACAACCTTATCCGCCAGGCGTCCCAAGGGCGCGAAAAGTTTATTCTGCATGACGGCCCTCCCTACGCCAATGGTGACATTCACATAGGCCATGTGGTTAATAAAGTGATCAAGGACATGATCGTCAAGAGCAAGCAGCTCGCCGGTTTTGACGCCCACTATATTCCCGGCTGGGACTGCCATGGCCTGCCTATAGAAAACAAGGTGGAATCATTGGTGGGAAAACCCGGGGACAAGATCGACGAGGGTGGTTTTCGTGCCAAGTGTCGCGAATATGCAAGCGAGCAAATTGACAATCAGCGTACCGAATTCAAACGTCTGGGCGTGTTTGGTGACTGGGAAAATCCCTATCTCACCATGGCCTTCCAGAACGAAGCGGACACCATCCGCGCACTTGGCAAGATTATAGAAGCCGGCCATATCTACAAAGGAACCAAGCCCGTGCACTGGAGCTGGGGTGCTCACTCGGCCGTTGCTGAAGCTGAAGTGGATTATGAAGACAAGACCTCCACAGCCATTGATGTGCGTTTCCGGCCTGTCGATAAACCTGCTTTTCTGGATGCTTTCGGGCAACTTCCACAAGCCCTGGCCGAGCTGCCTGCATCTGTCGTGATTTGGACCACCACGCCCTGGACTATTCCCGGGAACCTCGCGGTTGCCCTGCATCCGGAACTTGAATACTCGCTGCTCCATGTAGCTGCCGATTCAGACAACAACATTGGAGAGGAATTACTACTGGTCGCAAGCGAATTGGCTGAGCCATGCATGAGGCGTTATGGCATTGCCAATTATACGATTGCCGCGACAGCAGCTGGCGCAAGCTTTGAAAAGATGCCGTTGCGTCACCCGTTTTATGATCGTGAATCTCTCATGGTGCTGGGCGACTACGTTACTACTGAAAGCGGTACCGGTTGCGTACACACGGCCCCCGACCATGGTGTAGACGATTTCTACACTGGAAAACGCTATGGCCTGGAACTACTCAACCCCGTTGATGAGCACGGTGTGTATGCCGACAGCGTCGAGGAATTCGGTGGCGTTCATGTGATGAAGGCTGACAAATTGCTGCTGGATAAACTGACCGCTGCAGATGCACTGCTTAAAGCCGAAAAATACCAACACAGTTATCCGTTCTGCTGGCGTACAAAAACACCGATCATCTACCGGGCTACACCGCAATGGTTTGTCAGCATGGATAACGAGGGTTTGCGCCAAACCGCGCTGGACGAAATCAAAAAGGTGCGCTGGGTACCCGACTGGGGACAGGCGCGAATCGAGGGCATGATAGCCAACCGCCCGGACTGGTGTATCTCGCGTCAACGCTACTGGGGCATTCCGATCCCTCTGTTTATACACAAAGACAGTGGCGAACTGCACCCTAAAACCAACGACATTATTGAAGCAGTTGCCAAGCGTGTAGAGAAAGGCGGCATTCAGGCCTGGTTTGATGCGCCAAGTGAAGAACTGCTAGGTGCTGAAGCCGGTGAATACTCGCGCGTTAATGATGTACTGGATGTCTGGTTCGATTCGGGTACAACCTTCATGCATGTACTGCAACGTCGTGACGGCCAGAACTACCCGGCTGATATGTATCTTGAAGGTTCTGATCAACATCGCGGCTGGTTCCACTCTTCATTGCTGGCCAGTGTCGCGATCAACAAGATCGCACCTTACAAACAGGTTCTGACTCATGGCTTCACCGTTGATCAGCAAGGCCGCAAGATGTCGAAATCCCTTGGCAATGTAATCGCACCACAGAAAGTCATGAAAACTCTGGGGGCTGACATCATTCGACTCTGGGTCTGCTCTGCAGACTACCGTGGCGAGATGAGCGTGTCGCAGGAAATTCTTGATCGCATGGCAGATTCCTACCGCCGCATTCGAAATACATCTCGCTACCTGTTAAGTGCTTTATATGATTTCGATCCGGCCAGCGACATGGTGAAACCCGAAGACATGCTGGCGCTGGACCGGTGGGCTGTTGATAGCGCCAGCCGGACCCAGAAAGCCGTACAGAAAGCTTACGACGACTATAACTTTCACGGCGTGTATCAGACCATCCACAATTTTTGCGGTGTTGATATGAGTAGCTTCTATCTCGATATCATCAAGGACCGGCAATACACTACAGCCAGTAACAGCAAGGCCAGGCGCTCCGCGCAAACTGCCATGTACTTGATAGCCGAAGCGATGGTACGTTGGATTTCACCAGTATTAAGCTTTACCAGCGATGAAATCTGGCAAGCCATGCCGGGCAAGCGAGGTGACACCGTGTTTACTGAAACCTGGTACGACGGACTATTCGAGCTTTCTGAACACGAGGCAATAACACGCGAAGACTGGAGCAATTTGTTACAGATACGCGCCGCCGTTTCCAAGGAGCTTGAAAGCCTGCGTGTCTCTGGCGATATAGGTGGTGCGCTGGATGCCAGCGTTTCACTGTTTGCCGAGGGCGATTTGCTGGCAACTCTTGAAAAACTGAAAACCGAATTGCGGTTTATCCTGATCACCTCTGAAGCCGGTGTATCAGCACTCGACAATACACCGGATGAAGCAAAACTTCTGGATGTTGAAGGCCGTAAACTGGCCATTCTCGCAACTTCTGCTGAGGGCGAAAAATGTGTCCGCTGTTGGCATTACCGCCCCGATGTGGGCAATTCTGCAGAACACAGTGAACTATGCCAGCGTTGTGTTGACAATGTCAGTGGTAGTGGAGAAAAGCGGAATCTGGCTTAAACGCCCAATTTTTCAAAACCGGGTGTAAAGACACAAGACGAATACAATAAAGGATAATCAATGCCGATTTATATGCGTTACCTGATCAGCACCTTTGTCGTAGTAGCTGATCAGATAACCAAAATAATTGCTGATCGCAGTATAGAACTCTACGAACAAATTTATGTTCTGCCTGTTTTTAACTGGACACTGCATTACAACAAAGGGGCTGCGTTCAGCTTCCTGAGTAATGCCGGTGGTTGGCAACGCTATTTTCTGACCGGAATTAGCGCAGTAGTCAGCATCGTATTGATTATCTGGTTGGCCCGGCTACTGAAAACCGAAAAAGTGATGACCTGGGCACTTGCCCTGATACTAGGCGGTGCTGTTGGTAATCTGATTGACCGTGTCATTTACGGTCATGTGATCGATTTTATTGAAGTACATTGGAAAACAGCGTACTTTCCATCCTTCAACATTGCTGATGCAGGTATCACTGTCGGTACGATTCTACTGCTTTGGGCAACCTTTACAGAAGGACGTGAAGAACAGGCTACAGGCCCCAGCAACGAAACGGATAGAGAGCAATAATTGTGGAAGTCATACTCGCCAACCCGCGGGGTTTTTGTGCCGGTGTAGACCGTGCGATAGAAATCGTCGAACGCGCTCTGGAAAAATTCGGCGCACCTATTTACGTGCGCCATGAAGTGGTACACAACAAGTTTGTCGTCGATGGTTTGCGCGACAAGGGAGCTGTGTTTGTCGAAGAACTTGACGAAATTCCTGATGATGCAACGGTTATATTCAGCGCACACGGTGTATCACGCCGCGTTGAAGAAGAAGCACAAGAGCGTGGCTTGACGGTGTTCGACGCCACTTGCCCTCTGGTGACCAAAGTACATATGGAAGTGGTGCGTTATGCAAGGCAGGGCAAGGAAGTCATTCTCATTGGCCATAAGGGCCACCCCGAAGTTGAAGGTACGATGGGTCGCTACGACACATCATTCGGCGGGCGCATCATTCTGGTGGAAACACCCGAAGACGTATCATCGCTGGAAATTAACGAGCCAGACGAAATGGCCTTTGTATCGCAGACTACATTATCAGTTGACGACACAGCTGCAATCATTGAAGCATTAAAAAAACGCTTCCCTGCAATTGCCGCCCCTGCAAAAGATGATATTTGCTACGCCACCCAGAACCGCCAGGATGCGGTGAAGGATTTATGCCTTAAAGCTGACTTGTTACTGGTGGTAGGTGCTGGCAACAGCTCGAACTCCAACCGGTTGCGTGAATTAGGCGAGCGCGCGGGTGTTGAATCCTACCTGATAGCAAACTCCACAGAAATCGAGAAGAGCTGGCTGGAAGGTAAAACGAAAATCGGTGTAACAGCAGGTGCATCAGCTCCCGAAGTGCTGGTAAAGCAGGTCATCGATCAGCTGGTCGACTTCGGCGCAACTGCGGCTAACGAATCTGAAGGTATTGTAGAAACAATTTCCTTTTCACTACCAAAAGATTTGCGCATGCACAGCTAGGCTTTCTGTCTAGCTCACCGTCAAATGTTCGCCAAACCAGGCAGCTAGATGCTGGCGCTACAAGTGTTTCAAAGCGCTTTTTATTTTCCTACTAGTGTTTGCTAACCACCTTTCTACACCACTACTTTACTTACATTAGAAGAACACATAGCATGGCACCTTCGAGACGGAAGCAGCAGTGTTATGGAAGATTCAAACAGCGGAGTGCATCCGGGCCCGCGAGCGGGTAGTATTTCAAACGCTACACAATCAAACGCTACACAAACTCATACAGAACTCTCTGGCTCAAAAAAGTCAGATGAATCGATCGAACCACAATCGACCCAAGCAGATCCAACCCAACAATCAGATCGGCCCCAATCAAGTACGGCGCAATCAAGTACGGCCCAACAGCCACAGCTGAGTGATCAGCAACTCATTGACTATATATACGATATAGCGCTGGATCCTGGCAACCTTCCTGAATTCATAGATCGAATTGCAGATACCGGGCTTGAAGCAAGCGAAAAACACGTTGCCAGCGATAACTATTCCGGCCAGAACTATTCGCCCGGAAACAGCTCTCTGCAAAATCACTCCCCCCAAAACAAGTCGAGAAGTCCTCTCGAACTTGCACGCATTCAAACGCTAAGCGCTATACTCGAATCCCATCTAAACCGCGCGGAAACCTTTCTTGATCGTGTTTCGCCGGATCAAGCAGTTGATGAGACCCGGAAGGTCCTGGATTCCTATGATTCAACGCCCGCTTTACTAATAAATGCCGCACTTGAGATTGAAGAATTCAATCAGATGGCAGTTGATGCCTATGGCATTGACGAAGAAGCATCCCTTGAAAGCCTGCCATTCATCGATTCTGATATCGACACGCTGTTCACAACACTGCGGCAAATGTTGAGAGATCGAACCGGCAAGGGAGAGTTATTGGCCCTGCAACCCGAGGAATCTGAAAAAACCGAATCAACACCGCCACCTGCATTGATGCATGCACACTGGCTTGATATAGCATCAGCTGAACCGCTTGTGATTGGTGGACGTAGTGGTTTTGTTTTACTCGTCTCCACCGATATCAGCTGGCCACTGGCGCTCGATCAGACTCTGCACGAAGTTTTTACCCTGACCGCAACTGAGAGAGGGATAGTGCGCTCCCTGGTGGAAGGCAACACGCTCAATACAATCGCTGAAAATCGTAATCGTTCTATTGGCACAATTCGAACACAGGTAAAGTCGATTCTGGCAAAGACACGCACACACTCTCAGTCAGAACTAATCCGGGTAACGTTGTCATTGATGGAAATTATCAAACGATCTCCATTGCTTGGAACAACAACGGCAGTCGTCAAAGCCAACTCGCCCGATTCAGATAATCCCGTGGAGCTTCGGCCAGCGGAGTATCAAACCCTGGTACTGCATGACGGTCGCAAGCTCGACTATCTGGTTCAAGGGGACAGTGAAGGGCACCCTGTTCTCTTCAGCCACATGGGCTATGGTTTGGCTCTTTGGCCACAGGCAGCTTTAAGGCTTGCCATGATCCACAAACTCAAGGTCATCACACCGGTAAGATCAGGCTTCGGCAAAAGTGACAAAGTAGACAAGTCAGCTGACATACTGAAAGTTACACGCGAGGACACTCTTGCGGTGTTGGATCATTTGGGCATAGAACAAATTAGCTATATAGCCCAGGGAAATGACCTGATCTTTGCACTGGATTTTGCGCAACACTACAGGAATCGAACACAGCAAATTATCGGCCTGGGCTCACGCTTGCCACTCACCACAGATATTCAGTACTCCGGCATGGGGAAATGGCACCGGTTTATTCTCTCGACTGCCCGTTACGCTCCACATTTGCTTTACTTTTCAGCTAAAGCGGCATTTATACTCGGGCGTAAAATCGGTCGTGAGCAGATGTTTAAAAATGTTCACCAAAGCTCACCAGCAGACATAGCAATACAGGAAAAACCCGAGATCAAACAAACCCTATTGGAAAGCTCACAACTCTCACTCAGTGAAGATCACACCGCAGCGTTCGCCTATGCAAAGGAATTGTTTGCGACCGAAAGTGATTGGACCGAACTGGTGCAACAGACCAAGGACATACCCGCTTGGTATGTAAGCGGCGACGAAGACCCTCTGGGCGACCCGGCTACTATTGCCGCCTATCGAGAGGCTTACCCCTGGATCAATATCGAGGTGGTTGATAACGCCGGGCAACTGCTCTTTTATCAGAAGTTTGAAGAATTGATTCCACGCATCGCAGAATCAATCTCTAATTGTCAAGATTATGACGATGCGCACGGCGATACTACAGCTGCCGTCACGTAATTCACGGCTACGGCTCCCAAGCTAGAGCCATCTACCCCAAATGGGGTATGAAAATTTTACAAAACCTAAGGTATTCACCCTGATAGACGGCACGCCTATTATTTTCTTCCTGCTGAAGGAATGGACTAAGGCATGCTGTTACTCATGGATTTACTAGCAACTTATTGTTTTGCCTGCACTGGGGCGCTGGTTGCCCTCAGGGCAAGGATGCGAGCCTGGCAAGTTGTTCTCGCCGCGATGCTAACTTCAGTCGGTGGTGGCACAACAAGAGATCTTCTACTAGGCAGTGATCAGCTGTTCTGGCTACTTAACCCGAACTATCTGCTCGTAATCGGCTCTGCCATCCTTTTTGCCATCGTTTTTTCCAGACAACGCAAATATTCACGACGTAACGGCCGTCGCAAGGGTTCAGTTATCTCACGACCCTTTTGCCGGGCATTGGATGCAACAGGAACCAGCGTGTTTATCGTAGTAGGTGTACTTGCTGCGATCCGGGCGGATTGCAGCCTGCCTGCCATCGTACTGGCAGGTATGTTTACCGGTATTGGCGGCGGGCTCATCCGCCAATTGGTCTTGGAAACAGAATTTGTAGCGTTTCGAAATTTCGCGAATGCGGTTACCGCTCTGATCATGGCATTTGTTTGTAGTTTCAGCCTGTTAAATTACTTTGACCCACTGCTAACAATACTAGCCGCAGCCGCAATTCACCCTCTACTACTTGAAATTTTCAGCCGTATGCAAACTAAACGCAAAACTGCCCGTACTTTTAACTGGGCACCCTCCCGCTAGAGGTCATACAACTACACCATCTCTGCTGTATTGTCGCTATTGTCTTGTTGAAGAATAGTGCATTCAGGCATACTGCTATCTGACACTATCGACCGAGGCAGTACAGATGCCGATGCTTCCCAGCGTTAATGAATTCAGGGAAATCAGCAGGGGTTACCACAAAAATCCTTCACATTCCCTATCACTGGCTGCAGATGCTTATACGAAAGACGCATGGTTTTCAGTAGACCAGCTCGAGATTATTGCTAAAACCTGGCAATGGGTTTGTCATGTTGAAAAAGTACGCGAGCCCGGCTCCTATGTCTGTGCCAATATCGCGGGCCAACCTATCGCCGTCGTTCGTGACCGCGAAGGTGTCCTGCGCGCTTTCTACAATGTTTGTAAACACCGTGCGCATCATTTGCTTGAAGGCAGCGGTAACGCTGCTCGCATAACCTGCCCGTATCACGCATGGACTTACAAATTGGATGGTGCGCTATTGCGTGCACCCCATACAGAAAACCTTGCAGGCTTCGAAACCAGTAAGATCTGTCTTGATCAGGTTCAAGTAGAAGAATTTCACGGTTTCATCTATGTCAATCTCGACCCGAATGCAGCGTCATTGGTATCGCAAAGCGGAGAACTTGGCAAAGAGATAGGTCAGTGGGCACCAGATGTTGCAGACCTGACATTCGCTCACAGACTGACATACGACATCAAGTCGAATTGGAAAAATGTGGTTGATAATTTTCTTGAGTGTTACCACTGCCCGGTAGCCCACAAGGATTTTTGCGAGCTTGTAGATATGGAAACCTACAAGGTTACAACCCACGGCATCTACTCCAGCCATATGGCCGATGCCGGCAACAGTCCGAACGCCGCTTACGATACTTCCAATGCTACTGTTAAAACGCATGCTGTCTGGTGGTTATGGCCAAACACCTGCCTGATGCGTTATCCCGGCCGCTCAAATATGCTGGTACTGAATATCATCCCGGCCGGCACCGACAGAACGCTGGAGACTTACGATTTCTTTCTTGAAACCCCGGAACCGGATGACATGGAAAAAGAAGCAATCCGGTATATCGATGATGTATTGCAGGTCGAAGATATAACGCTGGTAGAAAGTGTACAACGAGGAATGAATACCCCCGCTTTCCAGCAGGGCCGCATTGTGAACGACCCGCACGGTTCCGGCAAATCAGAACACGCACTCCATCATTTTCACGGCCTCGTGCTGGATTCTTACCGCAGGGCATCAGCATGAACGGTCAACTGGAAGGAAAAATAGCATTGGTAACGGGCGGTCGCGGCGGTATCGGCCGTGCCATTTGCCAACGTTTTGCTAAAGAAGGAGCGAGGGTTTTTGCTGCAGACCTTAATCCGTCCGGTTCATTAGAAGGCGAATCTGATACCGATATGAGCGGTGTGACGTTCGTGCCACTTGATGTCACGCAGGAAGCTCAGGCGATTGATGCCATGAAATCAATTGAATCGGTACACGGAAAATTAAATGTATTGGTTAATGCTGCCGGTATCGAAATCGAGAAGACGATAGAAGACACGTCACTGGAGGAATGGAACCAGAGTTTTGCCGTTAACGTTACAGGCACTTTTCTCACTTGCAAATATGCGCTGCCACTATTGCGAAATGCCGTAAGCGATGGTCACTCGGCATCAGTTATCAACTTTGGCTCCTATGATGGCTTTATTGCAGACCCTGGTCTGGCTGCCTATTGCGCAACCAAAGGTGCGGTGCATGCACTAACCAAAGCCATGGCCTGTGACCACGGCCCGGAGGGCATTCGGGTTAATGCAATCTGCCCGGGTTATGTAGACACACCAATGTTACAAAGCTTTTTCGAAGGTGATGGCTCAGGTGGCGATGGTGGCACTATCGAATCGTTGCAGCAAGCCGTAAAAGATGTGCATCCGCTGCGCACCTACGGCACCCCGAACGACATTGCCAATCTGGTTAACTGGCTGGCATCGGACGAAGCCCGTTACGCATCCGGACAACTTTGGGTACTTGACGGCGGTTTGTCAGCCCAGGTGCAACAGATGAAACTCTAGCTATGCATGACAAAACAAGAACAGCATTAGTTACCGGCGGCAGTCGTGGTATCGGTAAAGCCATAGTAGAACGCCTGTTAGATGACGGGCTGCAGGTTGTAGCCTGTGGACGTAGCGCCAAACCCGAAGACTTTGCTGCTTCAGCACACTGGGTAGAGGCTGATGTGTCAAAACCGGCAGATGCCAACCGACTGACCAGAATAGCGAGTAAAATGTTCGGCTCTATTGATGTGCTGGTTAACAATGCCGGAGTGCAGGTAGAACGCACTGTTACTGAAAGTACAGATGATGACTGGGACCTGGTAGTCGGGGTAAATTGCCGAGGGGTGTTTAATCTTTGCCGCGCGGTACTACCAGCCATGGAAAAGAACAGCGGAGTCATTATAAATATTGGCTCCATCTCCGGCGTTGTCGCAGACCCCGGCATGGCCTTGTACAATGCTTCAAAAGCCTTCGTACATGGATTGACTCGCTCCATCGCTGTAGATCACGGCCCTGCTGTCAGATGCAATGCGATACAACCCGGCTGGATCATGACGGCTATGGCTGATGATGCGTTTGCTGTCGCAAATAGCCCTCAAGCTGCAAAACAGGATGCCATAGCTCGCCACCCTGCAGGCCGATTTGGCCAACCACAAGATATAGCCAAAACAGTAAGCTGGCTGATATCAGACGATGCGGCTTTTGTTACTGGTCAGTGTTTTACAGTCGATGGTGGTATGACTGCAGCATCACCATTACAACCAGGTTTATTTTAATGACTCAAAATAAACAGTATGAGATTCCGGTGCACACGGCAGTTCTTGGCGCTGGAGTTATTGGTGCTAGCTGGGCAGCTCTCTTTCTGGCCGCCGGGCGTAGTGTTGCCGTTTACGATGTAACCGATAACTTTGAACAGACAGTTCGCAACTATGTTGCTAACGTGTGGCCAACACTTGAAGCGCTGGCGCTCACAACGCACGGCAATCCTGACAACATCACTTTCCATGACAAAGCCAGCAGTGCCGTAGATGGTGCAGGGTTCATTCAGGAAAGCGTACCGGAGCGGCTTGAAATAAAACAGGCTTTGTATAGGGAAATTGAAGAATCTTTGTCAAGTGACGCCATTATTGCTTCCTCTGCATCTGGCCTGACATTAAGTGAAATGCAAGGTGGCTGGCATAAACCAGCACGTTTTATACTTGGCCACCCCTTTAATCCTCCCCATCTGATTCCGCTGGTAGAGCTGTTAGCTAATAGCAAAACAGATGACGATGTATTACCCAAAGCTGAAGCGTTCTATCATCACATCGGTAAAGTTACGATACGTGTTAAACGTGAGGTTCCCGCACACGTGGCTAACCGCTTACAAGCTGCCCTATGGCGCGAAGCTATCAGCCTGGTGGCTGATGGCGTGGCATCTGTAGAGGATGTCGACAAGGCTATATGGGCAGGTCCCGGTTTACGCTGGGCTGCGATGGGGCCACATCAATTGTTCCATCTCGGTGCCGGTGTTGGTGGTATGGAGGAATTTTGCAATCGTTATGCACCAAGCTTTCACCGTTGGTGGGACGATCTAGGCACACCGGAACTGACACCGGAAACTGTACGCTTGCTGGTTGACGGTCTAAGCAATAAATCCGGTACATCAACCGCAAGCGATTCTGGCGGAAAGCAAAACCCGCAGCAACACAATGAAGATGCCGCCTATCGTGACGAACTGATTGTTGCCATGCTAAATGCAACCCGGGCAATGAGGAAGTAAAAATTGAGTTACAAAATTCGTATTATTGCAAAGCCATACTCTGATGCAATCGTCCTATAAGAATTCAGAAACGCCAGCAGCAATAATGCAGGGTTCACCGCCTCCGGTTGAACAGCAGGTGCCATCCATAGATTGGGACAGACCACCCTGGAATCGATGGACATTCCAGCGTATGAGCCAGATTCTCCCGACAGCGCCCATTTACAACGCTCGACTTCACAGTCCGATAAATGAATTGAAGGCGGAGCATCAAAGTATTGGAGATACTACTTTTACAAGGGCCGATGGCGTTGAATCTACAATCGATCAATTACTGGATGATACTTACACCGACGGCTTCCTGGTGATTCATAGTGGCAAAGTCGTTCACGAAAGTTACTACAACAGCATGCACCCGCAGTCTCTGCATCTTGGCCAGTCAGTCTCCAAATCGATTGTCGCAACAACCGCTTCAGCACTATTTGATCAAGGCTTGATTAACATAGATTCGCTAGTGACAGACTATTTACCGGAACTCACGGCAACGGCCTGGAATGGCGCCACTGTACAACAGGTACTGGATATGACTACCGGTGTGCGTTTTGGTGAAACCTATGATCGGCGCGATAGCGATATAGGCAAAACCGATGTCGCTTGTGGCTGGAAACCGCCGCCGGAAGATATTGACACCAGCCAATGGCCATCCACGGTTTGGGATCAACTGCTAACGCTGACTGATAAAGAGGCCGAACACGGTTCCCGTTTTTTATACCGCTCCATTGAAACCGAAGTTCTGGGCTTCATGATGGAAAGGGTGACCGGCCAACGCTTGCCAGATGTCATATCAAACTACTTGTGGAAGCCACTCGGAACAGAAGAGCACGCCAACATAACTGTTGACAGATTGGGATGCAGCACTGCAAGCGGCGGCATCAGTGCCAGCCTTCGAGACTATGCCCGTTTTGGGAAAATGTTACTCGACAACGGCCGGGTTAACGGCAAACAAATTGTTCCACGCTGGTGGATTGACGATATCCGTGGTGGGTCACACGGTCTTTTCTCAAAAGAAGGAGAAGAGTTCTTTGCTAACGGTTGCTACAGAAACCAGTTCTGGATTGAAAACAAAGATAAATCGACTCATGTTTGTCTGGGTGTATTTGGCCAGTTTATCTATGTCTCCCCGGAGTACAACATGGTAGCCGTCAAGCTTTCCACCTGGCCTGATTTTATTAATCGCGAATTCAATCACGATACCATCAGGGCATTCCATGCCATCGCAAAAAAACTGAACACGTAGGTAACACGCTTGAGCTCAGCCATCGATTCAAACGCCACTTCATTGCCTTCAGGCTCGCCGCTAAACACCGATCCCTTATTCAAGCCACTGACAATCGGCCACCTAACACTTAAGAACCGCATAATGAGCACAAGCCACGCATCCGGCATGGATGACGCTGGCATGCCAGCTTATGCCTATCAGCGCTACCACGAAGAGAAAGCAAAGGGCGGCCTTGCTCTAACCATGTTTGGAGGGTCGTCAAACATAGCACCTGACTCTCCCAGCGTATTTGATCAGTTGCGTGTCGATTCGGATGCTGTTATCCCTCACCTGCAAGCGTTCTCGGAACGCATTCATCAGCATGGTACGGCTCTTATGTGCCAGATAACTCACCTGGGGCGCCGTGGAGATGCAACAGTGGATAACTGGCTTCCCACGATAGCACCCAGCGTGCAGCGAGAAACGTTGCATCGCAGCATTCCACGTGAAATGGATGAACACGATATACAACGTGTCGTTAAAGCGTTTGGTGACGCTGCAAAACGCTGTTACGAAGGTGGGCTTGATGGCATCGAGACACTGGCAGGCTCCCACTTGATTGGGCAATTCTTTGCACCGGACACCAATCGAAGAACCGACAAGTACGGCGGCAGCATCGATAACCGCGTGCGTTTTGCTCTGATGGTCTACGAAACCATGCGCAAGTCAGTGGGTGATAACTTTCTGCTCGGCATACGAATGTCAATGCATGAAGATCGTGGCGGTCTGCACAAAGACGAAGCTCTGAAGATCGTAGAAATACTTGAAAAAGAAGGCGCTATTGATTTTCTTAATTGTGTTTTCGGCAGAATGGATACTGAACTCAGCCTCGCTGAATACAATATGCCCGGTATGTCCAGACCGTTAGCACCGTTTCTGAATCGTATGAAGGATATTAAGCAAGCGACTCGTGTTCCGGTTTTTCATGCTGCCAGAATTGTTGATGTGGCAACAGCACGTCACGCAATACGCGACGGCTTGCTGGATATGGTTTCCATGACTCGCGCTCATATTGCTGACCCTCAGATTGTCAACAAAATACAACGCGGTGAAGAACACAGAATTCGCCCCTGTTTTGGTGCCTGCCATTGCATGGACAAAAAACCGTCGTGCATTCACAACGTATCCACGGGGCGAGAAACCGTGCTGCCGCAATTGCTTACTCGCGCAGACAAACCGGGTAAAAAGGTCGTAGTTATCGGCGGAGGACCGGCAGGATTAGAAGCCGCACGGGTAGCTGCCGAAAGAGGGCATTCAGTCACATTACTGGAAGCAGCTCCAAGACTCGGAGGCCAACTGCTTCTCGCGACCAAAGCTTCATGGCGGCGTGACATAATAGCGGTGGTTGATTGGCGTGTTGCCGAGCTCGAAATACTGGATGTTGATGTTCGCTTGAATCATCTCGCTGAACAACAAGACGTATTAGCACTTGATCCTGATATTGTCATAGTTGCCACAGGTGGAGTACCCAATGAGGGCAACATCAAGGGATATGATCAACATTGTGTCAGCACCTGGGATGTGCTTGGCGGCCATTGCCAGCCAGCCGACAACATTATTCTTTACGATGGTACAGGCAGGCACGAGGGCATCTCCTGCGCACAGTTCCTTGCAGCAAACAACTCGGCAGTCACTTTCTTTACTATTGATGATATGCCCGCTGCTGAGCTAGGCTATGCCGAACGTCCTGTACACAGAAAGAGAATGTATGAACTGGGCGTACCCATGCACATGGATAGTGTACTGAAATCAGTCGAAGCAGAAGGAAATCGCTTGAAGGCCTGCTTTCAGAATGAACTGACAGGTGAAGTAACCACGTGGCTCACTGATCAGGTCGTTGTTGAACAGGGGACCTTGCCGCAGGACGATTTATTCCACGATCTTAAAATGCAATCCGATAATGATGGGCACACCGATATAGATGCCATTCTGAGCAATAACCCCCAACCCCACAGTGGAGCCAACTACAAGCTCTACCGTATCGGTGATGCTGTATCCAGCAGATCACTACACGCAGCCCTGCTCGATGCTTTTCGTATTGCTGTTTCTTTGTAACCTCTGGCTTTCCTTGTAGCTTCGTTAAAAGTTGACAGTGGAACCACAATTGTACAGGTGTAATTATCAGATTACCGAGCATATCTGTTTTATCTGCAGCAAATAGAAAATATGCTTGCACCACGAACTATCCTGTTGTATCACTAGAGCTACATTACTACTTCACTCAGCACAAACAAAAAAGAACAAGCTAAACCGGGCTGAAATGAAGCAGAACAAAGGAATTCGAATCCGAAATCAATAACCAAAAAAATCAACGCCTCGATTAACCATGAGGCAGTGAGCAAAGATATGTTAGAACAATCCAAAGACAAAACGCTCAACCTTTCATACTATGAAAAACCACTAACAGACGATCCTCAATCGTCCTACACCCTGCCCTCTTATCTCTATACTGATCCCGGTGTATACGAAATAGAAAAAGAGAAAATTTTCTATCGCAGCTGGCAATACGTGGCGCATAAATCCAGTTTCAATAACCCCGGAGACTATGTCACTGTCAAAATCTGCGATCAAAACCTGTTTGTCATGAAAGGGGGTGATGGCGAGTTGCGTGCTTTCTATAACGTGTGTCAGCACCGTGCACACGAACTATTACCTCCCGGCACCGGAAACGTAAAACGGGTGATTGTTTGCCCCTACCATGCCTGGGCGTTCGAACGGGAAGGCGCATTACGTGGCGCGCCCCGTTCTGAAAATCGGCCGGGATTCAATAAGGGCGATTTCTCACTGAAACAGGCAAGACTTGAGATTTTCCTTGATTGTGCATTTATAAACCTTGACTCTGAAGCAACACCCCTGTCCGAACAGGCAGCAGATCTGGAAGCAGATGTTCATAAGAGAGCACCGTTCTTCAAAAATCTGAAATCACCAATGGAAGGATTGTTGGGCGAGTCTTATATCAGGGCAGGCTGGAAAGTGGTGGTCGATAACTATGTTGAATGCTACCACTGCGAACATGCACATCCGGATTTTTCCGATCTCATCAGCATGGACACCTATCAACACGATACGTTTGGCATCTGGGCCAGGCAACTTGGAACAGATATCAAAAAAAATAATACGGCGTATGAACTCAGCGACAATGAGGATTTCATGATGTCGGTTTTCTGGTTCCTCTGGCCCAACACAACCATTAATATTTTACCCGGCACTGAGGAAGTCAATATTTCAGCAATCCGCCCGCTGTCACTGGATGAAACCGATTTCGGCGGGCACAATTTGATCACATCAGACCATCATAATGAGCAACGATCAAAATACACGGCAGACGTGCTGATACCTGAAGACATTTCGTTGTGCGAAAGTGTACAACGCGGGCTGAAATCCAAAGGTTATACACAAGGCCCAATGATCGTAGACGATGCTCGAACCGGCAGAGGTGAACAGGCCATCCACCATTTTCACCGAATGGTACAAAAAGCACTCTCTGATTAAATCGCAAATCCGGCCTTTTCCTAGTCACGGAATCTTAAAAACGGAATCGGAATTGCGCGTTTTGAAAAGAACAGGGCAATAACCTGGAAATACGATCAAAGCGGGCTGCAGTGACGGTGAACTAAATGACGCAGAAATTGTGGGAATGCCATTTACGACAAACTGACAGAAATACCACAGTGCAAATGGGCAGATATTCCAAAGCGAGTTTAAAACAATAGAATATAAAAAGGGGCGTTATGAACGCCCCTTTTTATATTATTCTATCAATCTTGATTGACGAGCCAGGCACTGTCGTATAGCACATTCGGCTCTATCGATAAAACCCTTTAACCCTTTAACCCTCATCCAGCTTTACGTAATTGTTCCGGTGCAGCAGCTGCAGTAGCGGTAGCTGCCTGCATCAGTGCGGCAGAAGACGTCAGATCAATGCCTGCTGATTGCAATCGCCGGGCTAGCAGCAGATTGTTTGCGCTGGGAATTGAGCTCTGTTCCGACTCGGGCATTTCAGAGTTGATAACCAGCAGCGCCGCAGTATGAACATCAGCCATGGAAATTTCATTCTGGTGATTTCTGTACCAGTCGCGAGAGGTTTCCGCACTGTCAATAAATGCAGCCGGGAAACTCCACTGTTTCAATATCCATTGACTTACGATGGTACGCAAGTTATCAATGCAACTGGTAAATTCCTGAGCATCAGTGATTCGATCATTATGCATGTTTGCATGGGTAATTATTGCAAGTTCACCAATATCTGCGAGCAGTGAGTTCAACACAACCTCATCCTGCTGCAAGTGTGGCATATCTTTGGTAATTACTGTTGCCAGCCGTGCAGCCAGCAGAGATCGACGAACATAGCGACGGAATCGATCTTCTATGATCGGGTTCTTACAGATAACGGTATTGCTTTTCAACTGTGCTGTAATTGCCTGCATGGTAGCTTCTACACCAAGGCGTGAAATGGCACCCCTGATGGTTTGAACTGTATCACCAGCACCTTCGGTTCGTTGCGCGGCTCGCACTATAGATGCTGACAGAGCAGGATCGGTCTGGATGGTTTCTGCAAGTTCAGGTATACCTGCATTACTTGCCAAAGAAGTAAGAATGCGGGAGGAACTGTCACTGAAACTTGCCAGAGCAAGCTTCTTCTCACTGATCTTCGACCTGATTTCATCAAAAATCAGGTTATCCAATTCAGAGACATGTACATCAACAACACTGACAGCGTTTTTTTGCTGCTCAGCAAGCAATATATCCATTTGCTCACGGCCGAATCTGGCAATTTTAGCCAGGCCAGGTGATTTTAAAGCCTGGTAATCATCCTTGTTTGAAAACAGGGGTTGCAATGCGTCACTTGAGCTGGGAGACAGGGTACCGACCTCCTCCTTGCCACTAATCATCGTGACACTTCCTTCAATAAGGAACATCAGATACCGGTGGCTATTTTCTGGTTTGAGCTGATCATTGCGCTGCATGACAGTAATCTGCGCAGAATTACAAATGGCCGCACGGTTTTCAGCATTCAACTCATTGATTGGCACAACCTTACCTGCAATCGCAGATACTTGCGCGTAGTCTTCTGGATCTAGCTGGTTGTTTTGCTGTTTCTGGTTACCTTTAAACACTTGGTTATTCCTGATCTGGCAATTAGGTTTACAATCCGGAGCTTATTCTCCATTGAAAATTAGCGGCCGATTTCCAAAAAGGTGCAGCAAACTGTGGCTTACACGCTGCCACCAACGCAGCCTTGCAAAGGCAATGTGACATGCAACACATTTTTTCTGATCGCACATCCCGAACGTCGATTTGAATACTCAAAGCGTATTCAGACAGTCCAGACTTGTACCGTACGGGCTGAACTGGTTTGGCATGCTGGTATCCACATCACGGACTTCTTCCGCCAATACCGGCAGGTCAGTCAAGAATCTTGCCTCAGCTTCAGCACCCAGCGCTCTGGCTCGCGCAGTAACCTCAACAGTCGCCCATTGTGCATTGCTCTGCGGGTAAATAATCGCAAAGAAGCCCGAGCCGGTTGCATCGGTGGCAATCACACCATTTTCAATGGTCGGTGTATTTTCAGAATCCGCAGCAACAACAGCCGGATCTTGCGGGTCTAGCGACCCGTTGTTGTTGGTATCCTCGCCCGGGTCCAGCAATCGGTTTCCATTGGCGTCTTCAGCAATGCATTCAATGAAAGTCGAGTTGGTCAGCGACCATGCAGCAGGGGTGAAAGTTGCGCCCGGATTCACCATTGCCAAATTCTCTGGCAACAAACCTTCAGAGTTAACCTGGCGGTAAAATCCTTTGCCAAAAGACAGTGGACGTATCGACATCTCGACAGATGCATTCTCCAGCGGAGAACCTGAACCATCCGCAACCTGAACTACAAAAGGAAGACTGTACTGTGTTTGTCCGTTGATAGAGCGAATAAGATCTGTCGAACCAATGGTTACGTTAAGAACACGCTCGACTGCGGTCAAAACAACAGAGTCAGCGATCGATGTATTGACAACTTGTGAAACGATTTGAATGGCTTCAAATTCTGTCGCCAGTGAGCCGGCAGTAAAGGTAACACTGGCTTCACCGTCACTGTTACTGATAGCAGACGCAGGATTGAGCTGCCCACCACGCAAATCAGGACTGGCGAACACTACTTCCATATTTTTAACCGGATTACCGGAAGCGTCAGTCACCAATGCGGTAAGCGTACTGGTTTCACCGGCAGGGACACGTGTTGACGAGGCATTCAGATTAATCAGAGATGGAATTGTTGCCACGAATTCAAAATTCAGTCTGGCTGCCGGGTCACCTGTTCCATCTGCTTCTGCAGTAACACGCACAGGCCCTGCACTATTGGATGTAATATCAATACTTGCACGACCTGAACTATCAGTTGTCACGACTGAATCACCAATGATCTGGCCGGCGGTCAGAGAAAAACGTAAATCTTCGTTGGCAACGGGGTTGCCATCGGACTCCCACAGAACATCAACAGTTTCAATTCCACCCACCGGCAGTTCATCATTACGTTCTGGGGACTCAAAGGTGAGTATGTCGTTTGCCACAGTTAGTTCGTGATTGGCAGTTGCCGTGCCTTCCAGCGCAGAAATAGAAATAATATCGCTGCCGGATGCAGTGTTAACTTCAACAACCAGCTGCCCGTCACTATTGGTAACAGCCGAGGCCGGAGTGACAGTGTTACCACTGGCACTGGTAATGACCACTTCTTCGTTGGAAATAGGCTCCTCATTGCCTGCTGTCAGAGTGATGGTCAATTCGGCAGATTCACCGGCAACCAACAAATCGTCACCCTCAACATCAATCTCAGAACCACTGGTTGATACCAGCACGCTACTAACCGTACCGCCTGCTATTGCCTCGATCAGAATATCCTGGTTGCGATAGTCACGCCCAAGATTCAATGAAGCACTTGCTTCACCGTTGACATCTGTAACACTGACAATATCCTGCAAAACACCACCTGTGGCAATAAATTCTATCTCCTGTTCAGGCTTTGCGCGATTACTGTTATCAGTTACCAATACTGTGATACTGGCTGTTTCTGTCCCACCTGTAGCGATACTGGTGGTATCACTGATCACATGAACGGTAAGTGCTGAAGCAAGTGCAGCTCCCAACGCCGGATCACCACTGTTTAGAACCTCACCATTAGGACCAAAAACAATAGCTCCTTCGTCCACACCTGCAACTACATTACTTGAACTGCTTGTCGATTCTGGTCGCTGCCCACAAGCTCCCAGCATCAACACAACTGTTACCAGAATATATATCGGGTAAATTCTTTTGATGAAATTCATTATTCGGGAATCCGGTTTTATTTCTGAATCGTTTATAATTCTCATAGGGGCTTTAGCGGTAGCCACCAAAATAATGGTGAATACCAATACTTGTTGAGGTAAACGCACCATCATCAAGTCTAAGGAAGTGCAAATTAAGTGATGTGTTCTTGTTGCCAAACAGATTCACCCCGAATCCCAAAGCTTCACTCGATTTTGAGAAACTGACGGTGCTTGCTGTGTCCAATAGAGCCTGGCCTAACAGGCCATATACGCCCACTTCGCCGTACTGCACGCCAATCCGCAACATTGCCGCGCCGTAAAGGACCTGCGCTTCACTGAGCAAACTTTGCGGATCGTCTGATGCTGCACCCAATTGAAACTCGACTCCAATCAAATCCACCAGACTCAAGCCCAAGATTGCGTTTGCACTGCCCATTGAACGATCGTCTGCGCCATTGACGGCAACACTGCCGTCGGCAACGCCGAAGCCATAATAGAATTTGCTAAGATCGCGTTCCTTAAAAAAATCACCCAGCAAATCCCCATGGGCGTTACCGGAAAGGCCAATCATGCCAATGACAAAAGCGAGAACAATTCCCGCCAAACGCTTACTCATGCACTGTCTCCGAATAATCAACTGCATCTGCCGTGCTCAGGTTTGCCCACAATCACGCGCCCTTGGAAAAGTCCGTGCGCTAGTTGCACTTCTTGTGGTACATCGTTAACAATGTCGACCCGTTATGAGAACTACTTTAGATTTCTCACGCACTATCACGCCGGAACTCAGCGTTTGTTGATATTTGTGTGCAAATTCACAGAAAGCGGTGACTTGGAGCGTGGGTGTTGATGAATAAAGATGCCGTAATGAATTCTTTTGCCATCAGGTGACATTAAAATCATGGCTAGAGGCGAGAACGGGAGTAAGCAGTATGTTGTGGGTAAAATCCTTCCATATCATTTTTATGGTGACCTGGTTCGCTGGCCTGTTCTATCTGCCAAGAATTTTCGTCTACCACGCAATGAGTGAGTCAGCTGACGAACAAATAACCTTCAAGGTCATGGAACGAAAGCTGATGATCATGACCCATCTGGGTGGCGCACTGACAATTATTTTCGGTACCTGGCTGTTAATGGGCTGGTGGGCACCAATCATCGGGCAACTATGGATGCAGCTGAAATTGCTACTGGTGGTCGTGCTAATGGGGTACCACGCCTGGTGTTACAAGCTGATGCTGAATTTCCGCAACGATAACAACCAGCGATCGCATCGTTGGTACCGTCTATTTAACGAGGTCCCTGTGCTTTTTCTGGTAGGTGTCGTGATACTGGTCGTGGTGCGACCGTTCTGAGGTGCAGGCGCTAAAAAACACGCACAATCTAGATTTCCAGTAAAGGCTGCAATTCCTTAAGTGCTTTTTTATACACATTGCGTTTGAAGAAGATAACTTCCTTGCTGGGCTCCCAGTAATCTACCCATCGCCAATTATCAAATTCCGGTTTCGGCCCAACGCTCAGATCGACGTGAGATTCACTGCCTGTCATGAGTAGCATGTACCAGATCTGCTTCTGACCCACGCAAACTGGGCGCTGATTGCGGCGCACGTAGCGCTTTGGCAGCCGATAGCGCAACCATTCCTTGGTACAACCCAAAACTCTTACATCTCCTGGCTTGAGACCTGTTTCTTCGTACAACTCCCTGTACATGGCTTCCTCGGGGGATTCCTTGTTATCAATCCCTCCCTGCGGAAATTGCCAGGCATTCTGCCCAACACGTCTGGCCCAGAATACTTTGCCTTCCGGGTTGCTGAGAATGATACCAACGTTTGCTCTGTAACCTTCAGAATCAATCACTTATCATTCCTTATAGTAGTTCTTATAGAGTGATTTTTTCAAATTTTTGACCATACGGCAAATCCGCTTGAAGAGTCCCGGAAACCGCATATTTCTCCATTCAGTCAGTGCAGGAACATTGCCAAATACGGCCAACGACAATAACAGTATCTTTCGATCAGATTACCATCATCAGGTTTTCGGCAAAGTCACACCAGTTTGCCCCTGATATTTGCCGCCACGGTCGGCATAGGAGGTTTCACAAACTTCGTCTGATTCGAAAAAAAGCATCTGTGCGACCCCCTCATGTGCATAAATTTTGGCAGGCAACGGTGTCGTATTAGAGAATTCCAACGTGACATGCCCCTCCCATTCAGGCTCCAGCGGCGTGACATTGACGATAATGCCGCAGCGGGCATAAGTTGATTTGCCCAGACAGATAGTCAACACATTACGCGGAATCCGAAAATATTCCACAGTACGGGCTAGAGCAAACGAATTAGGAGGAATAATGCACTCGTCTGCCTTGATATCGACAAAGCTGTCAGGGTCAAAAGCTTTGGGGTCAACGACAGCCGAATTGATATTCGTAAAAATTTTGAACTCATCAGCGCATCGCACATCGTAGCCGTAACTCGATGTACCAAACGAGACAATGCGCTGTTGGTCACTATCAAAACGAACCTGACCAGACTCAAAAGGCTCGATCAAACCATGTTGATCAGCCATCCTGCGGATCCATTTGTCCGATTTTATAGTCATACTTGCGTAATACCGGAAAGCTTGCTGATCTGCTGTTTTACCTGCAACTGCTCAGGTATTTTGTATAACAATCTTGGGAAAACTGGCACTGTAGTCTTTCGCCTGTTGCGACAATCGAGCCGCAGTTCGACGAGCGATCTCCCGATATATCTCGGCTGTCCGACCGTCCGGATTAGCGACAACAGTAGGTTTGCCACTATCCGCCTGCAATCGAATATCAAGCTCCAATGGCAGACTACCCAGCAGATTGATACCGGCTTCTGCGGCCAGAGACTTTCCACCACCTTCACCAAAAATGTGCTCCTCCTTGCCACACTGACTGCATACGTGAAGACTCATGTTTTCAACAATGCCCAATATCGGCACATCAACCTTCTCGAACATCTTCAAACCTTTGCGCGCATCCAGCAGCGCGATGTCCTGTGGTGTTGTGACGATAACCGCACCACTGACAGGTACTTTCTGAGCCAATGTCAGCTGTGTATCACCGGTGCCGGGGGGCAGATCAATAACCAGGTAGTCAAGATCGCGCCAATGCGTTTGCGTCAGCATCTGTTCAAGAGCTTGAGTCACCATGGGGCCGCGCCAGATCATCGGCGAATCCTCCTCCACCAGAAAGCCGATCGACATGGTTTGCACGCCATAGTTTTCCATGGGCTCGAGTGTCTTGCCATCAGGCGAATCCGGCTGTCCGGACAAGCCCATCATGCGTGGTTGGCTAGGCCCGTAAATATCAGCATCAAGCATCCCTACGCGGGCACCCTCGGACGCCAATGCTAACGCCAGGTTGACCGATGTCGTTGATTTACCGACGCCACCTTTACCGCTGGCAACAGCAATAATATTCTTGATATTGTCCATACGGGTTACACCGCGCTGGACACTATGCGCTGTCACGGCATGGCTTACAGATACTTGTGCACCCGCAACACCCGCTTCCGTTTCAATAATTTTTTGCAGTTCCCCAGCCAGCACTTCGCCATAGCGGGCACAGGGAAAAGGCAACTCGATTTTCACATCTGCCGTATCGCCGGTAACCGTTACCGCTTTAATGGCACCGCAATCCGCCAGAGTGGACTCCAGGTGTGGCTCCACGTACTGACCGATTGCCGTCTCGATTTTTTGCTGAAGTGGATTATTGTCGGTTGAACCCATGGTTAAATTCCAATTGCTCTTTGCGGCTTTTATTCGCGTTTTTGCAGTTACTTGGATATACACGCTCTACACGCAAGTATGTATAGCCAGTTTATAGCCAGTTGTGGCTTAGCGGAGCTTGCAGCTCACTTGCGGCCTGAGGGCCATTTTACAAGTGACTTTTTAGCAGCTTTTGTTAGCGCAGACAGCCCCGCCAAACACTGATAAGCTAAGATCTCAACTATACACTGAAAATACGGAATCCGGCGCTGTTCGGGTTACCACTGCGGGCCAATTGCAGATTTTTTTGACAGGCCATGAGCCCTGACAAAACTTGCAAGCAGCCCGGCCCGATCAACCTATAGATATTACTTTGCGCACTGACGCCGGGTTCCAATTGCCGGCGTCTTCCGGCAAGCGCCAGCGCACCGAGACAACATGGCCGACAAGCAACGAAAAATCCTGGTTACCGCCGCCCTACCCTATGCCAATGGCCCTCTGCATATCGGACACATGCTGGAATATGTGCAGTGCGATATCTGGGTTCGGTTCCAGCGCCTGATGGGGCACCACTGCGACTGGGTCTGGGCCGATGACGCCCACGGCACGCCGATTATGCTGAGAGCCGAGCAGCTCGGTATCACACCCCTGCAATTGACCGAGCAGATCAAGCTCGAGCACGAGCGCGACATTGCCGGCTTTCTTCTCTCTCCGGATAATTTTCACAGCACTCATTCCGACGAGAACAGAGAACTTGCCGAGCTGGTGTACACCCGAAACCGTGATGCCGGTCTCATCAGGAAACGCACCATCGCTCAGCTTTATGACGCTGAAAAAGACATGTTCCTGCCAGATCGCTACGTTAAGGGCGAATGTCCTAACTGTGGGAGCGCTGACCAGTATGGTGATAACTGCGAAAAATGCAGCGCCACCTATGACGCCACTGAACTTAAAAACCCGATATCGGTAGTATCAGGAAGTACGCCCGTCGAGCGCGATTCCGAGCAATATTTTTTCGCCCTTTCGGACTACTCGGAGTGGCTGTCCAAATGGACGGCAAGCGGAACATTGCAACCGGAAATTGCCAACAAAATCCGAGAGTGGCTGGATAGCGGCTTGCAGGACTGGGATATTTCGCGCAATGCTCCTTATTGGGGTTTCGAAATTCCAGATGCGCCGGGAAAGTACTTCTATGTCTGGCTCGATGCGCCGATTGGCTATATTGCCAGCTACAAGAATCTGATGGACCGCCGTGGCGGGGACTACCTTGACGCCTGGCGCAAAGACTCGGATTTCGAGCTCTACCATTTCATCGGAAAAGATATCGCCAACTTTCATACGCTGTTCTGGCCTGCATTACTTGATGGCGCGGGACTGCGCACGCCAAACGGTGTGTTCTGCCACGGCTTTCTGATGGTTGATGACAACAAGATGAGTAAGTCACGGGGCACTTTTGTATCAGCCAATACCTACCTGAAACATCTGGATCCTGAGTACCTGCGCTACTATTTCGCTGCCAAACTTAACGATGGCGTGGCAGACTTCAATCTGCAGCTGGAAGACTTCAGCCAACGCGTCAACGCGGATCTGGTGGGCAAGGTTGTTAATATCGCCAGCCGCTGTGCAGGTTTCATCACTAAACAGTTTGATGGCAAACTGGCGACTCAACTACCTTCCGAGTGCGCAGCTGACTACCAGGCAATGCTTGCGCAGTGGCCGACCATTGCCGGGTTTTACGAGTCACGCGAATTTGGCAAAGCCATCAGGGAAATTATCCAGATTGCTGAAAAAGCTAACGTGTACATTGCCGATGCCGAGCCATGGGTAAAAATTAAAGACGACGCCAGCCGTGCAGAAGTGCAGCAGATTTGTACTGCCGGCATCAATTATTTCCGCCTTATCGTTACTTATCTCTCGCCAGTGCTGCCCTCCTTGACCTCTAAAACCGAGGAGTTTCTGGGCGTACCCCTTACTCTTGAGAACCTGGACACGCCGTTACTCGATCACAGCATAACCAAATTCAAACCCATGGTTGTGCGCATTGAAGAGAAAAACTTGAACGGCATGATTGAAGATACCAAGGAGGAAGCCAAAGCTTTTACAGCACCTGCAGCAGGAACCGCTTTGGCAGATGAGCCATTGAAAGCCGAAATCGAATACGACGACTTCGACAAATGTGATTTCCGCATCGCGAAAATTGTGGATGCACAACATGTTGAAGGTGCTGACAAACTACTTCAGTTGACTCTCGACATTGGCGGCGAAACCAGAAACGTATTTGCCGGAATCAAGTCAGCATACCCGCCGGAAGATCTGATCGGACGACTGACTGTAATGGTTGCTAATCTTAAACCTCGAAAAATGCGATTTGGCATGTCAGAAGGTATGGTACTGGCTGCGGGACCAGGCGGTAAGGACCTGTTCATACTGAACCCCGACGAGGGTGCTGCACCCGGCATGCGTGTTAAGTGAATGCACTCACGCGATCATTTGCCGCCCGAACTGATCCAAATCTTTATATTCTGACGGGCAGATAATGAGCTGGTTGCTAATTCTCGCGAGCACAGTTTTCGTCAACAATTTTGTACTGGCACGATTCCTTGGCCTCTGCCCTTTCATGGGTGTTTCAAAAAGTATTGATACCGCTCTCGGCATGGGGCTGGCAACTACGTTTGTTCTGACACTGGCGGCAGCTGCAAGCTACCTTGTCGAAACTTATATTCTGGTACCACTGAATGCCACTTTCCTGCGCACTATCGCCTTTATACTGATTATCGCAGCACTGGTTCAATTTACCGAGCTGTGGCTGCGTTATGCCAGCCCCTTGATGCACAGGCTACTGGGATTGTATTTACCCTTAATCACAACGAACTGTGCTGTACTGGGTGTGGCACTACTCACAGTTCGTCAGAATGACTCACTGGCAGAAGCAGCCTTCTTTGGTTTTGGCGCTGCTCTGGGTTTTTGCCTGGTGCTGGTACTTTTCGCGGCGTTGCGTGAACGCATAGATGCATCCGATGTTCCACAGCCCTTTCGAGGCAGCGCAATCGCAATGATTACTGCAGGCATGATGTCACTGGCATTTATGGGTTTTGCCGGTATGGATCGAGCGCTACCCTGACAGCACCCAAAGGGAACGACTGACCAAACTGTGATAAGTGCGAGCACCATTCAACCGCTGTTAGCTGCACTACTGCTATGTTTGCTGGCGATCATCGCTGCAAGCCTGCTACACCACCTGTCGCGCAAGTTAGTCTCTGATGATAGCGATCTTGTCGATCGGATAGATGCTCTACTGCCACAAACCCAATGTGCTCAGTGCGAGTATCCGGGCTGCCGTCCGTATGCCGAAGCCATTGCAGCAGGAACGGCCGAAATCAATCGTTGTCCGCCGGGTGGACCCGCCGGAATTGAAGCCCTGGCAACGTTACTTGGGCGGGAAGTGATACCACTGGACAGTTCACTACAGGAGCACAAGCCTGCATTGGCGGCATTAATTCGTGAAGACGAATGCATAGGCTGCACGCTTTGCATACACGCCTGTCCGGTTGATGCGATCGTCGGGGCATCGCGCCAGATGCACACAGTGATTGCATCACACTGCACAGGCTGCGAACTCTGTCTGCCACCGTGCCCGGTTGATTGTATTGATCTGGTTAATCCGTTGCAGCAATCTGCCACATGAGTACTTCGTCACCCAACAACAAGGCAGAAGAAACAGGCGGTGCAAATGGGACCGGGCAGGTCAAATCGACAAGAGGCTTGTCTCTGGTTGCAGACCAATGGAACACGCTTCGAAATCCGGTACTGAAGCTCATGCATTTGCATGAAACGTCCTCTGCTACAAATGCCACAAATGCCACAACCGCTGTAAAAAAATCACCTGCTCATCTCGACATCATAAACATACCAAGCCCCCGACAACTACAGTTTACTTTGTCTTATCGCGGCACAGCACTACGAGCGACTGTATCTGTAGGACAACAACTTGAGCGCGGCGATTCCCTCACAGAACAACTGCCAACTAACCCTAAAAACGCGTTGCCACCCATCTTAAGCCCGACAACAGCAGTCGTTAAGTCAATTGAACGCACGGCATGCAAGAAATATACGAAAGTTATTTTATCTGTCACACACTCTGACAAAAACGTAAATCAGGATTTGCAACACAACACAACGTCTGGCAATTCTACCAACAATAAAACCAGCTCTGCACAAGCAAGTGCTCTACCATGGTATTGCGAGCAATGGAAATTATTGTCGTGGGAACAACGTTGGCGCGCTGTTCGCGATAGTTCAATACGCGGTCATGGAGGTGGCGGATTTCTATTGGCTGACAAGGCAAACCGCACAATCGAAACCATGATAATCAATGCGGTGGAATGCGAACCACTAATTTCCTGCGATGCAGCTCTAATCAACCATCATTCAGCTGAAGTCTTACTCGGTATAATTTCGATCATGGAACTAAGCGATTGCCGTCGTTGCATAATTGCGTTTGAAACAGGCGACGAATGGCAAGCAGAATTGCTACAAAAAGCAATCAGCGATTTGCAGCGGCAATATGAAAACCCGCAAGAACAACAAACCATTCAGCGCCTTTGTGATCGCCTGTCTGTTTTAATGGTACCGGCGGTCTACCCACAAGGAGCTGAACGCATTCTCATTGAAACGGTGACAGGAATAAAGTTGCGCGAAAATGAATTGCCTGGGGATCACAACATCTGCTGCACAAATGTTGCAACCTGTCATGCCTTGTATCATCTAGGTCACAAAGGCCATCCGCCTACGCAACGGATTATGACAATGACCGGCGACGCTATGTACGAGTCAGTCTGGGGTACACCCGTTAATATACAAACCGTTTACGGCACACCGCTGAACACCTTACTTGAAACCGCAGGCATTGATGCTGGCAAAGTTCGCATTCAACTGGGCGGCCCGGTATGTGGTGTGCAGATTGATTCACTTGATCATGCAGTTGATGCTAGCAGCAATTGCCTGGTCATAAGTAAAAGTCAGACTATCGAACAAACCGACAATTGCATTCGCTGTGGCAATTGTGCGGACGCTTGTCCGGCCTCATTACTGCCACAACAATTGCATCTTGCCATATCCAGCGGCAACCGCAGTCTTGCAAAAACTTACAACCTGTCAGCGTGCCTGGAATGTGGTTGCTGTGACCTTGTGTGCCCAAGCAACATTCCACTAACAGCGCAATTTCGTGACGCCCGGAAAATCGCTGATGAAGAGAAGATCAAAGCAGATAATGCAGCACTCGCTCTGGAGCGCTATGAGGCAAGAAAGATTCGCCTGGAAAAGCGTGAAGCCGAACGCCGTGAATTACGCCAGCAGCGGAAATTGAACACAGATGACAAAGCACTAAAAAAGAAAAAAATAGCGGAAGCCTTGGCAAGAGCGCGTAAAAAAAATTAGACAACAGTCCAGCGTACGTTTTAATAAAAATCAACAGTCGCTACAGTAATAATCAGTGGCTACAGCAATAAATAATCACTGTAGCCAACCGATATACCAGACTTATTATTTAGCGGGCCGATGCATCGCGCATACTTTGTTGCCAGCTGGATCAAGCAGGTAGGCAAGGTAAAGTTGACCGCTAGTTGGTAGTTCACGAATCCCGGGAGGGTCTTCTACGGCCGTACCGCCATTAGCCAAGCCGGCCGCATGCCAGGCATCCACTTCTTCAGCGCTTGCAGCTAAAAAGCCGATAGTTCCTCCATTGGCACCAGTGGCAGCATCACCATTCAATGGTTTTGTCAATCCAAAGACCCCAGTACTTGAACGATAAAAGCAACGACCCTTGGGGTCGACTTTTCCTTCTGAATGACCCAGCACATTCAAGGCCGCATCGTAGAACTTCTTTGATTCTTCAATATCATTGGCACCGATCATCACGTGGCTGAACATACAAAACCTCTAGTTGCTTGGAAACATTGTGGTAGGCATTATGGCGCTGCAGAACACATCAGACAAGCAATAGAAATTCATTATCTAAAACACCAAGTAATAAAAATAGTTAGACTTGCCGTGGCAGATGCAAGATCTATCTCTTCACAGCTTGATCCGACGCAAGCGCAAAGCATTACCGATGACAGACACAGATGATAGAGCCATTGCAGCCGCCGCAAACATTGGCGAGAGCAACCAGCCGAAAAATGGATACAGCACACCAGCAGCCAAAGGGATACCAAGCGCATTATAGGCAAAGGCAAAAAACAGATTCTGTTTGATATTTTTTCGCGTTGCAGTGGCCAGACGACGAGCTTTGACGAGTGAACCCAAATCCGAATGCAGCAATGTGATACCAGCACTTTCAAGAGCTACATCTGCCCCTGATCCCATAGCAATACCGACATCCGACTGGGCCAAGCCGGGGGAATCATTGATTCCGTCGCCAGCCATGGCAACCACCTTACCCTTTGCCTGCAGGCTCTGGACCAACAACAACTTTTCCTCAGGCAATAATGCTGCATGAACATCGGTAATGCCAACTGCAGCGGCTACTTGTGCCGCACTGTGTTCGTTGTCACCGGTTGCCATTATCAGATGCAGACCTTCATCCCGTAGCGCCTGAAGAGATTCCTGTGCATCCTCTTTAATGCGATCGGCCACTACAAGCAATCCTGATAGCTCACCACCCGACGCCAGCAAAACGACCGTGCCAGACTCCTTTTCCAAAGTTCCTATCCGATTCGTTACGCTAGCGCCCAAAGTAACACCGTGATCTTTCATCAAGGCACGATTACCGAGAAGCATGTCTTCGTTGTTACAAGCTGCCACTACTCCCTTACCTGGTACGGCTACAAACTGATCGACTACAAAGTCAGTCTCTAAGCCGGTTTTTTTTCCTGCCGCCAGATTGATCGCTCGGGCCAGTGGGTGTTCAGAGGCACGTTCCAGCGATGCTGCAACCTGCAGAACTTCATCACCCGTGCGATACCGCTCTCCAACAGGCTCCACACTGACAAGTTCCGGCCTGCCTTGAGTCAAGGTACCGGTTTTATCAATAACCACCGTATCAACCTGCGCTAAACGATCCAGCGCTGCAGCGTCACGAACCAGAATACCGGATTGTGCGCCACGACCTGATGCGGTCATGACCGACATGGGGGTAGCCAACCCCAGAGCGCAAGGACAGGCAATAATCAATACCGATACACAGGCTGTAATGCCAAAAGCCAAAGCCGGAGACGGGCCTGTTACCCACCAGACAAATAAGGCAAAAAGTGCTATCAGAACAACGGTTGGAACAAACCAGCGAGCGACGTGATCTGCCAGGTTTTGCATCGGCGAACGTGAACGTTGCGCATTGGCAACCATGGAAACGATGTTGCCCAGTACCGTATCTTCGCCAACACGCGCAGCACGCATGATGAAACTGCCTTCAACATTGATTGTTCCGGCACTTACTGCATCACCGTTTGCACGGCTTACCGGGATCGGCTCACCGGTCAGTAAACTTTCATCTATGGAGCTTGCACCTTCGACTATCTCGCCATCAACCGGCACACTTTCCCCGGGACGTACACGAACCTGATCATCGGGCAGTATGTGTGCAAGCGGTGCATCGTATTCAGTACCATCCGGCAACACCCTGCGTGCTATTTTTGGCGCCAGATCAACCAGCGCACGTATCGCATCGCCGGTTTTTTCGCGGGCCCGCAATTCCAGCACCTGACCCACAAATACCAGCGTAATGATGACTGCTGCTGCTTCGAAGAATACCGGCAATAAACCGGCAGCAGACTGGCCATTGTCAGCAACGGCACCACCCCGGGTCAACGCTTGCACCAGAGACTCCGGAAAAAGCATGGGAAACACAGTCGCCACCAGACTGTAGACATAAGCCGTACCCACACCGATCATAATCAGGGTCCACATATTGAGGTTACGGGTAAGCAAAGATGACCAGCCACGCTCGAAAATCGGGCGCCCCAACCAGACAACGACCGCCGTTGCAAGCAACAGCTCCAACCACCTCAACAGATACGGATTAAATTCGGCAGGCAATACCAGGCCTAACATCGGCGCCATGGCAAAAAACATCAGCGGTAAACTGAACAACAGACACAACTTCATGCGCCGGGTAAAGTCCAACAGCTCTTCGTTGGGCCCTTCGTTAACTCCTGACATGGATTCCAGAGCCATACCACATATAGAACAGGTACCCGGGCCTTCCTGGATAATTTCCGGGTCCATCGGGCAGGTAAAAAGCGACGCACTCTGACTGGCCGCAAGCTGCTGATGACGCTCTGTCAGATAGAACCAGGGATCGTCATCGAACCGCTCTCGACAGCGTTCAGCGCAAAAATGATATACCTCTCCAGCATAATTACTTGAAGGCTTGCCTGCATTAACATCGACCTGCATACCGCAAACAGGATCGACAGATAGATTACGACCAACCTCACCAACAGCTGCACTGCCCGGCTCATCTGATGAGCAACATGCAGCTGTTGATGAATTTTCGTCCTGACATGCAGTCATAGTATCGTTATCAGCATTAACCACCTTGTATTTCCAGTATTTCTCAAATTCATTTAAACCTGCTGACTCATTGCTTTCTTTCGTGAAAAACGAGCCTTTAGAACAGGCCCGTGTTTTTCCAGCATATGCGCTGTAACCACACAAATCACACCGAATCCAACAACACTCAGAATACCGCCACTACTTACAATATTCAAAATTTCATCCTGATGTCGAAGTCCGACAAGCAACATTCCGAGAGCAGCCGCGATGCTCAACGACGTATAGCTTCTAAACAACCCGTAAACAAAGGTGGCAAACAACAGTAGCAGCGCCATCACAGTCAAATAATGCGGGATATTCAGAAGGAGAGTCCCCGCCATTAACGTCGTCAACCAGGCCGAAGAATACAGGATACGACAGGCCCGGGCGACGTATCGGTTCGATATAAAATAGTCCAGCTGCAAGAACAACATGTTAAGCAAACTGGCGAGCATCAACATATCGTAATGCTTATAGAACTGCCTCCAGGCCGTATCCACAAACCACAGAAATTGAATGGCAAATATGACAACCGCAATAGCAGAAACAATGGAACCAATTTCTGCTGCCAAGCGTAAGCGCCCATCAAAACGCCGACCAGATTTGACCAGTAAAAAGTGCGCGATTGTAACAGCCGCTAGCATCCCTGTTACAGGCATTTCATACAGCCAGATACCTCTTGCAATCACTAATATAAACGGTAGTGCGCTCAGGCTAATTGCAAACGCCGACCAGCCGGTGGTAACTGTCAGATGGGGCTTAATGTAACGCAAAAATACAGTAACTGCGATGACCAGCATGGCCACCGCCACTAGAACCGCCCACAGCGATTCACGTACCGGGACTACCAGCAATAAACTAGTCGACATCAGGGAGATAAATATCGGCACCCTGAACTGCCGGGCAATCACGGAAAAACCCAGAAATCCCACTACCACCGCAACAGCTGTACATACAGCGGCAGCAAGCGTCAGCTGAAATACATCACTTGCCTGCCAGAGCAGGTAGCCGGGATAATCACCACTTAAGCCATCCAGCGGAAATACCGAGTAAATCAGCGCCCCCAGAACTGCAAAACAAACCGGCACTGAAATAAGCGCTACTGAAACCAGCAAACGGGCCCCTTTCTGGTCTTGAAACAAACGGCTGATAACAATGCCACTGATGGCGGTGATTGTTGAAAAACCCAGCAGAATCCAGAATCGATGCTGATGATCAGCTGCTGACTGAAGGCCATCCAGCAAAAAGAATCCCAAGGCCAGAATCATGCTTGCAGTGCCCGTTAAACGCAACAGGCTACCAAGGCTTGCGAACTCTTTAATGCTACGCAAGATGCTGCGCTTTTGAGGCGAATCATCTTTAGCTGCAAGCTCGATTTTCAGCTGGGCAGCATCCGGTATATCGAGTTTGTTCACCGATTCCACTTGCGTAGCAACAGACCGCCCCAACAGCGGTACGGGTGCGAAACTGTAAATACCGGAATCTGCAGAATTTACGCTGTTCATGATGCACCTCCGTGTACAGCAGGCTTTGTTGTCTCGCCTTCAGTTTCTGTTACGGTAGTGGTTAAAAGAGCATCGAGCTCGCGCTGCAGATCTAGCTGTTGTTCTTCATTCGCCAATCGCTCAGGCAAATCATCAGCAGAAGTATAACCATGCGACGCATCGAAACCTGAACCGGTATGAGCCTCTGTTTCAAATACTGACTCTTCCCAACGATCAAGCATGTCGTCAATTTCCAAGCCGTCATCGCCTTCGAGCCGATGCATGACATCCATCGCTTCTGCGGATGCTGCCCGCGTTGCCAACTGGGTCCGTTTGCTGTTGAGCACATCGACTTTGTCTGACAGACGCTCTACCGTTTTTATAGATTGCAACTCAAGCTTTTTTTGTTGTTCCAGCTGCACAGTCAGGGACTCTATACGATCAGCGCAACGTCTGCGATGAGCAATACAATTAACCGCATCTTCACGACTCACTTCGTTAAGTGAAATAGCTCGCTGCTGCCACTTGTCAGCTTCAACTTGCAAGGCGTCAATGCGATTCGTCAGGCGCTGGTTTTCTGCCCTCAATCGGTTTAGCTTGAAGCGTGCACGGGCAGTTGCTTTACGTGATTCACGAATAGCAGCCGCAACCACTGCTTCGTGGTCTTCCATCGAGGCTACAGTACGGTCTACAGTAGCAATCAATGTAGTTGTAAGACGTTTCAGGGTATTCATGGTGTTTATCCTCTTTCTCGCTTATATAGTAATAACCCGCAAAAAAGTATCGTCTTGATAACCCATTTTATCCACTAAATCAATTAAAGTATCGTATATTTATACCTTTTGGTGTATTTACCGAAACGATGGACATAACTACCGCGAGCTGTACATGACAAAGCCGGAAAAACCTTCAAATTGAACCGACCAGCCGAAACTCCGGCACCACTGTGGTTGCTTGTCGCACCGCTGCTGTTTGTCATGCTTTGGGCCGGTGGCTATGCCACGGCAAAAATCGCGCTTGAATACTCACAACCATTAACGCTGCTAACCATTCGGTTTGGGCTGGTAATCGTTGTGATGCTGCTTGCCTTGATTCTGCTCAGACCGGCAATGCCTAAAAAAGCCGTCGACTGGCTGCATCTGGCTGTAGTCGGCTTTTTATTGCAAGCCGTTTACTTCGGCTTTTCCTATATTGCCTTCTCATCTGGAGTGGGTGCCGGAACACTGGCTCTTTTGATGTCATTGCAACCCATTGTTATTGGCCTGGCAGCCCCTCGTTGGAATGGAGAACTGGTTAGCTGGCAGTGCTGGCTCGGGCTGCTGCTGGGGTTAACAGGTGTGGCGATTGTTATAACCACGCGAGCCAGCATCGAACCGCCAACAATCATGGGTTTCGGTAGCGCTGTTCTGGCGCTTGCTGGCATTACCGCAGCCTCATTGTGGGAAAAACGTTTTGGCTTGTCGCACCACCCTGTGACATCAAACCTGATTGGCTATAGTGCGGGCCTGATTGCGATAGCGCCGCTTGCACTGTGGCTGGAAAGTGGCAGTGGTGGTATGAATCTAGTTCGGGATGTCGAGTGGACCTGGCAGTTTGGCGCAGCTTTGTTTTATTTAGTGATAGGCAATTCAGTGATTGCTGTAGGCCTGCTATTGAGCATGATCCGTGTTGGTCAGGTTAGTCGTGTCTCAGCCTTGTTCTATCTGGTACCGCCACTGGCTGCCGTTATCGCCTGGCTACTGATAGGTGAAGTAATTCCACCACTCGCCTGGCCGGGAATTGCGATCGCAGCCGCCGGTGTTTATATTGCCACACGTAATTAACCACATGCCTGTCAGGCAGGCTCCAAATTAGTCATGGACTTTTTCAGACAGCTCCAAACTTTTCGCATACATAGGCAGGCAATTCGGAAGGTTCGGGTATCGGGACTGATCTGCCTTCATCATCGACTGCTACAAAAGTAAAAGTCGCTTCAGTGACTTTTTCGCGCCCGCCAATGCGGTCACGCCGTACCCAGGCCTCGACATGTATATCCATGGAACTACGTCCAGCACGTTTTACCGTAGTATAAACACCCAGCACATCACCTACCTTGACCGGACGAAAAAAACTCATTGCTTCGATTGCAGCCGTGACTACCCGGCTTTGCGCACGTTGGCCGGCGCAAATTCCAGCCGCGATATCCATTTGCGACAATACCCAGCCACCGAAAATGTCACCGGAAGGATTGGTATCGGCAGGCATTGCCATGGTGCGAGTAGTAGGGCTTCCTGTCGGTTCTATCGTGTTTTCGTTCATTGGGCACTCAGTGGTCAAGAATATTAATTACAATACGCGCATATCCCGGGCCAACGAATTAGAAACACTGCGGAGTCAGCCGTCAACCTCAACTTAGCTCAAACCCTCCTGCCACGCCGCAGTGCCAACCCGGGCAGCACCCTGAGCACCGGGCAACTCATGCGCGGCGTATTGGTGGCCCTGGTTCCCGGCACACTTGCTTATGCGTTTCTGATACACGCAGCGATTGTTCTACAGATCGCACTTTGCTGCATTACGGCTGTGCTTTTGGAGGCGTTGGTTCTGTACTTGCGCAAAAGACCGGTTAAAAACACGCTGCAGGACTGTAGTGCACTCCTGACCGGGTGGTTACTCGCATTTGCTTTGCCACCGTTGGCACCCTGGTGGATAGCCGTATCCGGAACCGCCTTCGCCGTGCTGCTGGGTAAACACCTGTACGGAGGCCTGGGTTACAACCCGTTTAACCCGGCAATGGCAGGTTACGCTTTTCTGATTGTGTCTTTCCCTCTGCAAATGACGCAATGGACAACACCCTTGTTAGGCGCAACTAACTCTCTTCCGGGATTCTTTGATGCATTCCAGCTGATCTTTGGTGGTGACAGCCTTGCCGCCCCAGGCTGGGATGCAATCACACGCGCGACCCCTCTCGATCGCCTGAAACAATCAGCAGTTGATAACACCCGGATTCAGGGGCTGATCGGCGCTTATGCATGGGAGTGGATCAATCTAGCCTGGTTAGCCGGTGGCCTGTGGATGCTGAAGCAGCGAATAATAAGCTGGCATATTCCAGCTTTCTTCACGGTGTCTCTTGCTCTGTGTTATTGCTTGCAAGCCATGTTATTGAACGTCGTCGGCACAGGCAATGGTGGTCTGGAACTTTTCACCACACCGTTATTCAGCCTGTTTTCAGGCGGCGCTATGTTAGCCGCTTTTTTTATCTGTACCGACCCGGTGAGTGCAGCAACTACCCCGTTGGGGCGGATCATCTACGCATCGGGAATCGGGCTGCTGACATTTATTATTCGCGAGTTCAGCAGTTACCCTGAAGGCATTGCTTTCGCAGTGTTGTTGATGAATTTGTCAGCCCCACTGCTCGATCACTATTGCAAAGATCGCGGTGTCAAATGGCGTCTGCTGCAGTGACAGCTCAATATGACTAATCGCAACCCTCTGCCACAACTACCGCTGCCGCAGCCACCACAGGCCGTTCGCACAGTGGCCCTCGTTGCGGGCCTTTGTTTTTTCCTGCTGTGTATTACCTGGCTGGCGACCAAGTCACGCGTGCAATATGAACAGCGTCTCTTTACGCAAAAACAGCTGCAGGCGGTATTGGGTCCTGTTGACTACAACAATGAACTGGACACCGACTACCTGTTCCTGCAGGACGAGCATGGTGATGGCCGTATCTACAGGGCCCGCCTAAACGACGCACCGGTCGCAACCATCTATGATACGGTTACCCGGCAGGGGTACAGCGGCGCGATTCGCATGCTGGTTGGCATTGATATGGGTCAGCAGCTGATAGGTGTACGCATACTGGAACACCGCGAAACGCCCGGTCTTGGTGATGCGATAGAACTGGAAAAATCAGACTGGATCAAAGGGTTCGATGGCTTATCCCTGGAAACAACGCTTAAAGAAGGCTGGGCGGTTAAAAAGGATGGCGGCCAATTCGACCAGTTCACCGGTGCCACCATTACGCCACGCGCAGTCGTCAACCAGATACACAAAACCTTGAAAATACACAAGGAAATCAGCAGCCAGGTTTACAATCTGGATACGGGTCATGTACTTAAACCATGAATTAGCAGCAGGATATAAATTATGTTCAAAGCAATGATTCTTCTCAAACGCAAAGATTCCGTTTCACGTGAAGAATTTGCCGAATGGTGGCTAACGAAACACAAACCACTGGCACAAGGGCTACCGGGACTTCGTCGCGCTGTCTTCAACCTCGTTGCAGAAAATCCGGAAGCCGATGCCGCATACGACGGCGTATCTGAACTCTGGTTTGACAGCCAGTCTGATTTTGAAGCAGCCTACGCATCAGACACAGGCAAGGCAGTTGCTGCAGATTCAATGGCGAACGTTGGCACTCGTGAACGTCTATTGGTCAGTGAACATGTGATTAAGGAATAGACCCTTGCAAATCAACAACAGCCAGGCAGACGCAAGCACAGCAGTCGCCGGCACATCAATAACAAACGAAGAAACTTCGACATTTACCCGAAGCGATATAAAAACACTACTGTTTGATCGGCTATGGACTAACAATCCGGGAATGGTGCAGTTACTTGGCCTGTGTCCTTTGCTGGCTGTGAGTAACACGTTGCAAAACGCATTTGCGCTGGGTGTTGCCACACTTTTCACACTTTTGATTTCAAACACAATGATATCGTTGCTCAGGCCCTGGCTGCGGCGCGAAACACGTATAATTGTGTATGTATTGGTAATCGCATCAACCGTCACCCTGATCGACCTTCTAATGCAGGCTTACCTGCCTCACATGCATAAGGTACTGGGCCTGTTCATACCACTCATCGTAACAAACTGCGCCATCATTGCTCGTGCAGAGGTTTTTGCATCCCGTCAGTCAATTTTCTTATCAGCGATGGACGGATTGGCAACAGGCACAGGATTTTTACTGGTTATCTGTCTTCTTGGTGCAATTCGCGAAATGCTGGCGGGCACCGGACTTCTAATTGCCATACTGCCACCGGGTGCATTTATAACACTGGGTTTGATGCTGGCTACAAAAAACTGGCTGGATGAAAGAAATGTTTCTGTCGAATAGCCCCACGACTGACAAACGCCAACATCGTCTTATGTTCAGAGACGCCTGGCTGAAACGTATTAATGGTGAAAAGCTGACACAGCTTGATAAACAGATTGCCGATGTCGTGGAGGAACACCCTGAATACCATCAATTGGTGGAAACACTAAACGATAAAGACCCGATAGAAATGCTGGACTTGTCAGCTGGCCAGGATACAGAGAATCCATTCCTGCACATGGGACTGCATCTCGGGCTACGCGAACAAATAGGCACTGACCGACCAGCTGGCATAAGGCTGATAACACAAGCATTACTCAGAAGGTTTCCCGGAGAAGGCCACCGCATTGAACATATGATGATGGAGAAGTTGTCTGAGTCGTTGTGGCAAGCACAACGTGATGGCCGCGCACCTGATGAAGAAATTTATCTGGAAAGCCTGCGCAGGTTATAGATAACCGGGTCTCAGATAAAAACGAAAAAAGGCGGACAAAAGTCCGCCTTTAAATACTCCTGATTAACTGAACTTACATTCAGTCAGTTTAAGAGTCACTGGAGAATTAAAGCTCAATACCCAATGCGTTCAGGGTCGGGAATGTCAGGCCACCTTGAGCCATATTGTTAGACTTCTGAAATCTTTCAATTGCTTCCAGAGTACCTCGCCCCAATACACCATCAATACTACCCGGGCTGTACCCCTTGCTGGCTAGAGCACGCTGAATATCGATAATGGTGGTGTCAGTCATGTTGGTCTCACACAGTACCGGACGCCACTCAAGGCTCGCATCGCTGACTTTGATTCGCTTGACAAACTTCTCAGTCTCTTCAGGCACAGGTATCTTCGAAACCGTTGCATCCGACACAAGCTTTTGTACAGCTACATTGGTGTACTCAGCAGGGACTGAAGCTTTTGTGAATCGACCCGGGGTCTTAACGATACGTTGGGTAATCGTTTCGAATTCAGCCGGTGTTTCACGCAAACAAACCACGTTTCCAGTGTGCTCGCCATGAATTGAGTTTGAGCCGGGAGCACCTGCAACCCAGGAAAGACTTCCTTCCGTTGCACGTTCAGTCTTTTCAATAGTTGTGTACTCTGCAGGAACAGGTGTGCGAACTTCACGTGCTGCAGACTTAACAGACTGTACAGAGATTTCATCAAATTCTGCCGGTACCACAACTGAAGTGGTCAATGGCGGTGCAGCCAGCGCTCGTTTGCTGACAGTTTCGTAGACAGCAGGAACGTCAACAAGACACATGATCTCACCGGTCGCATGATCAATTTTCATGATAGGACCTGTGCCCTTTTTCCATACTGATTTAGCAGGCTCAATCAATACCTTTTCTTCAACGGTCTTGAATACAGCAGGCACTTCAACCAAACGCTTGGAAGCTGCTTTGGTCATGACTCGTTTTTCTGACGTAGTAAATTCAGCTGGAACAACGTCAAGACTCTCAGTTGCGGCTGAAGTCAGGATTCGTTCTTCTGAAGTCTTGAATGAACCTGGCTTGAAGTGTTCGTAGTAGCACTGTCCGGGTGTAGCTTCATCGACATTTATGCCAGAGCTTGCAAGATCAGCCATGGTACCGGCGCTTACCGAAATCTCACCTTTCAGGCTGTCTCTGACCCAACGGGTTTCAGCCGCAGCTACCTGCACCTTCTTTTCAACCTCTTCAAATTCAGGCTGCACGGCTGTGAGCGTTGTGGACTCTTCTTTGACCAGCACTCTTTCAGTGGTGGAACTATATTTGGCAGGAATGATGGTCAGCTTTTCCGTGGCTTCTTTGATAACGGCTGATATGGTGTCAGTCCTGTATACAGGTGGAACCAGTACCTTGGCGTAGCATTCACCTGATTTGGCTTCTGGCAGCACGTCTGAAGTCTGATTTGCAGAGACACTTCCAGCGCCAACCACAATGATTGATGAAACGAGTGAAACAAGCGTTTTCATTCTGAATTGTTTAGTCATTCCTCTTTCCCATTCTTAAACCCGATTAGTTCGAGTCGCTTTGTAAATGAAGTAACTATCCACATCCAGTTAATACGCGCAGCTTTGAACCCGGTGGATAACTCTGAGCTAGACCTTGCTGATTTCATGCCAATCATTAGAACTTGCAAGTAGCTGATTTAGATCAACCCACAATTTTTTACAGCAGGTTTATCAGCAGCGCATCTCGTTACGTTGTTTCCCGGATTCAGTATTCAGCCAATTTTCCGATTACCACAGTCAGGTTCAGGTTTGAATCCTGCTTGCTTTTTGTCACTTAAATCGGAATTATGATGTCAAATATTGCACGGATACTAATGAAGCTTTCTAGTGCGTGTGCCACCAGTACAGTAATGTTGACAGGTGCAGCCACCGCCAATGAAATTGAATTCAGTTATCCGCATGCCAATCCCGCAACAGCTATAGAACTGTTCAATACAAAGACAGCTGATCTGGCGCTGCCCATATTGAACGCAACGCCTGACAATATCGGGACTGAATCGGAAGACTACAATTTCAGTATCCCTACGGAATCCGCACGTCGAGCACTATTCAAACCCGGCCAATACACGCCACTTCAATCCAACGATCCAGCACTGGCTGCCGCTCATTCATCACAATCGACACAGATCCATAACGCAGACAAACTATGGATCAACGGCAACCGGCTTAGCAATCAGGGTCGCGACCTTGTTCAATATGTCCGCGAGCTTTATCAGCATGGTTTAGTCCCGAATCGCTATAACAGCAACACACTGCAATCATGGTTGGATTCAGAAATTACCGACGATCAGCTAGCGCACGTTTCGACAACCTTGCAAAATACTTTCTACAAGGTCGCAAACGCCATCGGTAGTGGCATAGTTGACCCGACTGACAGCCAGAAGGAATGGGATCGAGAGGCAGATTCAATCAATGCAGATACATTGCTGGAACAAATCGATCGCGGGGTTATGGACATCAAGGCTGCATTGCATAGCATCGAACCTCAGGATACTCGCTACCAGGGCTTGAAGAAAATGCTGCTGGCTCTAGAAGCGCTTGATCAGTCTGAGCAGGTATTCGTTGAAGCCGCTAAAAAACTCGAGTCAGGCATGGACAATGAGTCGGTTCTGCAGTTAAAAAGGGCTTTGATAGCAAACGGGGATCTAAAGCCAAACACAAACGATAGTTCAGTCATTTCCAGTGTCTATGACAGCGATCTTGAAAGTGCCGTAAAGCGATTTCAACTGCGCCACGGATTGCAGCCTGATGGTATTGCCGGTCCGAAAACCCTTGAGCATCTAAATACACCCATTGGAGACAGAATTGCTCAAGTAAAGGCAAATCTGGAACGCTGGCGCTGGTTTCCCAGCCGCCTTGAAGATTCACATATCATTATAAATATTCCTGAATATCGTGTCAGAATGATGCATGACAACAGCGAAATTTTCGAGATGGACGTTGTTGTGGGCAAGCCCAAACACATGACACCTGTGTTCAGTGAAACCATGAAGCAAGTTGTATTCGCGCCTACCTGGACAGTACCTGCCAGCATTACCAACGATGAACTAATTCCTATCGAGAAACGCTCACCCGGCTATCTCGAAAGAGAGGAAATCGATTTCTACAGGCATACATCGAGTGGTTTGCAATACGTACCTCGCTCAGAGATAGGCCGCGAAACTCTGGATCAAAAACCCTTCCCCTATATGTTGCGCCAGCGTGCAGGCAGTAAAAACGTACTGGGCAAGGTGAAGTTCATGTTCCCGAACAAGCATGCAGTCTACATGCACGACACTCAGGCCAAAAAGCTGTTTGACGAATCGCAACGAGCCTTCAGCCATGGATGTATCCGTCTAAGCAACCCCGATCTGATGGCTTATGTCATCATGCAACTGGATGGCTATCGGCAAAATGAAGTTAACGACTACATGGCACTGACTAAAACAACCAATGTCAATCTGAACACCCATATACCAGTGCACATTGCTTACTTTACTGCGTGGCAGGACGAACACGGCTTGATGCATTTCCGAGATGACATTTACAAGCAGGACCAACGCCTCATAGCAGCACTTGATGCAAAACAGGGGAACATTGATCGCCTTGCCGCGATCGGGCCCTAAGACACTAACCTTAGAGCTGCTGCAAAATACGCAGGCCAGATAATGTTCTAGCGTTTTTGCAATAGAAAACTGCTGGCGTCCAGAATATCAAACACCGGCACCCCGGCAGCCTTGCGTATTTCATTCTTGAAGGGCGACAGGTTGGTACACTCAAGCACCAGAGCTGAGACCAGCGGTGCGAACGTTTTTGCAACCGTTATTACTTCCCGTTGCAATTGTTGAAAATCGGCTTGCGTCTCGTCATTCGCGATCATATTGTAAAAAGCAGGTGACGACTCCATGCCTTGAATCTGGAGATCGCCACTGTGCTGGTGATCCAAGCTGGCGTCCTTATTCTGCAACGATAAATGATGTGGCTTAAGACGCCGGGCATCATACGTCATGACACCTAAAGTCCCGGCACCAAAAACCAATTGCAGCGAGGGCAATAAAACCAGTGAACTTGCCACGACAGGAGCGCCCGCCGCGTCTTGCAAAGGCTGTTGTAATTCGCCCAGATACCCGCAGCTGGTTAATACCAGATCAACCGAACGCAGCCTGAAACCTTTCGCTGCAGCGAGTAACTGCTCAGCAACCTCTGGGGCAATTCCCTGCCCCGTGACGACTGTGTCCACTGTTGCAGCAGGAACCCGGTGGTAAATCGTCTTAACATCCATGTGGCTGAAAGACTGGGGATTGCCAATATCTCCGGGAAATCTGGGAAATTTTGTATCCAGCATGATAATGCCAACAACAGGTTGTTTGTGGTTGGTCACTACTAACGGTTCTCTACAGAGCCTCTAAAGATCAAACGGAGATCAAACGAAGATCAAACGGAGTCAGCCGACTCAGTCGACTTGGCCTCATTCCACAAAGTATCCAGCATCGCCAAGGGTTGTTGTGCCAGATCCAGAGAACGCTCAGCGGCCTTAGCCTCTACCTGTTGAAAGCGCCGGGAAAACTTCAACGTGGAGTGCCGCAGTGCTGACTCGGGATCAACCTGACAATGTCGGGCAAGATTTACCACAGAAAAGAGCACATCCCCAATTTCATCACTGACTCGCGTGGGCCGATTATCTTCCAAGGCCTCCCGAACCTCTTCAACTTCTTCGGCAACTTTGTCGAATACCGGTGTCACTTCCTGCCAGTCAAATCCAACTCTGGCAGCACGCTTCTGGATTTTTGCAGCTCGCGTCAAAGAGGGCAGGTTCAATGCAACACCATCGAGTGCCGAACTGATTGACTCTTTATCACCAGCTTTGGCAGCACGCTCTCTGGCTTTTTCTGCTTCCCAGGCTCGCTTCAACGATTGTGTTGATTCATACACCGGTTTTTCATCACCTTCGGCAAATACATGCGGGTGGCGACGAATCATCTTGTCGACAATTGAGGTCACAACATCAGCAAAGTTGAAGTGCCCGGCCTCTTCGGCCATTCGGGCATGAAAGACCACTTGCAAAAGCAGGTCACCCAGCTCATCGCAAAGATCATCCATGTCATTACGCTCTATCGCATCAGTTACCTCGTAGGCTTCTTCCAGCGTGTAGGGAGCTATAGTGGAAAAGGTTTGTTCAACATCCCAGGCACACCCGGTTTCAGGATCGCGTAAGCGGGACATAACATCGAGAAGTTTGCGTATATCGCTCATACGCAAGAGTATACCTAAAGGTACTGATCACCTCAGGATTAACGGGAACAGGGTGTACCGCAACTGCCGAGCATTAAAACGTAATATTGAGGCCCAGATGTATTCCGCGGTCAAGTTGCTGCTCACCGAAATCATTGGTATCAAAGCTGATTCTGCGATAGCCAAGGTAGGCACGCGCCTGGCCGATTACCTCAACCTGCAACCGCGCCGCTATCTCGCTGAACTGCTCAGCATCACTGAAGCTGGTAATGCCGGGGGCAAAGAAACCTTCCACAGTGAAATCGATTGGATTGGTGTCGGCATACCCCAGAAGAACCGAGGCCTGAAACCCCAGGGCAAGAGCACTGACCTTTTCATCAATTTCAAGGTCTCCACCAATGACTTTCATACCGGCACCTAGCTTGTATTGCGTGCCATTGGCGATATTGACCCCGCGCGCCAGAATCGTGGCATGCAGCAGGTTATCACCGATTTCATTGACGAATGCACCGATCGAAAGCTCCGAACCACGGGGTGCCGCGCGTAAGGGGTTCCTGGAGGATCTTAATGCGCGAGGGCTGAACGGGTTAAGAATAAGATTCAGGTTGGCAGTTTCATTACTGAGGGCCAGATCCAGGCCCTCGGCACGTGCGGTACCCGCCAAGACTACAGAGCAAGCTATCAAAACCGCACCGAAATGCGCGAAACGTCGTGGCCTGCAACTCTGGAATGCACTAACGGTAGCGACAGGCTTGCCTGTCCCTGCGAGAACCGCGAGCGACCTAATAAATTTGTTAACAACAGAACGATAAATCATAACTACCCCCGATAGCATCAGTCGGGCAACACTACCCGTGCGCCCACGCCTGCAGTGCGGATGCCGAGCTTCAAATTTCTGACCCGGGAAATGTCTCAACACTGACGCTTATAGAATGGAGTGTAGGAGTTAGCAGCCAGCTTTCAAGTAAAACTGCATTGCCAAGCAACAAGGCCGGGGTGGCTGGTCCTAAGGGAGTTTGCCCTGCAATGATTGCAGCCGATTCTCCAGTCGCGAGACGGAGACTTTTTCAAGAGCGCCAACTTCCTGTGCAAACAGCGAGACCCTTAATTCTTCAAACGACCATCGCAGCGCAATGTAGTCCTGAGAGTAGTCAGGCACATCCTCAACGCTGGCCGGTAATAACTTGAACTGTTCCCAGACCGGCAACAATTCCGCCCTGCGCTGCCGATCTTTATCAGGAGCCTTGTCTATTGAATCCAACCGTCGGTCAATAGCTCTGAAGTACGCCGACAATCTGGGAATTTTTAACGCGCCCGTCTGACTTATAAATCCTTTAAAAAGCAGGCGGGACAACTGGTCTTTGATATCCGCAGCCGCCTCGATCCAACTTAGCGGCAGATTGCCATCCAGGCGTTTGGATACCTGACGATAGTGTTCAAAAATCTGCTCCAGATCATCACACAGACTGGACGCGACCGGCACCAGCTGTTTGCGCTTGGCTGCCACCTGCGCTGTAAAGGCCTCTCGTGTACGGGGGAAGGGTAACTCATCAACAAAAGTGTGCAGGATCGCGGCGCTGATGATGTCTTCGATCAGCTCCTTCTTGCTGCCAAAGGGGGCGAAACGCAAGCTTAACGTGTCGATACCAGGCAACTTTCTGGACAGATATTTAATTTCATCCTGCAAAACACATTGATACAACCCGGTTAAACCTTTTTTCATTTCGATTTCAGCACGCTCAGCTGATGCGAACAGTTTCAGCGATACGCTACCCCGGTTTAATTGCAATGCCGGGTGGCCACGCATTTTTACGCCGTTGCTCTCCATCTCCACGGTTTCCGGCAAATCACCGAAATTCCAGTCGGTCACATTGTCGCGCTCCAGACTCTCATCACGGAAGCTCAGCAACTGCTCCTCCAGTTCGCCTGTATAGGCTTTCTGCAGCTCCTTCAGATTACGACCTTCACGCAGTGTTTCACCGGCAGCACCCACAATACGAAAATTCATCTGCATATGAGCGGGCAAGCCATCGGTAACCCAGTCACGTTGCGAAATATCAACCCCACTGAGTCGCTGCAGTTGCAAAGCAAGGCTACTCAGCAACCCTGAGGTTTGTGCGGCATCCGAATCGGACAGAGACTTAAGACAGGCCTTTGCAAAATCCGGGGCCGGAACAAAATTTCTTCGTAAGGATTTCGGCAATGCCTTTATTAACGCGATGACTTTTTCTTCCAACATACCCGGCACCAGCCACTCGCAGCGTTTGGCATCAATACGGTTTATAAGACTGACAGGCGCTACCAACGTCACACCATCATCCACAGCGCCGGGCGAAAAGTGATATTTCAATGGCAAAGCTGCGTTGCCGAAATCCAGCACTTCAGGAAACTGCTCAACCGTAACATCCGCCGATTCACCGGCCAGCACCATGTCTCGCGAATAGAACAGACCCCGCGGCGCTTCTTTTTCAAACTCACGGCGCCAGGTTTCAAAAGTGGCAGTAGAATTAATATCTTCAGGAATCAGATCATTGTAGAAAGCCACGAGATCTTCCGGGTCTACCAGTAAATCACGTCTACGTGACTTGTTCTCAAGCTCTTCCACCTCATCGACCAAGGCCAGGTTATGTGGCAGGAATTTACCTCTCGTGGACAGGGCCCCGGGCACCAGCCCGTCGCGAATAAATAGTGTGCGCGACTCCTGCGGATTGATCGGGCAGTAGTTCACGCGTTTCTTGGCGTTGACTATCAGCCCATAAAGGGTTGATTGCTCGTACGCACCCACATGTCCGGTTTTTTTCTGCCAGTGAGGATCACGGTAGGTTTTCTGCAGCAGGTGACTGGCAGCACGCTCCACCCACAGCGGATCAATCTTGGCGACCTGACGGGCAAATACCTTGGTCGTCTGACTTATCTCAGCTGCCATAATCCATTTCGGCCCGGTCTTGAAAAGACCTGAGCCCGGGAATATTTGCAGGCGGCGGTTACGTGTACCGAGATATTCATGGGTATCGGTTTTCACGGCAACATTAACCAGCAATCCGCTCAATAAGGCACGATGAATATTATCGAAAGATGGCTCTGTTGCATTAACTCTCACTGTTTTAGAGTCAAGGCTCACGTGCGCCGACGACTTTGAAGTTGCATCAACCTTGTTATTCTTACCTTTACTCACAGTACGTTGCGGCTTATCAGGCACCGTGACAGCTCGGGTACGAATTTTCATCGTCCGACACAAGGCCTCAAGCTGGCGTCGTACCTCCATCCACTCAAACAGCCGCACCGGTGAGAGAAAACGCTGACGGCACATTTTGCGAAATTTCGAACCCGACAATGCCTTACGTTGCACACGGACAAAATCCCACAAAGCTAACCAGGCCAGGAAATCCGAAGCGTCGTGGTTGAATTCTGCATGCAGCTCATCGGCTTGCTGACGTTTTTCAAACGGGCGTTCGCGTGGATCCTGAACCGACAGAGCGCTGGTAATGGTGAGAATATCCGCCACACAGCCTTCATCCTGAGCAGCCAGAAGCATGCGTGCCAATCGCGGGTCGATTGGCAAACGCGCCAATTGCCGCCCTAGTGGCCGCAAGCCGCGCTTGTCATCCAGTGCTCCCAGCTCCTGCAAGGTTCGATAGCCGTCGTTTATGAATTTCCCTTCAGGCGGCTCTATCAACGGGAAGTCTTCGATTCGGCCCAACTTCATCGCGGCCATTTGTAATATGACAGAAGCCAGATTGGTTCTTAATATTTCAGGTTCTGTGAAAGCAGGACGCGCTTCAAAGTCTTCCTCATCGTACAAACGGATACAAATACCCGGTGCTTCTCGGCCGCAACGACCCTTACGCTGGTCAGCCGAAGCACGCGAAATCTTCTCGATCGGTAGTTGCTGCATTTTGCCGCGTACACTGTAGCGTGACACGCGCGCCAGCCCGGTATCAATGACCGAGCGAATTCCGGGTACGGTTAGCGAGGTTTCCGCCACATTGGTCGACAACACAATCCGCGGCCGTGTGTGCTTTTCAAAAATACGGTTCTGTTCTGCGTTCGACAGCCGAGCGAACAGCGGCAGCACATCGGCACCACGCAAACCTTTCGAACGCGCAGCATGCTTTCTCAAGCCCTCAGCCAGCTCGCGAATTTCGCGTTCACCTGATAAAAAAACCAGGATGTCGCCATAATGTTCCTGGAGCAAGGTCTCGCAAGCATCGATAACAGCACTGACCATAGTGCCCGATTCAGTTGCGACAGAATCATCAGAGTCATCAGCAATTTCCTCCATCCACGGTTGATAGCGTGTTTCAACCGCGTAGCTGCGGCCTTCCGCAAGTATCACCGGAGCATTATCGAAATACCGCGAGAAACTCTGGGGATCAATGGTCGCAGACGTGATGATTACCTTCAGCTCGGGCCGCTTGGGCAGTAATCTTTTCAGGCAACCCAGCAGGAAGTCGATATTCAGTGAGCGCTCGTGCGCCTCATCGACGATAAGGGTGTCGTATTGATTAAGAAAGGGGTCGTTCTGTATTTCAGCGAGCAAAATGCCATCAGTCATCAACTTGATGTGTGATGTGTCGCTGACCTGGTCAGTGAAGCGAATCTTGAAGCCCACGCCCTCACCGACTGTTGTGCCAAGTTCTTCGGCGATGCGCGTAGCCACGCTGCGGGCAGCCAATCGGCGCGGCTGTGTATGACCGATAAACCCGTCCACACCACAGCCGGCCTCAATGCACATCTTTGGCAGTTGTGTCGTTTTTCCGGAGCCGGTTGCGCCACAAAGTATCACCACCTGGTTGCTGCGGATAGTGTCGATAATCTCTTCACGCATCGACACAACCGGCAGATTGGCCGCCACGGCGTAGTCTGGCTGCGGTAACAACTGCTCACGCTGCGACCGCAAACGCATGGAAGACTCATATCGGGCCCACCAGCGCGACTTGTTACTTTCGAATTTTTGCTTGCCCTGATGTTTGCTTTCAACCTGCTTTTTTGCCTGTGCACGCAGGCTATCAAGCTCACGTCGCAGGCGATGACGATCACGCAATAGCGTCTGCGCGAGGCAGTCGCGCCATACGCGATAGTCAAAGTCCGGTGATTCTTGTGATTCTGCAGACACGGCTGTGATTTGATTTAAACGTCCTGGCGAGTCAATTCAGCAGTATTCATTGCGCAATCGCACGCCTGACACCACAATAAACATTGTATCGAAATTGCATTAAATACATTAGTTGAAGATTTGCCAGGTTATCCATGACACTAAAACTCTATGACACCTACACACGCAGTCTGCGCGACTTCGAGCCGATCGAAACCGGCAAGGCGGGGCTCTACTGCTGTGGCCCAACGGTGTACAACTATGCCCATATTGGCAACCTTCGCACCTATGTATTTGAAGATGTTTTACGCCGTACACTGGAAATTAACGGCTTTGAAGTCCGCCATGTAGTCAATATTACCGATGTCGGCCATCTGGTATCGGATGCGGACGATGGTGAAGACAAAATGGCAGCCGGCGCACGTCGAACCGGCAAAACCGCCTGGGAAATTGCCGAAATCTATACCGAAGCCTTTCTGGAAGACCTGCAACACTTGAATGTGCTTTCGCCCACTGTGCTGTGCAAGGCAACCGATCATATTGCTGAACAGATCGAAGGTATTCAGCAGATTGAGGCCAAAGGGCTGGCCTACACCACATCAGATGGCATCTACTTCGATACCGCAAAGGACCCCGATTATGGCTATCTGGCCCGGCTTGACCGCGAAGGCCTGCAAGCGGGCGCGCGCGTCGACCAGGGTGAAAAACGCAGTGTTACAGACTTTGCCCTCTGGAAATTCAGCCCGGCAGATGAACAGCGGCAAATGGAATGGGACAGCCCGTGGGGTAAAGGCTTTCCCGGGTGGCATATTGAATGCTCAGCCATGGCTGCGAAATATCTGGGGCCGCTATTTGACATCCATTGTGGCGGCAAGGATCACATTCCGATTCATCATAGCAATGAAATCGCACAGTCCCAGGCCTGCTACGGTACCCGGCTGTCCAACTACTGGATGCATGGCTACTTTTTGCAGACTGACAAATCGAAAATGTCGAAATCATCTGGCGAATTTCTGCGCATGCAAAGCCTGATTGACCGCCAATACGACCCAATGGCTTATCGGTTCCTGTGTCTACTGGCACATTATCGCAGCGATATCACCTTTAGCTGGGACAATCTTGATAGTGCAGCAACCGCACTCGGGCGCATGCGTGAGACTTACCTCAGCTGGGATACCAATGGCGAGCCCGATGCCGGGTTCGTGGAAAGGTTCATGGCGTTCATTAACGATGATCTGAATACATCGCAGGCGATTGCTCTGAGCTGGGAACTGATTAAATCGGGATTACCCAGTGGCGTAAAACGCGCCACAATGGACAGATTTGACCAGGTCTTCGGTTTACAACTTGCACAATGGCAGCCGCCTGCTCAAGAAGAATTGCCCAAGGAAGTAGTGGCACTGGCAAAACAACGCCAGCAAGCTCGCGCTGACAAGGACTGGGCGGCAGCCGACGCTGCTCGCGACGAGCTGGCGGCTCTGGGTTATGAGGTTGTTGATACAGCTGACGGTTTTGAGCTGAAACAGCGTTAAACTGACACCGGATGGGAGCAGAGTGAAGACCAAAGTGAAGCCAGACAATGGAGCGGGCTGGTTACATCGGTAGCCAGCTTGCCAGCGCAAATACTTCTCGCTCACTGGCCCTGTAGTTTCGGTTTTCAGCCGGTAACACGGACGATCTCGTAGCGTATACCACCACGTTTTAGTCGTTTCTTGGCCTCGGTCAACAGATCCAGTGCCTGGTAGGGCCCGACTCTGACACGGTGACGTATTCCGCCGCCGGGCTCTTCACGCTGAACAACAAAGGCCTGCAGCCCCAGTAGGAGCACTTGTGCGCGCATTGCTTGTGCAGCTTGCGCATCATTGAAGTTTCCAGCCTGTAGATAGAACGACTGCTCGTTCTTGAAGCTTGCAGGCACCTCGGTATAAACATTGCCACCCAGGACCTGTGCATTTGCAGGAACCGCGCGCGTCGCCGGCGTTATAACCCGGGAATTAACAGCTGGCAGGTTCTGGTTGCGTTCTACCACCCGGATTTCAGGCTGCGTATCGCTAAGCTCGACGCGCGCCGACGGCCTTTCTATCTGGCTGGGCAGAACTTCGTAGAACCTGTACTGCTCCTGCTCGGTTTTCGCAACCGGAAGCCTGAATGTGTCGCGCGCCTGGAAATTGGCCAGTGAATCATCAACCGGCAAGCGTGAAAGCAGCACAACAAAACCGATAACAAACCCGATCAGCAGGCCGAGAAGCATAACCAGGAATTTGTGACTGATTGGTTCTGAACTGGAGCTTGAACCCATGAATCATTTCACCCAAAACGAAAACCAGCATTGTTTGCTGATAGCTGATGGCAAGACTTGCCCTGAGTAGTAGTTATAGACCACAAGTCAAGAGAGTCAAGTCCGATACAATTAATTTGTTTTGCAAAAAAGTTACCAGGAATCAAACCGGAATACTTGTAAAAAAGCAGCCCGAACGAAAACCTCAAATCAGGAACTGCAGTCAAAACAAATCGACCGGATCAACATCAATAGACCAGCGAACCCGCCTTGCATCCGCACTGCCTGATAACTGCTCCTGCACTGCAACAATAGCACTGTTTAATATAGAACGGCGCGCAGCAATGACAAGCAATTGTGATCGATAGCGACCTGCAAGCCTCTCAATTGGCGCAGGCACGGGGCCGAACCACTGCAACTGACCTTCACTGTTGTCTTCAACAGGGTTTTGATCAATCGGTGTTGAGTGCTGTTGCAACGAATTCTGTCGCAACGGTTGCTGTTGTGACGTATAAGCTTGCAAAAAGTCCGCGATCTTGCCCAGAAAATTTGCAGGTATATTTGCCGTTTGGGCCTCGGCTCGCAACAGACACACATGTGTATAAGGAGGCAAGCCTCCTTCCTTGCGTTCAGCCAGCAAGGCACGTGCGAATTTGTCATAGCCTTCAAACACCAGTGTACGCAATAACTGATTATCCGGTGTACGGGTTTGCACCAGCACCGATCCTCGCCGTTGCTCACGGCCAGCACGGCCAGCCACCTGCATGATCAACTGCCCCATCTGTTCAGCTGCACGAAAATCTGTACCGTACAGGCCACGGTCAGAGTCGATAATACCCACCAAGGTGACATTCGGAAAATGATGGCCCTTGGCAAGCATCTGGGTACCAACCAGAATACGCGCCTCACCGGTGGTAGCAGCATGCAGGTGTTTCTGTAATTCTCCCTTGCGCCGTGTGCTGTCACGATCAATTCGCAGCACCAGATATTCCGGGAACAAGGTATTCAAGGCTTCTTCAATGCGTTCTGTTCCATAGCCGACTCGATCAACACGCGCTGAACCGCAGGATTCACACACTGCCGGAATACCACGCTCGGCACCACAGTGATGACAACGTAATCGATTGAGACGCGCATGCACGGTCATATTGGCATCACAACGGTTACAAATTGCCGTGTTGCCGCAATCGTTGCAAATCAGAGTCGGGGCAAAACCACGGCGATTGAGAAATATCAGCACCTGGCCATCGGCTTGCAGATGCTCTCTCATGCGATCAATCAGACGATCGGACATGCCTTCCTGAAGACCACGCCGGCGGATATCCAGCAGTGCGATATCGGGAGGCATGGCGTTGGCCGCCCGACGTGTAAGTAACAATTCTGAAAAACGCCCTACTTCGACGTTGTGCAAGCTTTCCAGAGAAGGCGTAGCACTACCTAATAAAACAGGCACTTGACGCTCCCGCGCACGCAACAGTGCCAAGTCACGTGCGTGATAGCGAAAACCATCCTGCTGTTTGAGCGAAGCATCGTGCTCCTCATCAATGATCACCAGACCCAATCGGGGCATGGGTGTGAACACTGCGGAACGCGTGCCGATCACGACATCGGCCTTACCGCGTGCCGCAAGCAACCAGTTCTGCGTGCGTTCCGCGTCATTCATGGCAGAGTGAAGGCTGACGAGACAACCATCCAGGCGGCGCTGAAAACGTTGCAACAATTGCGGTGTCAGGCTGATTTCCGGCACCAGAACAAGTACCTGCTGCCCTCCTTTGAGAACCTGATCGATCAATTGCAGATAGATTTCTGTTTTGCCGCTACCGGTGACACCGTTGAGTAGCCATGCACTGAAAGCACCCAATGCGCCGCTGACCGCGGCAAACGCCAGCTGTTGCTCGTCCGAGAGTTGCTTTGGCTGATCAACAGCCCGGTTAACCGGTAACTCCTCACGTTCAAACCGCTCGACGTATTTTTTCTCTATCAGCGAATTCAATGGGCGGCGCCAACCACGCGAGATACTGGACAATCTCGAACCCTCAATACCGCCGCCACCCGATTCGCGGATTTGCTCCAGCAATGCGGCACGTATCGGGGCACGCCCAGGAGCCTCGGTCGGCGGACATGTTGCAGTCACACGATAGAGCTCAACCTTGAGCTGCTCAGCCGGCTCTCCTTTGCGTAAATTTGCGGGCAAGGCAGTTGCCAGGACCTCACCAAGTGGATGCTGGTAATACCGGCTTGCCCATCGCAGAATCTCAAGCAAGTCACCGGGTATCAAGGGCTCAGCTTCATGCACGCGTGCAACTCGCCGAATTTTAGCCGCCGGCACCTCGGTGGAATCAGTCGCCTTGATAATGATTCCGATTACCGAACGCCTGCCAAACGGTACTGTGACTCGCTGGCCAGGCAACGCCACCTGCTGATAGGGCCAGGCATAATCGAACAAGCGGTAAAGAGGTGAATTTACCGCAACTTGAACAAACGCCGTACCAACAACATCCTGTTCGTGATCGTCCAGTGACAAGCCGTCGTCAGGCAGGCCATCAAGCACAGGCTGGCATTCGGGCTCAAGAATTTCGGTCGGCATTACAGAAAGCTTCCCGATTCAGCCGTTTTCACAGGTTCGTCGTACATAAAAGGAGCGTAGTAGCAGGTTCTGAATCGCCACTCTATTGGCACTAAAACAACAGCATACGTGAGACTGATCTGTTATCCACAGAATCTGTGGATAACCTTGTGGACCAACTGCAAAATTGACCAAAAAACCCTATTTTTCAGGGGTGATACCGATTTTGTCCAAAAAATGAGCAATTTCGATATGGTCTTTATTTTCAACAACTTATGAGGTTAATTTAATTCAGACTTGCACCCAATACATCATTTTGTGCCGTGGTTCAATTTTTTTTTGCCGGTGTGCATAACAATGCTGTTGGAGAAAAAAAAAGACACGAAAAGTGCGTATCAGCTGTTGACTTTCAGGTTTCAATCACCGATGTCCCTGACCTCCGATATCAAGGTCTGTATCATTCGCGCTGCATCACCGTACAACAAGCGGGTATTACTGCCAAGAAACATGGAATTATCGATTCCGGAGAAACCTTTACCCTGACCGCGCTTAATCACAATTACATGATTGGCTTTATCAACATCAAGTATCGGCATGCCGTAGATCGAACTCTCAGCATCATCTCTAGCCGCCGGATTGGTAATATCGTTGGCCCCAACGACCAAAACGACGTCCACACTTGAAAATTCCGCATTGATATCATCAATATCAACAATTTTTTCGTAGGGCACACCCGCCTCGGCCAGTAAGACGTTCATATGCCCTGGCATTCGGCCGGCAACCGGATGTATCGCAAAACTGACCTTGACGCCGCGTTTTTCCAGCAACTCGGTAAATTCCCAGAGCTTTTGCTGCGCATGCGACAGAGCCATACCATAACCCGGTACGATAACGACTCGCTCGGCGTAAGCCAGATCAGCCGCCGCGTCGTGTGCATCGATACTGAGCGCTTCCTCGCTGTCCTGATCCCAGACAGACTTTGCAGCGACAGTCTGATCAACTGCATCGCTATGAGTCTCAAGTTGTTTGAAGAAAGCGGTATCGCTAAACAGAATGTTGGCGACCGGACGGTTCATGGCCTTGGCCATGAGACGCGTCAACATCCAGCCCGAGGCCCCGACCACGACACCGGCAACCATCATTGCCGGATTTTCAAGTGCAAAGCCTTCAAAACCCACAGCCAGCCCGGCCATCGCATTAAACAATGAGATGATAACCGGCATGTCGGAGCTACCCACCGGTAGCGTTATTAACACGCCGCTGATTAGTGCCAGGATAAAAAAGACCAGCAGCAATATCGGGTGAGCGCCATTGGAGAAGCTCAGTAGTAATGCCAGTAACAGAGCAATCAGAATGATACCCAGATTGATAACCTGTAAATTACTGAATTTAGGAATTTTGGTGATACTGCCCTTGAGCTTCCAGTAGGCGAGCAATGAGCCTGTAAAAGCGATACTACCCAACAACCCGCCGATTACCGCCAATGCCTGCAACAGATTGCCGCGCAGTTCTGGCTTGGTGAGTTCCACTATCGCAATACAAGCTGCGGCACCACCGCCCATAGCGTTGTACAGCGCAATCATTTGCGGCATGTCACGGACTTCCACGCGAGTAGCGTAGAGATAGGAAAGAGAGCCGCCTACCAACAGGGAGACGATAATCAGAATGTAATTTCGATCAACCGCCGGGTGCATGAAAGTTACCAGTGTGGCGAGCAACATGCCGATGCCGGCCCAGACAATGCCGCGGCGGGCTCGCACCGGCGAACTCATTGCCTTGAGTCCGAACATGAACATGGCGGCAGCAAAAAAGTAGGCCAGATTGACCACCGACATCAACCCATTCAGCGAAAAATCACTCATGATTCTTCACTGCCCTCTTCCGATTCAGTTGCATTAGCTCTAAACATCTCGAGCATACGTTCCGTCACTATATATCCACCAACGGCATTGGCAGCAGCCATCATTACCGCCAGCATGCCGACAACAATCTGCAAACCACCCTGCGCCTGACCAAGAACGATAATCGCACCAACAATAACTATTCCGTGGATAAAGTTGGAACCGGACATTAAAGGCGTATGTAGCACCGTAGGAACTCGCGAGATAACTTCGTAACCCGCAAACGCAGCTAACAGAACGATATAAAAGGCAAAAAGACTTTCCATAGGATTTCGTTGCGTCTCAGGAGGCTTTACCGTCAGGTTTGCCGGAAACTGGGGCCTGGTTTACATCCGGAAAAGCCTCTTCATCGGTATCCACCCAGTCGGCCGTGTTATCGGGCTGCTGTAGGTTTTTGTTTTTCTTGGGCCGCGATTTTCTGGCAGGTTTCTTTTCTGCATTCTCGCTGGTAGTACCTTTGGACAACGATTCTGCTGCGCTGTGTTCATCGCCAGAGTGTTCATCAGATTCCAGCCCCAGCATACGCGCAGTGGGCTCGTGCAGCACCTCTCCTTTATGAGTGACAACAATCTCCTGCATAATTTCATCATCGAAGTTGGGCTGCAGAGCGCTATCCTTGACTAGAAAATTCAACAGGTGGAACATGTTGCGAGCATACAGCTCACTGGCATGAACTGAAGCGGCACTGGCAAGATCAACAGCACCAACAATACGTTTGTCACCGTGCCAGACTGTTTTACCCGGCTCAGTCAGCTCACAGTTACCGCCACTGCGAGCTGCAATATCCACAACTATGCCACCTCGTGGCATGCCTTCAACCATCGCTGTCGTAATGATTCTCGGCGCTGAACGCCCTGGTAGCGCCGCCGTACAAATTACTGCATGAGCACGCGACAACACATTTGCCAGCACTTCCTGTTGCTGTTCACGCTCCGCTTCCGTTAACACCCGCCCATGCCCGCTAGTACCATGAACATCGATGCCGGTCTCGATCATCTTGGCGCCGAGTGATTCCACCTGCTCAAAGGCCGATGGTCGAATATCATAGGCTTCAACTCTGGCACCCAGGCGCCGGGCTGTGGCAATTGCCTGCAATCCCGCAGTCCCCGCGCCGACCACAACAACGGTACTCGGCCGGACTGTGCCTGCCGGTGTTGTCACCATGGGCCATAGCCGTGGTGATAGTTCAGCAGCCAGCAAAGCTGCCTTGTAACCCGCGATTGTGCCTTGGGATGATGTGACATTCATCGAGTGAGCGCGCGAAATCCGCGGCATAAGTTCAAGCGCCAGGCCGGTGATCCGGCGGCTTACCAACAACTCCATCAAATCGCGATTATCGTATGGAAGCAGAGTAGTGGCCAAAAGACTGCCAGTTTGCATAAGCTCTGCCTGTGCAACTCTGGGTGCATTCACCTGAAGCACAATGTCAGCACTTTGAACAGTGCTTTCATAATCAGCACAAACCACAACACCCGGGTAGTCGGCATCGACAAAACCTGCAGCGAGACCTGCGCCGTGTTGCAGCCGGAAATTGAACCCGCCCTGTGCCAGGAGTTTTTTTACGACACCCGGCTCAAGTGCCACACGGCGTTCACCGGGTAGCGTTTCTTTGACGATTGCGACGCTGACAGACATTAGCTAACAACAGCTCCCAACGTCCGCAAAGACGCCGATCGGCCGAACCCATTTAGGTGAAGTTTTCGTAACAAGGTGTAAGAGTGCTGCAGGTAGAAAATTGAACCGCCCGGGTTCTTTGGAAGGGTTGAATGGACTTCAGCAGCCCGGCAGAAAACCCGTAAAGAGATACTTATCAGTTGACGTATAATCAAGTTCAAGACCCGTAAGGCCATTTGCGCGCAATGGTACGCCAGTTTTTGGCTCGACGCCACAGGCTGCAGCACAAAACCGCCTGCTTTCAATAGAAGATCGGGCTAATGCCTGAAACACGCCTGTTTCCTGAATATTTTCGAAATAGATCGACTTTTTGCCGACAAATAAGCAATTTAATACATTACCCCGTACACAACCTCGCTGCAGATCTTATGAAATACCTGGGTCAACCCGACTACGACCACGCCAACCCTGAGCGCATGGGCATACTGATAGCCAATCTGGGTACGCCGGACGCACCTCAGACAGCCGAGGTCAGACGCTACCTTGCTCAATTCCTGAGTGATCCCCGAATTATCGAACTGCCTCGCTGGTTGTGGCGGATGATACTGCACGGAATCATTCTGCGAATTCGGCCCAAACGCAGTGCTGAAGCGTACCGCTCAGTCTGGTCAGATACTGAAGGCTCGCCGCTATTATCAATTTCCAGAAAACAGACAGCCGCCTTGCAAAGTGCATTACAGCAACGCCTTGGTGATAATGTGGTGACTGTACTGGGAATGCGTTATGGCAGCCCTTCAATGGATGAAGCCATCGCCGAGCTCGAGCGCCAACATGTTCGGCGCATGCTGGTGTTACCCATGTACCCGCAATACTCGGGAACGACCACGGCATCCGTATTCGACGAAGTCACCAATCGGCTGCAACGCACGCGCTGGATTCCCGAAACACGTTTTATCAATCAGTATGTCGACGAAGAAAAATATATCAAGGCACTGGCAGCCAGCGTGCGCAAAAGCTGGAGTGAGAACGGCCAGGCGGATTTGTTAGTCACGTCCTACCACGGAATCCCGAAGCGCTATTTACTGAACGGTGACCCCTACCATTGCCAATGCCATAAAACCACCAGACTGTTGCGCGAGGAACTGGGCATTGCTGAAGATAAAATAAAAGTCGTTTTCCAATCGCGTGTCGGGCGTGAACCCTGGTTGCAGCCCTATTGTGATGAAACCATGAAGCAATTACCAAAACAGGGAGTCAAATCCATTGACATTATGTGTCCTGGATTTTCAGCGGATTGTCTCGAAACTATCGAAGAAATCAACGAGGAAAACAGGGAATATTTTGAACACGCCGGAGGGGAAAATTTTAACTACATTCCCTGCCTGAATGATAGCCCGGACATCATCGACGGATTGGCTGACCTGCTGGTCAGACACGCTCAGGGCTGGCCAGAAGCAGACCACCCGGAACAGGATCGCAGTGCTGAATACCAGGCACGCAAACAAGAGGAAGTTGCTCTGCGCGAACGTGAGCCGGTCAATACCTGAGATCGGCCCCACAAGTAACCGGGCGTGGAATGAATTCTGGCGTCTTATGGCAACGCTATTGGCGAGGTTTAGCTGATTGGCTATCGAAATTGCCAAGCGTTGGATGTTCGAATAAAATCACCGGCTTCGGGGTGTAGCTCAGCCTGGTAGAGCACTGTCTTCGGGAGGCAGGGGCCAGAGGTTCAAATCCTCTCATCCCGACCAATACATCCCTAGTCCAAGGTCAAAAACCCCAGGCTAAAAAATCTCCCCGGACTTAAACACTCCAAAAAACACACCCCAAAAAGCTGCCAGTCAGCGAAGGGGGTGGGGATTCGTTATGACGGGGTACCTGCCGCAGGACGCGGCAGATTAGCCTACACGGAAGTATTCACGGCGGCCCCGACATGGCGAATGCCCGCTCCCATAGCGATGCCAAACACCCGAAAAGATAGACCCCCATAAAGATACCAGTCAGCTAAGGAAGTGGGGATTCATGATGACAGGATACCTGCTGCAGGACGCGGCAGATTTACCTACATAGTTCACCCTGCATGACTTTTGAAAACCATTAATTTCTGACTATCCTTCATACTTTTCTGGCTCCCATTGATAGTCAGTAGCGAACGCTATCCCACTTTAGCCAGGTTTGACCGATACCCCAGTGCAAATATCAGCCAAAAATAAAGCTTCTTCCAATAATTGCGCATCAATCTCAGGTTGTGTCCCACTCCACACAGTATGGCGTGGATTGCATCTCCTTGTGTTCCTTTGAGATGACACCGGTCGAGCATACCGTCTACTTTCATGTGGCCTATCGTTGCTTCCAAGGCACTGCGACGGCGCAAACGCTTCTTTTGGCGTTTACTCAATCTCTTTCCACGATGGATAATCTCAGCTTCCGTATCATGATGTCCCCGATAACCTAAATCGACTGCAACTGTCTTTGCCGATACTGACGTCAGTGTCTCTGCTTGCTGCAGCAAATCATCCAACGTGTGTCCGTCGTACGGATTGCCCGGATAACTTCTTATGCCAACAACAAACCCTTCTTTCTGCGTGCTCGCTATTCCGACCTTGGTACCAAACTCGTAGCGCTTTCTCGCTTTTCCTTTCGATATACAATCAACATCCGGCTCATGCAATGAATACAGTTTGTTCTTTGCTCTTGGATTCTTCACCTGGGCCAATAATTGTTTGCCTTTCTCCAGTAAAGACTCGGCTTTCGGTTTTGCCAACTCCGGCAATACATCCATTTGTCGCTCTAACTCACGTAGCAATCGACCCACCCAAGTGCATTGCTTTCGCAAACTCCTGCGCATCCGTTTGAACGGTTTGGCATGAGCATAACGGCCAACTTGTTGTGCCACCCTTGGTCCTTGTCGCGAATACGTCTGCCGAATGCTCAACTCATGCTGCTGCATGAACTCAACCAGCTTCACCCGCAATTTCTCCAGCAATCCACTATCAGTCGGATGCTCTATGTGTTTCTCCATCACCGTGGAATCTACGCATAAATGACTCAGACTGCGCTTCTCTACAATGCCACTTGACTCCGCACTCTCCAGCACTGTCGTCAGCATCCATTCCATGCCTTCTTCACCCAGGCGCTGCCTCCAACGAATCAACGATGTCGGGTCCGCCGGTGGTTTGTGCTGAAAATGGGTCTCACCACAAAAATACTGGAAGTACGGATTCGTCACCCACGCCGCCATTAGACGCTCATCCGACAATCCTTCCATGTGTTTGAGCATCAACAATCCGGCGACACGTCGTCCTGAATTCGCCATCGGTCCACCAGCACCACTGAACTGTTGTTGCCAATGGTTTTCGAACAATTCCCACTCCATACGATCCGCCATCGTCACCAACGGATGTTTCATATTGATGAAATCAGACAGCGCTGGGCCCTCAGTGTCGAACATTTGATGCTGACTTCGAGCGCTTGATGCCGCGTCGATTTTTGGCTTCATTTACCGGTCCGATATTGCAAGGTTCCTACTGTATTTTAACAAAACCTTGCAATTTCTCAGACATCAATTACCCACAATACACTGCTATTACAGCATTTGATGAGTTATACAGGGTGAACTACATAGTCGGCCTACTTGGAAGTATTCACGGCGGCCCCGACATAGCGAATACCCGCTTCAATCGCGATGCCAAATCACAACCGCTCCCCCCAAGACTACAAACTGCTGTTCGCAACAGCGACTGTCCTGAACAGCACACTCCAAAAAACACACCCCAAAAAGCTGCCATTCAGCGAAGGGAGTGGGGATTCGTTATGACGGGGTACCTGCCGCAGGACGCGGCAGATTAGCCTACATGGAAGTATTCGGAAATATGTAGCTGTTGCACAAGAGCTAAGTTGATGAATCATCTGAGTTATTTGTCAAAAATAGCGATTCAGAGGGCTTCCAGTCCTTTGCAAATGAATCAGCTCTTTTAAGCCACTCTGCAATCCGCTTCTCTTTGCCAACCCGCTCGCCCCAGTATTCTTCAAACAGAGAGTCATCCATGCTAGCCGCTGCTTCTAAAATATTTGGCTCTATTAGTTTCAATGCACGCTCTATGTATATGCCACCAGCATTGTCATTTTTAGGGTTGGCGACACTGCCTGCCGAAAACAAATCTCTAGCCTGATGGCAGACAACGCCGTGATAAGTCATGAGATAAAGAACAACATCATCGTACTTGTCTCGCGATCTGCCAGAGTTAACTATCTGCGGACACAACAAAACCGCCTCGGCACGAAGCCTGAGCTTTTCGTCTTGCGGCAACTTTGTGTATAAGCGTGCCTGAGCTGGCAGCGTATGTCCTTCATCGTCCTCAGCATCTCCAAGCCACCAAAGGCGCTCACCAGGACGAAGCCGTTCTCGTGCGTATTGTCTGATGTGCTTCATTTTTTCGTGCATCGGCAGGGCGCGAAAATCATCGTAGGCAACACTCATAAGACTGAATAGTGACTCAGACGCCCCTATTTCGACCTCAAACCGTGGAACATGCGAAGTCCTGACATGCATAACGCTCTCTTCATAGCGACCCCATCTCGCCTCTGGAGACCCGCCCATCTTGCCAAAAACTATGTAAACCTCGGTAACTGCTTCAATTCGATTAGTCTCTAGGACGCTATTGGCAACGCTTCGCCACGTGTCCGAATTTGTAAACTTGACTTCGATTCCGTAAATGCCAAGAGCAACATCGGGGAAGGCTTGAGGGTGCGGGTTGAAATCTACTTCAACGCCATGGTTCTTAAGAAGGGAGTCAGACAGTTCGCGAACCCTATTTTCAAATTCGCTAGAGCTTTTAAAACGAGCTTGCTGCGCTTCTTTAGTGAGAGTGTTACAAAGACGATCAAGGAAAGCTTCAAACGAGTCAGAATCCATGCAAAGCCGTGCCTAGTGTTTATCTAGGTACTGCTTTACGGAATTAGCTACATGCCAAGCAAAGACAGGCGGCACAGCATTGCCAACTTGACGTTCCGTTTCTCGCAACTTTGCATCAAATACAAATTTATCTGGAAATGACTGAATTCTGGCTGCTTCACGCATTGATATGCGGCGCTTGAGACTGTAATGCCATTGGATATTCCCGTGACATTCTGCTCTTATCGTATACCCTGGACGGTCAGCTTTCAGCATTCTACTGCCTTGCTCTGGGCTTTTATTGGCTCTGCTCCAGATGTGGCTGAATTCTTCAGATTCTTGGATGTTTTTCAAGTCATCAATTGCTTCTTTGGCCGTTATATGGTTTTCGCTGTGGGTTGGCTCCGGCGGGGAAAACTTTTTGCGTCCTTTCGTGCCGATAATTAGAACTCTTTCGCGTGACTGAGGCACTCCATAATCGGCAGTAGAGTAGAGCTTAACGTCCACGTTATAACCAAGCTTTTCGAAGTCAGACATTATTTTTCTAAGGTCTCTTTCACGAGACTTCATAAGAAGCCCTTTGACGTTTTCAGCAATAAATATCTTAGGCTCTATAGCGTTCACGGCCTCAATCATGGCGCGGTAAAGCCCGCTCCTTTCTCCCTTTATTCCAGCGCCCTTGCCGTTTATTGAAATGTCTTGGCAGGGAAAGCCTCCAATAACAACATCCGCATATTCAGGCAATGAAGACATGTGATCCCATATGTCTCCTTCAATAATCTCAGCACCGATATTTTTCCTGTAAGTTCGGCAGGCGGCCTTGTTCAGCTCATTGGCCCAAGTTATTTCAAACGGAAGTTTCTTATATATCTTATTCAGAAACTTGAACCCGCCAACAAAGCCCAAATCCATGCCACCGCAGCCCGAAAACAAAGACGCAACTGTATAACAGTCGTTTTCTTTACGAGGTGCAGCTCGAAACAAATCTAGCTGATCTTCGCGAATCTCAAGACCACTAATATTCTGAGATTGTTGCATGTTTTATATCGCCGTTTCGCCGCTCTATTTGAGATAATCTATAACCAAGTATACAGCTCAACTGTGTTCTTCACATCCGCTGCCAGACCATATTCCCGTAGATGGTGAAAGTCGGCGCTTTATTGATTATCTTGCTTGCATGTATATTTTGATATTGACAATGTTAATTTACTAAGTCGGCCCTAAGGGCGAGAACACTAATCAGGCTGAGTCGTTTTTCTCACGATTCCGCAGTATGAAGTGCGGCCAGACTCGCCAGATGGATAATAAATACATGGATCGTTACGCTAACGAAGCGGCATTTCGTGAAGATATTCGCCGACGTAGCAATGGTGAGATATTCTGACTCGTTGCGCTAAATCACCAGTATCTCGCGATTTCTGTGGCTACTGGCAAGGAAGGCAACAACAAAGCTGGCGGCTCTCTGGCTTACTGCTGAGAGACACTAGCCGCTACCAATTCATCTGATAATCGGTAGCGACTCCCATCTTTTACTACCCACCCCCGCTTAATCTTCCGCGTTAAATGATTCTTTATCTTGTCGCGCAGCATCCGGCGCTCGTCTGAGGTCTCGCATGGGTGTCCTGCGGCAATCAGCTTGTCGCATATCTCAGGAGCAGTATGTGGGCTATCACCAAGCATCTGCGAGACCTCTGATTGATAGGGAATAAGCCTGCGATCAGGGTCTACTATGTGGCGTTTAGGCGTGATGGTGGTCAGGTTAAAGGTTGGGTCGATTACCAGAATGGCTTTATCAAGAGCTGCTACGTTTTCCGTAGCGCAAACAGTTCGCGGGTGAGATAATCAGCTTTGGCCTGAATATCCCTGCGCTGCTTGACTAAGCCGGATATGACGGGATTTCACGGTTTTGGAATCGTCCATGCTGCCATTTTAAATCAGGCCGCACGAAATAGCTTTGTGCAAGCGCTACCTAATTCCGGAAGTATTCACGGCGGCCCCGACATGGCGAATACCCGCTTCAATCGCGATGCCAAATCACAACCGCTCCCCCCAAGACTACAAACTGCTGTTCACAACAGCGACTGTCCTGAACAGCACAGCGTGCCCTCAAAGCGCATCGTCTCCTTCTTCACCCGTACGAATCCTCACAGCCCGTTCAATCGTGTCGACAAAGATTTTACCGTCACCAATTTTTCCGGTTTGAGCAGCACTGACGATGGTGTCAACACATTCATCGGCAAGCTCATCTGATACTGCCACTTCG
>CALLOA010000126.1 GCA_938005265.1 uncultured Granulosicoccaceae bacterium
ACGGACAATGAACAGTTGGCTAACGATATCGCAGGCCACAAAAGCAAAAGCACTGAACTTGAGCGTAAGCTAGCCGCCAACACTGAAAAGCTCAATGCATTGCAAGAACAAAAGGAGAATCTGAATAAGGACAGAGAAGCAAAACAAACCGAAGTTCAGGAACTGAACATCAAGCTGGAACAAGCACTTGCACAGTGCCAGCAACTCGAAAGAACGGTTGAAACGGAACGCTCACACCACGCCGAGCTTCAAAGTCTGGCTAAAAGTGAGCGACAAAAAGTCCTGCAAGAAGTTGCTCTGGCCAAAGATGCAGATGCAAAAGCCAAGGAAACTCAAAAACAGGTAGAAGCCTTACAAAAAGCTGCGAATGACAAGCTGGCAAAGCAAACCGATGAGATAGGCGAACTTCGGAAAAATCTGGTTGAACGTGAGAAGACAATTGTAAACCTGCAGCGCGAACAGGAGCAGTTTGTCAGCCTTAAGGGCCTTGTAGCCGAGCGACAGGCAGATATTGAATCACTGCGTTCGCAGATAGAAAAACTTGCGATACTGGAAGCAAAACTCAAGGAGAAAGACAGCGCCCTTGCCAATACTCGAGAGGAGTTGGACAGAACTGCTGCTAAAGCCAGACAATATGAGGAAAAAATTGGCCAGATCGATAAGCAGCTTAAGGAAGCGAATAAAGCACTTTCCAACAGAATCCAAATCGAGCAATTGCCAGCTAACGATCAATATGATGAAAAATTAAATTCTGTAGAGCTCAAACGTTTGCAGTCGCAGGTCCAAAGCCTGACAATCGAGCGCGATCTTGGCCTCGAACGTGTTCGCGATTTAAGTGAAGTCTCCAAAACACTGGATACAAAGAACAAACAAATCAGAGAACTGCGCGCTTTGCTTAACGACAGCAAGATAAATGACCGGGAGCTGGACGTTCTGCGAGGCAAGCTTGATCGCCAGGAAGCTGACCTCAGAAACAAGAAAATTACAATAGAACAGTTACGAAAAGAGCTCACTCGGGTTGCCATTGGTAGCGAGTCCAACAAAAAACCACTCACCCCGGCCAACAAAGGCAAGCCGGTTGATCGTAGTAAGCAGCCTCTGGATGCAAACTTGGGAGCAGTGAGCGATGGCGGTGTCGGAATTGCTGAAGTTCCTGCCGCCACCAGAACTAAAAGTCAGGCAAGCACGAGCACCAAACGTTCACAAGCAGTCGCGGTGGCTAAACCTGCGGATAAACGTACACCCATTTTTACAGCGCCAAAAGAAAAGGACGACCTGAAAAAAATCAAAGGCATAGGGCCAGTGATGGAAACTACATTGAACGAACTGGGTATCTCCAGCTTCCGGCAAATAGCTGAATTTGATGCAAATGATATTATCCGCGTCACAGAAGCACTGGATGCATTCCCGGGACGAATCGAGAGGGACGACTGGGTCGGTGGCGCCCGCAAAGAATATATCCAGAAGTATAAATCGCGAGACTGATGCCAACCGCAGATTTACGGGCTGCTTTTCAAGCTTATTTCGGGGTTCATTGTCGAACTCACTTTCCGGGTCATTTGCGAACTTGTTTGCGAACTCATTTGCGACTCACACGCGCGGCAATGTGCTCATCGAACCCACCTAGTTTTATGTACAAACACTGTATCGCCGTCATAGCCGGCATTGTTTTGTCAGGGCTGTCTCCGCTGTTCGCCAATGAAACTGTAGAGTTTCAGCCTTGTGAACTGAGCGCGCCTTCAAGCGGCTTTAAAACTCGTGCTAACTGCGCAATATTTGAATTGGCAGAAAATCCGGATGAACCTGATCTGGCAAAAATTCCCGTCCATGTCGCGCGCATTTCAGCGACTCTACCCAATAAAAAAGCGGACCCACTGCTTTTTATAGCTGGCGGTCCCGGTCAATCAGCGTCTGAATCCTGGCCTGCAATTCAAGGGGCGTTTCGCACGATTAGCAAATACCGCGATGTCTACCTAATTGACCAGCGAGGTACCGGTCGTTCCAACAAGCTAAGCTGCCCGGCGGCTGAAGAGCAATCGCAGATTCTCGTGTTCGATGCAGATGCTACGGCCGAAACCAGCCGTGAGTGTCTGACTCAACTGCCCGGTGACCCGCGTTTTTACACCACCAGTATTGCTGTAGGCGAACTGGACACTATTCGGCAGCGTCTGGAAATTGAGCAATGGAATATTTACGGCGTTTCTTATGGAACTCGCGTTGCCCTGCACTATTTGAGGCGTTTTCCACAACACGTACGCACCCTGACCCTGGATGCCGCAGTGCCACCCGGTGTTGCTCTCGGACCTGATCTTTCCATAAATGCAGAAGTCGCTTTCCAGCAAATGCTTGAACGGTGCGCCAACGATGCCGCTTGCGATGAGGCGTACCCTGATTTGGGTCCTGGTGTACGTGACCTGTTGGTGAAACTACGTGAGAAGCCACAGGACATCAGATTCGAAAATTTCAGTACTGGCACATTAGAAACTCTTAAAGTCAACGATAATCACCTGGCATTGACTATGCGCATGCTGAGCTACTCCAGTCATGGTGTTTCCATTTTGCCCAATATGTTGTTTGAAGCTTATGCCAAGGACAACTTTGCACCATTTGCACGCCAGGCAGATATGCAAAGTAAAAATCTTGGTCAATCTCTGGCATCCGGTATGCACAATGCGGTGATTTGCACAGAAGACCAACCTTTGATCAAGCAGTTGTCCAATGAACAAAAACAGAAACTGGCTGATACCTACCTTGGCATAACCCCGCTGGAAGCACTGGAAGCCAATTGTCGCGACTGGCCGGCCGGTGTACTTGATAAAGACTTTCATGAACCCGTAAAAAGCGACAAACCCATACTGATTTTGTCTGGCAGTGCAGATCCTGTAACTCCACCAGCATATGGTGAAAGATTGACGGAACACATGCCGAATGCACTGCACATCGTCAACCCGTTTCAAGGTCATATGCAAATCGCCCTTGGTTGCGGCCCTACGGTCGTTGCAAACTTTATCAATCGTGGCAACACAAAAGATGTTGACTACGGCTGCCTGGAACGATTGCGCCCGGAACCGTTTTTCATAAATGCCAACGGGCCAAGGCCATGATTGTTGTTGACTCGCTGAGCAAAGCATTTAAGCGTAAGGGACGCCGGGTCCGTGGCGAAAGCAGGCATGTACAAGCTATCGAAAAAGTCAGCTTTACAGCAGCTGACGGAAAAATAACCGGGCTGCTGGGTTCCAATGGCGCCGGTAAATCAACCACCCTGCGTATTTTGGCAACTCTCATGAAAGCCGACAGCGGCAACGCCAGTATTGATGGTTACGATATAGGTGCAGATGCATTGCAGGCTCGCCAGAGTATCGGCTTTATGCCCCATAACGCTGGAATTTACCCTCGCCTGACGGCACGAGAAAATGTTCGTTATTATGCCAACATCTGTGGCGTGCCACCCCAACAGGCCGAGAAACGCATTGCACAGCTGGTGGAAATGCTTGATATGGCAGGTTTTATCGATCGCCGTGCCGAAGGATTTTCCCAAGGACAAAAAACCAAAGTGGGCCTGGCACGGGCACTGGTTCATAGCCCTCAGACGCTGATTCTCGATGAGCCAACCAACGGTCTCGATGTGATGGCTACACGGGGGTTACGAGAGATCATTCGTCAGGTTGCTGATGATGGCCACTGTGTATTGTTTTCCAGTCACATAATGCAGGAAGTCGAAGCGCTGTGCGATCAAATATCGATTATTTCCAATGGTCGTATCGCGATTTCCGGCAGTCATGATTCCATTCTGAAAAATACTAAGCAAACTAATCTGGAAGATGCATTTGTCGCAGCCGTCAACCCCCAGTCAATTTCGACACACACAAGCGAAGTCCCGCAATGAAGTCCATCCTTTCCGTCTTTAAAAAGGAAGTAGTGGACAACATCCGCGATCGCCAAACAATGTTCTATGCCCTGTTGTTCGGTCCACTTCTGTTACCGATAATGGTAGCCGGCTCGCTGGTTGCGGGTTTCAAACAGATGAGCATAGACTTTGATGAAATCACTGAGCTTCCAGTGATTAACGTCGAAGAAGCACCTAACCTGGTCAGTTTTTTACGCCAGAACAATATCGATGCAGTTGCAGCGCCAGACAACTTCAGAGATCGCCTTCGTGATGGAGATATCAATGTAGCACTGGAGATTTCGTCTGACTATGGAGCCAAACTTGAAACAGGACAGCCAGCCCCGCTGATACTTTATGCCAATGACGCTGACAAGGAGTCAAGTAAGGCTGCGCGCAAGATCGCAAGCCTGTTGAACGTACATGAACGCACGCTTGACAGTTTGCGTATGCAAGCCCGGGGGCTGGACCCTACGGTATTTGACAGCATCGCACTGGAACAGGTGGATGTATCAACAGAGGGTGCTGGTGCTCAGATATTATCGTCGATGCTACCCTTTTTGCTTATCATGTCGATGGTTATGGGGGGGTTTTATCTCGCCATTGATACGACAGCCGGTGAACGTGAACGGCACTCATTGGAACCGCTGCTTAGCCTGCCAATAAACCGTTCCTCGGTGGTGTTGGGAAAATACCTGGCAACACTTGCATTCGTTACTTTGTCAGGCTCGCTGACAGCCATCGCACTGATACTGCTATTCCATTACTTCCCCTCAGAAGCACTTTCCTCGGTAATTAGAATGGATGCAAAAACCATAGGAAAAGCTTTTTTACTGGCGCTTCCTTTAACCATTTTGATTACGAGCCTGTTGATAGCCGTGTCGGCCTTTACTCGCAGCACGAAAGAAGCTCAAACCTATCTTGGCATTCTCATGGTCATTCCAATGGCGCCGTTCTTTCTGCTGCAGTTCATGACTATCAAATCTGCTAACCTGATAATGGCAATGCCAATGATGAGCCAGTACAAACTACTGGAAAAAGTCGCCAAGGGTGAATCGCCGGAAACGCTACATATCCTGCTTTCTGTTTCAGGAACGCTGATCTTTGCTGTCTTACTGCTTATGCTGGCTTTCTGGCTATATCGTCAGGATCGTATTCTGGCCTGAATTACCCGTATTGCTGCCTTTACTTCTGACAGCAGGTGTTTGTTGTAGAATAGACGTTTGACCAAAACGTGAGAGAAAATGAAAGTATCTATCGAATATTGCATGCAGTGAAACTACCAACCAAAAGCTCTCCGTGTGAGAGACCGGTTGCAGGAACTGGCAAAAAAGAAAGGCCTGGATGATGTTGAGTTTGAGCTGATTGAAGGTGGAGGGGGCGTATTCGAAATCGTCCGCGATGGAGAGCTGGTGTATTCCAAAAAAGCACTAAACAGGTTTCCTGAGGATGCCGAAGTGGATGCAGTTTTTTAACGGGCAATTTAGAGTTTAAAAAGATCTATAGCTTACAAAGGTTACCTGTTCCTGTTGTCTGATTCGGGGGGATTGATCAGCTTGGGTTGCTTGTCATCACTCGGTAGCGAGGCGTTCGCATCTTTGCCGGAATGTTCTTCAACCTCATCCGCCACCTCAATGAAGTCGGCTTCTGCTGTATCAATGTAATCACGGTTTCCACGGCTTGTCGCCTGCGTAACCTTCCTATCGCTGCGTGCTTGGCGGCCACGCAATAAGTAGCCGCCCATGGCACCTCCCGCAGTGGTCATGGTAATTATGCCTAGAGTGATCAGTTCCGTAATAATCAGCACCACACCCGCGGCAGCTGCACAAGCAAACGCAAAACCAACCTTCAGATTCGCCTTCCCGGTGACCCTGCGTGTCTGTTTTCTGATTTCTTTTTGTGTCTGCTCAACCATTTTTGTGCGATCACGTTCGACCTGCACTTTCAGTTTTTCCCTTTCCTTGGCATGCGATTCCTTGAGCCGTGTGACCGCTCGCTCCGATGCATGGCGCGAAATAGCCGCAAACCAGAGAGCCCCAAGAACCCCGAACATCAAGCACGGCAACAGCACGCGCAGAAGCAAAGACGAATCCGGTATCAATGAGCCGAGACCACCTGCCTCACGATCGCCAGTAAGATTAAGCCACAGAACCAGTAAGGTGACGAATTGCAGGAGCAGAATGCCGGGCAGAAATCGGTGCATCGGTAAAAGACAGATTGACAGGAAAGCTGGTTAACGTTTCACGTGATATTCTACACCGCACTATCGCTCGGGAATCGAAAATCTCAGGCTACATGTCGCGAAACAGCCTAGAACGTGAAGATCTGGTCAAGGGTTTTTTATTGACCAGGCACTGGAGAGACCGCCACTATAGTGCCACAACGGCAGGTAGAGGTGCAGTGGATCTTGGATTCTGGGCGATCAGTAATCGCGGACCTCTATATCTCAAGGTACCGCAACAACAAGCAATCTGCTTTGTAGAGCGCAATTTCCAGGCAACGGCAGATCAGGCAGCGTTACTCCAGGGCGCAGTTCGCAAGCCCCTTGAACTCACTGTTATGGATGGCGGCGCTGTCGATGCATTGTACTTTCAGCAGCAACGTCAACTGAACGATGCACGCTACCAGATTCCAGCACTGTGCGAATCAGACATCAAGCCCACAGACCGCTACCTGATGGAGCGATTTGTCAATGCAGGCTTCACAGCTCAGGGCACTCTGATCGAACGGGCCGGATACGTCGAAATAGTCAACCCGAAAGTGACCGGGAATGACTATTTACCACAACTCGATGCCATGTCGATTGATATTGAAACCCGTGCACCGACGTCTGAGATTTACTCTATCGGCGCCAGCAGTAGTACAGGCAACATTGTCTTCATGCTGGACAAGCACACTGATCCTACACCCGGGACTGGTGACGCCCTGCTCCGCAAGCTGGAACTGGATCATCGCAACGAAGAAATCAATTACCAATTGATTTATTGTGCTTCCGAAAAACAGCTGCTGGAGCGCTTTTTTGATTGGGTGCAAAGCCGTGATCCTGACGCTTTGATTGGCTGGAACATCGTCAATTTCGATCTCGCAGTGATTCACAAGCGTTGCAATGAGTTGAATGTCACATTCGCACTCTCACGCGGCGGCCAACAAGCAACCGTGTTGCAACCATCACGTAATGCCAGTGGTACAACGGGCCAACGGGTGGCCAGGATACCCGGGCGTGCTGTTCTGGACGGTGTTGACTTGTTGCGCGCTGGATTTTGGTCGTTTGAAAGTTTTGCTCTCGATAATGTGGCCAGTGAACTGCTTGGAACACGCAAGCTGATCACTGGTGACATTGACAAGATCGCCGAAATCAATCGCTTGTTTCGCGATAACAAACCGGCACTTGCCGACTATAACCTGATGGATTGTATTCTTGTGCAGGACATATTCAAGCATGCGGATCTGCTGCCATTTGCGCAACAGCGTGCAGCTATGACGGGCTTGGCTATTGATCGAATGGGAGGCTCCGTTGCAGCATTCGATCATCTCTACCTGCCACGCCTGCACCGCCACGGCTTTGTTGCCAAAGATACGATTGGCCGGGAAAGCACCGGTGCAAGCCCCGGTGGCTACGTTATGGATTCAGTACCGGGCCTTTATGAAAATGTGCTGGTGCTGGATTTCAAGAGCCTGTACCCAAGTATTATTCGTACTTTCTTGATCGATCCACTAGGTCTGACACTGGCAAGCAGTAAATCGGAAAGTGATACGGAAGATTCTAAACAAACAGATTTTGTCGAAGGTTTTGAGAATGCACGATTCAGTCGCGACAAACATATACTGCCCGGGCTGATCGAAGAGTTATGGGCTAAACGCGATAGTGCAAAACAAAACAATGACCGCGCGCTCTCACAAGCGATAAAAATAATCATGAATTCGTTTTACGGTGTATTGGGTTCGTCCGGCTGCCGTTTTCACAAACAGCAACTTGCCTCCAGTATCACCCGTCGAGGCCACGAGATTATCACCCGCTCCAGAGATTTTATTGAAGCACAGGGACATTCGGTTATCTATGGTGATACCGACTCGCTCTTCGTTTTGCTGGGTGAAGGTGTTGATGCCGGCAAAGCGCATTCTCTGGGAGATGGTTTAATGCATGCGCTAAACAGCTGGTGGCAGGAGACTCTGAAAACCGAGCACCGGCTGGAGTCAGCACTGGAAGTCGAATTTGAAACGCATTACCTTAAATTCCTTATGCCTACCGTGCGAGGCATGGCGACCGGCAGTAAAAAGCGATACGCCGGGATGATTAAAAATAACGATTCGCAGCCTGGCGACAAGGTTGAGACCAACAACGAAGAAATGAAGCTGGTGTTCAAGGGGCTTGAAGCCGTGCGAACTGACTGGACACCTCTGGCACGTAATTTCCAGCGCGAGCTCTATCGCCGAATTTTTTTGCATGAACCTTTTGAAGACTATGTTCGTCAAATAGCCACTGATCTGCTAAATGGTGCATTGGATGACCAGCTTGTCTATCGAAAAAGACTGCGGCGCCGTCTGACTGACTACCAACGCAATATACCACCACATGTGCAAGCAGCCAGGAAACAGGCGAAGGCAGGTCATTGGGTCAACTATATAATTACCAGGAATGGCCCGGAACCCACTGATGCCCTGCACTCGGCACCGGATTACGAGCACTATCTTGAGAAGCAGCTGGCGCCCGCAGCCGATGGCATCCTGCATTTTCTGGATACCAGCTTCAGAAATATCAATGACGCACAAATGCAGATGTTTTGAGACACCCGGCAAAGCTTCTGGCACGGCCTGTGTGTTTATGTAACTGTGTATGTTTATGTAACCGAATCAGGCCTTTCCGACTTCACTTGTTAAAGCCCTGTAAAAACTGGCAGAACCGAACAACAGTTACAGCATGTTTCCAGCTCCCAACGCCGCAGGGTTACGATCTATAGTGCTTGGTTTCCTATTGTGCGCAGCCATTTCGGTCTCAGGCGCGCAAACCGGACCCGACACCAGCACCTCGTACCGGCTTGGTACCGTCGAAGTCACTGCCAATAACATTTTTGATGAATCAAATTCAAACGCCAGTTCATCGCTGATTAATAGATTACATTTTGTCACCAGAGAAAACGTCATTCGGCGCGAAGTATGGATAAAGGCTGGTGGCAACATCAGCATGGAAGACGCAGCAGAAATAGAACGTAACCTGCGTGAGCTGGATCTCTTTGCCCGTGTGCGAGTCAAACTGGTTCCAGCGGCCGATGATCCCGAAACCGCAAACCTGCAGATTGAAACCTTTGACCGCCTGTCCATTGTCGCAAGCGCCGGCGGCTCCTTTCTGGGAGGCATTGGCGAAGTCAAGTTTTCACTCGGTGACAAAAATCTGCTGGGCCTTGGGCACCAGCTGGTGTTTGGCTATAGTGAGAATACCGAAGGGGAATTACTTGGCTCTATCGCCTATGACAATGTGTTGGTACGACACCCCGACGTCTACACAGGATTGCGTCTCGGGCAAACGGAAGAAGGAGAATTTGCTGAATTCATATTGCAGAACCGGTTCCAACACTACCGCGACAATCTGTCATGGTCACTGCGTCTGGATCGGCAAACAACGCGCAGGGACTTTTTTGAACAAGGCGTGTCAGTCGCTGAAGTGCCAAGAACCCTCACAAGGCTGCGCTCCAATCGTATCGTCAGAACCGGGGGTGGTGATCAGCACGCAAGCTTCGGCCCGGTCTTTAACTTCAGCGAAACGCGTTTTGGAGCTGCAACCGGCAGTGCTGCCAACACCGTCAATGTGCCGGAGGACAACAGTCGTTATTTTTTAGGGTTGTTGTTCGGCCGTGAACGCATTAACGGATACAGAAAGGTCACCTATCTGGATACTTTAGGATACGAGCAGGATTTGGTCCTGGGAAAAAACGGCGAACTCTCCCTGGGCCTGGAGCATGTGGAAGCTGAAACAACAGAAAATACACTGCCGGCTCTTTTTCTGCGAGCATGGACGCACAACGCGCTGAGTCGCAGTAATTACCTGAATTTTGCCATTGGGTCCTCACTGAGTGGAAGTGAAGACCGCCTTGAAGCGTGGTCAGTATCGACCGCCGCAACCGCCTTTCACACACGCAACCGCAACCACACAATCGCCGGCCGGCTGTTCTATGAAAGCTCTTTCGACCGTGATGGCCTGGCCTCACAACAAACGCTGGGTGAATCTAACGGGCTCAGAGGCTACCCGGCACGCGAGTTTAATGGCGAACAGAAGTTGCTGCTGAACCTCGAGTACCGCTTCAGAACACCACTCAACTATGCGAGTGTTGAAATTGGTGGGCTTGCTTTTTTTGATACCGGCTGGGTGGGTGAACGTGGCAGCGAGGAGTGGTTGAGCCAACCGCGGGCATCGGTCGGCGGAGGGATTCGTATCGGTTCCGCACCATTGCTCGGCTCCAACATCATCAGGGTCGATTTCGCCGTACCTCTGGATGACAATCCAGAACGCGAATACTCCCCAACGGTTTCATTGGCTGTCGGCCAGGTATTTGGTTTTCGACCCTGACAGGCTGAGATTCAAACACTGTCAATTCATACCAGCTGCTGTCTGAGCCAACTTGCTACATGCAACGGTTGCACGTCAGTCAAGTCACTGATCTGATGGCGGCAGGAAGTACCGTCGGCGATGACAACGGTTTTTGCAGATAAAGTAGAACTGTTTTTTTGTTCAGCATTATGCAGGGAATCACGAACAGCAGGCAGAAGGCTTAATTCCGCCATTTTTCTGGATACCTCAACCGTTTCTCGCTGATAACCAAAGGAACCCGCCATACCGCAGCAACTCGATTCGATCATCGAGACGCTGGTGTCTGGTACAAGTTTCAACAAACGCATCACAGAGTCCATTTGACCGAATGCCTTCTGATGACAATGTCCGTGTACCAGAACACGAGCCCGGGAAGCTTTAAATTCCAACTCCGAATTGCCACTGTCCATTTTTCTGATCAGAAATTCTTCAAAGAGCATGGTTCGAGCCGCCAGAGTTTCAGACTCAGGCCCCGGTAAAACCGACCCGAGTTCGTCCCTGAAAGTCAGCAGGCAACTGGGTTCAAGCCCGACAACCGTTGCACCGGGATATTCTTGCATCATTGATAACAAAACGCTGGATGTTCGTTGTAACTCGCGGCGCGCTTGCTCGAGCTTCCCCGTACTCAGCCATGTACGGCCACAACACAATGGCCGCCCCGAATCAGGCCCCTGCCCCATGTTTGGAAACAGAACTTCAAAACCTGCTCGTTGAAGAACTGTCACAGCATCCGCCAGTATGGCGGGTTCAAAATAGCGATTAAAAGTATCTACCCAAAGAATAACAGTGCCACGCGATGTATCGGGAGCCGGATTTTCAACGAATTGTTTTTCGTTAAATGCAGCACTCGCAAAAGCTGGCAAGGGGCGCGTTCGAGTAAAGCCTGACAGTTTCTCGAATAGATGACCCGACAATGGCAGCCGGGCAAGTGTTGCGCCGAAATTCAGCAGAGCGGCACCAGCTGGCATTCGCATAAGTTTATGGGCATAAAGAGGGAAATTTGCAACCAGCTTCTCATGCAGACCATGCTTGCCGGCCACCTCTCTTGCCGCCAACACTTCAAGTTTCATTTTTGCCATGTCAACGCCAGTCGGGCACTCGCGTTTACAGGCTTTGCAAGACACACACAATTCCAGTGAATCGTATAATTCATCAGAGGCAAGCGCATCAGCGCCCTTTGCACCCTCGATCTGACCGGACAATACTAGACGCAATGCATTGGCACGCCCCCGCGTTACATCCGTTTCATTCCGCGTCGCACGGTAGGAAGGGCACATGGCCCCGCCAGCCAACTTTCTGCAAGCACCGTTGTTATTGCACATTTCGACGGCACCCTGCATTCCATGACCCGCTTGCGGCCAGTCTGACCAGTCCAACTGCAGAGGAACCTGTGCCTGCCTGTAATCAGCGTGATAACGCAGTAGTTGCCGATCGTTCATCGACGGTGCGTTTACGATCTTGCCCGGATTCAGGCGATTGTGTGGATCAAATAAATTTTTAACCTCACCGAATGCTTCCACCAGCGACGCGCCAAACATTTTTTCATGAAACTCGGAACGGGAAATACCATCGCCATGCTCACCCGAATTCGACCCTTTGTATTTCAATACCAGATCAAACGCTTCTTCAGCGATCATGCGCATGGTTGACAGATCTTTGTCAAGCTTCAGGTTAAGCACCGGACGCACGTGTAAACAGCCCACCGATGCATGCGCATACCAAGTGCCTTTCGTACCATGTTTTTCAAATATCTCAGTCAAGCCGTTGGTATATTCCGCCAGATCTGACAACTCCACAGCACAGTCTTCGACGAAGGACACCGGCTTACCTTCAGTTTTCATGGACATCATGATATTCAGACCCGATGTTCTGACATCTGCGATCGCTGCCTGCAAGCCAGGTTCAATAACATCCACAACCCCGCCTTCTCGCTCGCTGCCAGCTCCCCAACTGAATCCCAGATCTGCAACACATTCAGACAGGCGTAACAATGATTGCAGATTGTCCTCATCAGACTCACCGGCAAACTCAACCAGCAACAGTGCTGCAGGTTCACCGCGCACAAACTGCTCTAGTGTCGGACGGAATGCCTCAATATCGCGTGCCAGCTGAATCATCGTGGAATCAACCAGTTCAACAGCTGAAGGATTAAGCTGTACAAGATGCTGGGCAGCATCCATCGCACTATAAAAAGTCGGAAAATGACAAACTCCGAGCACACGCTTTCCCGGCAAAGGGGCGAGCTTCAGCTCTACAGCGGTGGTACACCCAAGCGTACCTTCGGAGCCGACCATCAAACCGGATAGATTGAGGTGCGTATCAGCATAATCCGGCAATGAAGCATTGTGGAATCTGGCAGAGCCTGACATTTGCTGTGACGGGCCCACTAGCGTATCAATGTTGTAGCCACCAACACGTCTAAGTACTTCGGGAAAATTTTGATGAACTTCCTTTTCGTAGCGTCTGCCGAGATCCAGTAACGATGCAACGAAACCCTGCGAAGGGGTAGAAGCCGAGGACCAGCCAGAGCGATATGCTGCAAACTTGCCGTAATCCTTTGCCAAACCGCCGGATTGAGTTGATGCTTCATTCCATTGGCCAAAATGCCGCACAACGGCATCCGCTCCGATGGCATCCAGTGACTGCACATTGTGCCGCATCGTGCCATAGACGATGGAGCGCTGACCACATGAATTATTACCACACATACCACCAATAGTGGCACGTGAAGCTGTGGAGACGTCGACCGGGAACCACAGATTATGAGGCTTCAGCTGACGATTCAACGAGTCCAGCACCATGCCGGCCTGAACGACACAACGCCGTTTCTCGACATCCAGTTCAATAATACGGTTCAGGTGTCGGCTATAGTCAATAACGATAGCATCATTGATAGTCTGGCCATTCTGTGAGGTACCACCACCGCGCGCTACGACTGCAAATCCCTCGCTTTTAGCGTAATCAACGACTGCCTGAACATCGTCCACAGATTCCGGTATGGCAACCGCTTGTGGCAATATCTGATAAACCGACGCATCCGTTGCATACTGACCACGACCGAGGTCGTCACACAACAGTTGCCCACGCAGCCGCTCAGCCAGACGCTTGTGTGCAGAGTTAGTGTTTGCCGTGGTCATTGGGTATTTTCCGCTGATATACTGAGCGAGAGCTATTCGATATTCTACCCTCATACAAGATAGAATCTTACAATGAAGAGCAATCGTAAAGCGGGTCGCCACTTTTTGCAGATTCCCGGCCCCAGCGCAGTCCCGGATAGAATCCTGCGGGCCATCGATATGCCTGTCATGGACCATCGCGGCCCGGAATTCGGTGAATTTGCCAGCACGGTTCTCAGCGATATCAAAAAGGTATTCAAAACCCGGCAACCGGTAATTATTTACCCGGCATCCGGTACCGGTGCCTGGGAAGCTGCGCTGGTCAATACCATCAACCCCGGAGAAACCGTACTAATGGTGGAGACCGGGCACTTCGCCAGCCTATGGCAAAAACTGTCAAGCAAACTTGGTATCGATGCCCGGTTGATTGAGACTGACTGGAGACAGGGGGCTGACCCTGCATTGATTGAGGACGCTCTGAAGCAGGACAGCGAATATAAGATCAAAGCTGTGTGTGTCGTTCACAATGAAACATCCACCGGCTGCACCTCGCGAATTGCCGAAATTCGCCAGGCAATTGATTCATGTAATCACCCGGCACTTTTTTTTGTTGACAGCATTTCCGGACTCGCCTCGGCTGACTTGAGATTCGATGAATGGGGAATTGATGTTGCTATCGCTGGTTCACAGAAGGGATTGATGCTACCACCCGGCTTGTCGTTTAACGCAGTCAGCGAGAAAGCTCTCGATGTTGCCTCACAATGCACCATGAAGCACTCTTATTGGAACTGGCAGGAAATGATCGCAGCTAATAAAAACGGATACTTTCCCTACACACCTGCAACCAACCTGTTATACGGTCTGGCCGAAAGTCTGAAAATGATCGAAGAAGAATCTCTTGAAGGTGTGTTCGCAAGACACCAGCGACATGCTGCCGCAACCCGAGCCGCAGTCAGTCACTGGGGGCTTGAAACCCAGTGCAGAAACGATAATGAACATTCTCCGGTGCTAAGTGCCGTGCGCGTGCCGGATGGCCATGATGCGGATCAATTACGCAGTGTCATACTGGAAAACTTTGATATGTCGCTCGGCAATGGTCTGTCAAAAGTCCAGGGGCGGGTATTTCGTATCGGTCACCTCGGTGATTTTAATGATCTGATGCTTTGTGCCACACTATCCGGCATAGAAATGGGGCTTTCGCTGGCTCAGGTTCCGCACCAGCAGGGTGGCGCACAAGCGGCATTGTCATATTTACAAAACTCACTCTAGAACCAGCAGGCACTCTATCTGCTGCCGGCTGCATAACCTTAATCCAAAGCCAGCTTGAGCAAAGCTGCAACAGTGGATACTGAATCGACACTATGTCTGACGAATTGCTGTTTGAAGTTAATAATGAAATCGGTCTGATTACATTTAACCGGCCGGAGTCTCGAAATGCGTTGACGTTTGCCATGTACGACCGGCTGGCTGAAATCGCAGCGGATATCAGCTCAAGGGTTAATAAGGGGGACCGCAGCATAAAGGCGCTGGTTGTAACTGGCAGTGGTGACAAAGCATTTGCTGCCGGCACTGACATCTCCTCTTTTCGCGACTTCAATAACGAGGAACAAGCTCTGGGTTACGAGCGTCAGATGGATCGGGTACTGGGCGCTTACGAACAGATACCGGTACCTACAATTGCGGCAATTCGTGGTGCCTGTACCGGTGGTGGTGGTGCCATCGCTGCGGCATCAGATCTTCGCTATGCTGACAGCCGCTTGAAATTCGGCTTTCCCATGGCAAAGACGCTCGGCAATTGTTTATCGGTTAACAATCTGTCGCGCCTGGTGTCATTGCTCGGTGCTGCAAAAACGCGCGAAATTTTATTTACCGCTCGCCTGATAGAAGCTGATGAAGCCCTGTCCATAAATTTGCTTACTGAAATTGCGGAGAATCCGCTTGAACGCGCAATGGAAATGGCAGAGCAGTTGAAAGGCCATTCACCCTTGCTGATGGCAGCAAGCAAAGAAGGGTTGCGGCGCATTCGCGAAAAAATGGCTGAAATTAATGATGATGACTTGATCATCAAGTGCTATACCAGTAGTGATTTCCATGAAGGACTTGAATCTTTCCTTGCCAAACGCAAACCCCAATGGCAAGGCAAATAAACGCACTACTAAAATCTGACTTTCCCGTGCCAGCAGCACAAAAGCTGCGGATTTCCCATACACCAATCAACGTGAATAAAAATTATGTCCCTGACACTTTCTGATGCAAAAAAAATAGTGGATGCCGTTTTAAAAGCGCAAGCAAACCACAAATTCAAACCAATGGCAGTCGTTGTTTTGAACGCAGCCGGTAGCGTTAAAGCCAGCGAGGCGCAAGACGGGACATCCAATTTGCGCCCCAAAATAGCTCATGGCAAAGCATTTGGTGCCATCTCGATGGGGCTGGGTTCAAGAGCGTTGTTTGAACGAGCTAAACAGGAACCCTTCTTTATACAGTCAATGAATTCACTGTGTGATGGTGCACTGGTACCTGTGCCCGGTGGTGTGCTGATAAAAGACAAAGCAGGCGCGACAATAGGTGCCGTGGGAGTTACAGGTGATTTATCCGACAATGATGAAATCTGTGCTGTAGAAGGAATTGAAGCAGCCGGCTTGACCGCTGATACGGGTGGCTAACTGTCGCACGGTGCCCTCCAACGATTTTTTATGAAGATTGTTGAAAGCAGTACAAGTAGTTTAGACCGTGCAAATTGAGAAGAAGCAAAGCCATAGCCAGGCTTTGCCTCTTTTACTTTTCACAAATATATGAATATGTCTGCTGTTCTTTATCAGACCAGACCTTTTGCCTTGGCTTCACGACGACGGCGGGTAAGAACAAACTCGGTATACCCATTAGCCTGATCGCGCCCCTTGATAACAAGGTCCAAAGCCGCCTGAAACGCGACACTACCATCGAAATCCGGAGCCATTTTAGTGTATTCGGGATCACCGGCATTTTGCTCATCCACTACCAGCGCCATACGCTGCATGGTATCGATTACCTGCTCTTCTGAAATCAATTCATGATGTAACCAGTTAGCCAGGAACTGACTGGAAATACGCAGCGTTGCACGATCTTCCATCAAACCCACATTGTTGATATCAGGTACTTTCGAACAACCGACTCCCTGATTTACCCAACGTACAACATAGCCCAGTATGCCCTGGCAGTTGTTATCCATTTCGCGCTGCATTTCATCGGCATCGTAATTTCTGCCTTTGGCAGACAAAGGCACTGTGAGTATGTCCTCAAGCTTGCCACGCGATTGACCTGCAAGTTCTTTTTGCAGACCGAAAACATCAAACTCATGGTAGTGAGTTGCATGTAAGGTGGCACCGGTCGGGGAAGGCACCCAGGCAGTGTTAGCACCCGCTTTGGGATGACCGATTTTTTGTTTCAACATATCCGCCATCTGGTCAGGCATTGCCCACATACCCTTACCCACTTGCGCATTGCCACTCAGCCCGCAGGCAAGCCCGACATCAACATTCCAGTCTTCATAAGCAAGCAACCAGGGCAAGGCTTTCATTTCACCTTTAGGCACCATCGGACCTGCTTCCATGGAGGTATGTATTTCATCGCCAGTACGATCAAGAAAACCGGTGTTAATAAATATGCAACGCTCAGAGGCCGCACGGATACACTCTTTCAAATTCACAGTGGTTCTGCGCTCTTCATCCATGATGCCTATCTTCAGAGTATTCGCAGCAAGACCAAGCGCTTTCTCAACAAAGCCGAAAACCTCAACCGATAATGCAACCTCTTCCGGGCCATGTTGCTTCGGCTTCACGATATAAACACTTCCTTCACGCGAGTTACGGTTATCTGAAGCCGACTTTTCAAGATCGTGCATCGCACAGGCACTGGTCACCATGGCATCCAGATAACATTCCGGAATTTCATTACCATCAGCCAACACCGCATCGGTGTACATATGAGAACCAACATTACGCACCAGCATCATGCTGCGACCCGAAAGTGAAAAGCTGGAACCATCAGCTGCTGTGTACTGCCGGTCAGGATTGAGTGTACGAGTGACTATTTTTCCACCCTTACTCAGTTCAGCACTGAGATCACCTTTCATCAGTCCTAACCAATTACGATATACCAGCACCTTATCCTCGGCATCAACGGCCGCCACTGAATCCTCGCAGTCCTGTATCGTGGTCAGCGCAGATTCCAATAAGACGTCTTTAACGCCGGCTGCGCTATCTTTGCCAATCAGGTGTTCAGGGTCGATCTGGATCTCGATGTGTAAGCCATTGTTACAGAGCAACACGGCGGTCGGAGCATCAGACTCGCCAACAAATCCCACAAACGCTGAAGGATTGTTCAAACCGATCTCGCTACCATTGGCAAGGCTAATGGCAAGCTTGCCATCTTTGATACAGTAAGCTGTCGCATCAGCATGGCTACCGTTGGCAAGAGGCACTGACTTGTCCAGAAAATCACTGGCCCAGGCAACCACTCGTGCTCCACGGACGGGGTTGTAAGCACCTGCTCGCTCGGCACCATCAGCTTCAGAGATGGCATCAGTCCCATAAAGAGCGTCGTAGAGACTGCCCCATCGGGCATTGGCTGCATTGATAGCGTAGCGGGCGTTGTTGACGGGTACCACGAGCTGGGGACCCGCAACCGTTGCGATTTCCGAATCTACCCGCTCGACATTGATACTGAAGTCTGCTCCTTCTTCTACCAGGTAGCCGATACTTTGCAGGAAACTACGATGCTTTGCCGGATCAGCGGCATCGGAAGGATTTGACCGCATCCACTCGTTTAATTGTTCCTGCAACTCGTCCCGCTTATCCAATGCCGCCTGGTTTCGTGGACCAAATGTGCTAATCAGGTCCTCGAGTGACTTCCAGAATGCTTCATTCTCGACCCCGGTACCCGGTAGTACCTCGTCTTTGACCATATCGTGCAATTGCTGATTGATAGACAATCTACCAATGCTGACTGTTTGTGACATTGATTTGAAACTCCAACGTGTCAGGTTAACGAAAAGGTTGTGTCCATGGCGTAACGCAACACCAGCCAGGGTCAACTAAAATCAGGGGCGAAAGTGTACAACAAGCAATGATTCGCTGCCTTACCGAGGAATAGCGCAAAATGGGCCAACTACATTAAACCAGCCTTAAAATGACGACTTGATCAGGCTGTTATGAGTATCGGTTGCTTGCTTCGGCCTGTCAAAATCGTCAAAATCCGATCTAATTTGCATAATCCCATGTAAATGGGCTCAACCAGATGGGCAGTCAACCATTGCCCTTACACCGGAAAACCACATGAACCCCAGCAAAAAAACGTTTGCGGGCCTGTTGATTGCCTCTTCGCTCGCTTTGTCCGCCTGTAGCGATAGTAACGACAGCGATACGCTAGCCATAGCGGACCAGCCATTGCAGGACTCCACTAATGACACCGTTGCAGACAATGACACTGTCGCAGACGTTGCCGGAGCAACACCGCCGCAGGGACCCGCGGTTGAGCAACCCATAGATGACGACGTAGCATCGCCTGCTCCTGCGCCAGAGCCTGCTCCTACGCCGCAACCTGCTCCTGCGCCAGAACCTGCTCCTACGCCGCAACCTGCTCCTGCGCCAGAACCTGCTCCTGCGCCAGAACCTGCTCCTGCGCCAGAGCCTGCTCCTGCGCCAGAACCTGCTCCTGAGCCAGAACCTGCTCCTGAGCCAGAACCTGCTCCTGCGCCAGAGCCTGCTCCTGCGCCAGAACCTGCTCCTGCGCCAGAACCTGCTCCTGCGCCAGAACCTGCTCCTGCGCCAGAACCTGCTCCTGCGCCGGAACCAGCCCCTGAGCCGGATACGGCGGCAACACCGTTGCCAATCCCTGCTGTCGTTATTCCTTCAGGCATGACTGGCACGACCATACTGCCGGCCACGCACGGTCCGATTGCCGGAGTACCGTTTAACTTCGATGACCCGTTTGGCACCGTACTGGAGGTCAACAATCGGGCTGCTGACCCGGGCGCACCCTCTGCACCACCAAACCTTCGACTTAATCTGCTAAGCAATAACTGGATTGAACTGGACTGGACGCCGGCTGTAGATGACGGTGAAGTTGTAGAGTACAGAATTTACCGTGACGGTGAATTTGTCTACACCATCCGCGGTGACCAGACTCATCCAATGAGTGGGAGCCTTGCCGAACTGCAAAAGTACTGGGAAACCACCTCGTTTATTGATTGTAATCGTACCCGCTTTGGCGGTGTAGACGACCCTGTCCATAACTGTGCTGAAAACGGGCCGGTATCGGGTGAAGAATACGTCTGGGCAGTTTCTGCAGTTGACGACGATGGCAATGAGTCAGAATTGTCGAACACCGTTACAGCAAGACTCTATGACACAGCCGGTGGCTCACCGGTCGCACTCTATTCAGACATCTTTCTGGATGGCGACGACCTGTTTCCGTTTGCCACTGATTTCTCTCGAACAGAAAACTGGCTGGACCAGTTTGCACTGGTGCTCTCGGATGACTTTAACGACAGTACTCTGGACCTTAACAACTGGAACACTGAACTGGTCTGGACCTCAGACACCATCATCAACGGTGAACAGCAGTATTTTGTCAACACAACTGACGAGGAAAATATCCAGTACAACCCGTTCAGCTTTACCGGCAGCAGCATGATCATCGAAGCTATTCCGACACCACCGGAAGTGGTGGAATTTTTACCGGAAAGCTGTTTCGAAAGCCCGTTGAGCTGTCAGTTTCTATCCGGCGCGATCGCGTCTCACGACAAGTTCGCGATGACTTACGGTTACGTGGAAGCTCGCATGCGCGTTGGTTCTGCAAGTGGTGCGCTGTCAAGCTTCTACCTGTTCCACCGCTACCCGGGAACCGGAAACCAGTTTCACTCACCTGAAATCGATATTATCGAGTACCTCGGTGACAACCCGTTTGGTGATGAAGATGCGTTCCAGACCTATCACTACTCAGACCCTGTTACCGGTGCCCTGAAGTCATCGCCCACGATGAACTACGAAAACCCAACGGGTGAGCTGTTCTCGGACGACTTCCACACCTATGGTGCTTTATGGGAGCCTGGGCTGGTTATCTGGTACATCGATGGTCAGGAAATACGTCGATTGAGCGGCCCGCAAATTGGCCGAACCTCAATGAATATTGTTGCCTATCTGGTAGCCGGTAGTGAATGGGCTCCCACCCCTAATGGTAACGAATCCATCCAACTGGAAATCGACTACATCCGTGCCTACCAACGCATTCCGTACATCTGCAATAACACTCGGACTAGCAATGCTTTTGGTGGCGATACCCAAGCTTGTCAGGAAGCCTTTGATTTCTAAAGGCTACCTTACAGCATCACGTGCAAGCTCTGGCGAGTAACGCACGAATGATGTCACCGCCAGCGTGAATGTCAGTCATTTGAATTGACTGCAGTCCGCTGGCGATAGCACCTTCAACATTCTCTTTCATATCATCAATGAAAACGCTGGTAGCCGCATCCAGGCCCAGCGTTTTTATTGTGTGTTCGTAAATGGCGGCTTCCGGTTTTAACAGCCCGCAATCACAGGACAACACGATATGATCAACCAACGCAAAAAACTCATGCTGTTGCTGCAAGTACTCTCCTGCATGAACCTGCATATTGGACAGAATGTACAAGGGCATACCTGCTTGTTTGATTTCATGCATAGCCTCAACTGTCGCCGGCAACGGCTCAAGACTCTTGGGTGTGTTGTGGTAGAGCTGCTCCACCTGAGCCGGGTTAAGAGATGACCTTGTCTTAGCATTTTCGATAGCATCAGCCAATGCCAGCGTGCCTCTATCCAGATCAGCCCAGTCATTCTGCCGGATAGTGTCATCAATCAGTTGTTCCACAATCTTGTTGTCTGATGCTTGCTCCGCTGACAGCACACTCATGGCAAGCTTCTGCGGATTCCATTCGCAGATAACGTTACCGATATCGAGAATAATGGCACTCACTGGTGCGGAATCCCCGGAATTGCCTGTCGCTGTAGTGCCTGTCGCCATAATAATTGCTTTCCTTTTTTATACTTTTCTATTGAGTCAGAATAGCACGGCAAGCAGCCAACCAATCGAGGGCGTATCGTCTCACCAGTCAGAGAGGACAGTGTTGAGCTGTGTGCTCAGGCGTATCGAGCTGCTATTTTTTTATCGACTTGACAGGCGCTATCAGCAAGTTGATCAACGTAGGTCACCCAGTTAAACAGCTCGCGAGCACGCGTTTGCAGTTGTTGATCAACCGTTGTGGTTCCTAAACGTTGCGCTGCCGATTCATCAACCTCGGCCAGTTCGAGATCCTCAGCATGCTGAGGTTGGCCACTGAACATACCATCGCCCCGTACCGCTTGTGCGATATCACGCGATGTCAATTCGGGATGATACTGCGTACCCCAGAAATCTATTCCATCCTTGTCGACTACCATCGCCTGCACCGCTGAATGCCCGTTACCAGCCAGAACGGTCGCTCCGCTTGGTACGCGGCTCACCTGATCACGGTGAATACAAGGAACAGCAAAACCATCGGCCCGACCTGACATCATCGGGTGCTTGCGGCCTTCTTCTGTCAATTTAATATCCCGGGCCAGGCCAATTTCATGGCCGGCCGGTGACTCCGCAATAGCACCACCCAAAACCACAGCTGCCAGCTGCATTCCGTTACACGAACCCCAGATCGGCTTACCAGCATCAAAAGCGACTTGCATCGCCTGGCGTAGTGGCGCCACTTCGGGAGCGTCAGTTGCATAGGGCGACCAGGACCCGGTAAAGATGACGCCATCAATGTCGGTGAATAACTGGGGTGTTACCGTGCTGCTGTAAGGGGAAACGACTCTCAACTGCAATTCCCTGGTGACACCCAAAAGGCTGTTTACAAACCCGGTTGAAGCAACAAAACCTTGCGACAAAAATTCCGGTGGATTACTTTCAACGATAAGAATTACACTCATACTGTTCTTGCCTCAGGCAGCCTGGATCCGGGTAAAGACTAGAGCCGGGTAAAGACGAAACGACCAACTGATGGCAAACCTTCAATAAAGTCGGTATCTGCCGGATCAGTGGTCACAAGAGTGATGGTGCCACGTGGTTGAGTGTCAGCATCAGCAGAACCATAACTGACGCCACTGTCTGTACCGGCATCATACAACTCAAGATCAATCGTTGCCGAGTCTATAAACCCGCCATCCTGCATCAGACTTAAACCGTGAACACCAACTATCCAGTCAGGGCTGGGAGCAAGCATCGATACGACCGTGACCAGCGGATAATCTGCAGTGACTTCGAATTCGATACTACGCTGACCTGGTGACTCGGCAATACCTCCTTCATCTATGGGGGTAAGAGCACGGCCATCATTCACAACAGAATTTATTTCATCCAGGAACTGCGTTTTAGCACCTGACTCCGCAACAACCTCCAAACCATTGCTCGCTATCTGGCCGGGTTGCCAGAAGATGACCTGCTCATTGTGTACAGCGCCAACAAGGCCGGAAAAGTGAGGATCATCCGGAAAATTTGCTGGATGCGTTTGTGCACTCCAGTCTGCTTCAAAAGTTAAGCTATAGCGCGCGGCAAATTGTGTAGTAGTGACGGGAGTTTCGGCAGGTGCCGGCTCCTCGGTAACAGCTTCGGGTTCAGCTGTTGTGGCTTCTGTGGTTGTGCCTTCTGTGGGTGTGTTAACCACCGGAGCCATAACTTCAAGTTCACCAGCTTCTACCGCTTCAACATTCTGTTCCACATTCGATGCTACATCTGAATTCACCTCCGGGTTTGAATCAGAGCAAGCAGCAACAAAGGCTGCAAAAAACCCACAAATCAGAACCGAATTTTTCAAATTGGAAATTAGTAAACCGGAATTAGCCATAGTGACTCTCGTCTTCACGTGTTAGCGAATTCTAATCGTGCCACAGCGCCCGACAAAGAGGCAAACCATCGATACTAGCGGGCCACCGTTCCCGGATAGCGATTTGACAAGTTAATATCCCGTATTTTCAATAACTTCTGTCATTCAGCCCTAGTAAAAACAGGTGGCAAAATAATTCTATTCGGAAGCCCACATTCCTATCAAAGTACGCGCCGGGTCGGTACGGAGCTAACGCAATATTCCCCGGTGATATACTCGAAAACCCCAATTTTAAACTGGGATACCAGATACGTCTCTCGCAGACACTTCTTAAATAAAACTTCAGTTAAAACTCTCAGTAAACAACGGAGGTTGTATATGATCAGCTTGATGGTTAACGGAGAAGCAAAACAGGTCGATGTCGACCCGGCCATGCCGCTCCTTTGGGTTTTACGTGATGAACTCGGCCTGACCGGTAGTAAATTCGGCTGCGGATCAGGATTATGCGGGGCTTGTACCGTACATTTGGACGGCAAGGCCATACGCGGTTGTGTAACACCCGTTGCTGCAGCCCAAGATAAGGAAGTAACCACGATTGAAGGCCTTGACCCTGAAGGCAATCATCCAGTGCAAAAAGCCTGGCGCGAAATCAACGTACCACAATGCGGCTACTGTCAATCCGGACAAATCATGAGTGCAGCAGCACTGCTAGCCGACAATCCCAGGCCAAATAGTGAACAGATAATAAATGGCATGGCAGGAAACATTTGCCGCTGTGGAACCTATCAACGAATTTACGCAGCTATTGAACTGGCTGCCACGGAGGGCTGAATCATGAAACCCAACAGTTTTATGAACGTTAGTCGCCGGGACTTTCTCAAAATCGGTGGCGGTACAACCGCACTTGTCATAGGCACAACCTTCACTCCTCTTTCATTTGTCGGTCACGTCCGGGCGGCTGAAACACCACCGATCGATCCGAATCTCTTTGTGAAGATCGATGTCGATGGCCTGGTCACTCTGACGTCAATACGCGTTGAGATGGGCCAAGGTGTGCGCACCGGCATTCCTATGATTCTGGCCGACGAACTGGAAGCCGACTGGGACAAAGTCACATTATGGCAAGCTCCCGGTGACCCGGACAAATATGACCCGGCAGGCAAGGATGGGCAAAACACTGATGGCTCAAGATCTACACGACATCATTTTACGGTCATGCGCGAGATCGGTGCTGCTGCCCGACATTTGCTGGAAATGGCAGCTGCTGAAAAATGGGGTGTCGCAGTTGAAGAAGTCTCAGCCAAAGAACATCGCCTTCACCATGCAGCATCAGGCCGTTCTCTGGGTTTCGGTGATGTAGTGGAAACCGCTGCTGGCTTGAGTTTGCCGGAAGGATTCAAACCAACTCTCAAACCTGCCTCTGAATGGCGTTATATCGGTAAGGACATGACCACCATTGACGGCTTTGACATGAGTACGGGTGGTGCTGACTACGGTGGCGATTACAGCATGCCGGATATGTTAATCGCCGTTGTTGCAAGACCGCCGGTATATCGTGGCAAGGTTAAATCTTATAACGATACTGAAGCGTTGAAAGTCAAAGGAGTCAAACAGGTCATCGAAATACCGGCTCTGGCCGATGACAAGCCGGCAGAATTCAGGGCATTGGGTGGAGTGGCAGTACTGGCCAGCAACACTTGGTCTGCCATACAGGGCCGCAAAGCCCTTGAAATTGAATGGGATGATGGCCCCTTCACCTCTCATGAAACGGCAAGCTATGACGATAAACTCAAAGCATCTGCCAAAGGTGGGGGCATGTCGATTCGTAACCGCGGTGACGCAGACGTGGAGTTTGGCAATGCTGCGCAAGTCGTAGAAGCTGACTACTTCGTGCCCTACTTTATTCACACACCGATGGAGCCACCTGTTGCAATCGTTGATGCCAATAGCACACCGGTGCAGATTATTGCTGCAACTCAGGCTCCGAATGAAACTCGCCAGTATGTGGCTGAAGCTCTTGGAATTGACAAAGCTAATGTTGAATGCAGAATCTCTTTACTCGGGGGTGGTTTCGGCAGGAAATCCAAACCGGACTATGTCTGTGAAGCAGCAATATTATCGAAAGCCGCTGGTGTGCCCGTTCGCGTACAGTGGACCCGTGAAGACGACATCCAGAACGGCTTCTATCACTCTGCCAGTGCACACTGCCTTAAAGGTGCGCTGGATGATGATGGCAAAGTAACAGCGATTAAATATTGCGGAGCATGGCCTTCGATTGTCGGGCTTTGGAATCCTGCCGCCAAAACCGGCTTCGGTATTGAGTATGGTCTCGGCCTGATCGACATGCCATACAACGAAGTTCCTAACATCAGGATTGAGAATGCAGAGGCTGACATCATGATTCGCGTTGGCTGGTACCGTGCGGTCAACAATATTCAGCATGCTTTTGCAATGAATTCGTTTGCTTACGAACTCGCGGCAGCTGCCAAACGCGATCCACTGGATATGCTGCTTGAGATGATTGGTGAATCTGATGAAATGGATCTTGGCAAAGATGGTGTTGAAGAGTACTGGAACTACGGAGATTCAACTGATATCTGGCCAATAATGCCAAACCGCCTGTCTAACGCCTTACGGCGAGTAGCTGAAATTTCAGGTTATGGTGAACAAATGCCTGAAGGAGAAGCTATCGGTCTTGCGGTACACCGGGCGTTCCACAGTTACGTGGCTGCGGCTGTGCGTGTAAGACTGGACGGTAATGGTGGGTATTCGATCCCCAGGGTAGATATGGCGGTGGACTGCGGACGCTATGTCAATCCGGAAGGTATTCGCAAGCAAATTGAAGGCGCTGTGGTTTACGGGAACACGGTGGCGACACAAGGCAAAATCACGACAACTGCAGGTGCCGTTGATCAAAGCAACTTCCATGATTACCCGGTCACCCGAATGAACAACGCACCCATGGATGTGCAGGTGCATATTCTGGAAGATTTCGTTGATTTGCCTCCCTGTGGCATTGGTGAGCCTGGAGTACCACCAGTCGCACCTGCATTAACCAATGCATTGTTTGTAGCATCAGGCAAGCGGATTCGTGAGCTACCAATTGGAGATCAGCTCAAAGGTTGAGACTGATTCCTGACTGTCTTAAAGCTACCAGAGTTGTTTCACTGGTAGCTTTTTCTTTTTAATCATAAAGGAAATAAATTTTTCTGCCCCTGTAAAGAGGCCAGTGCCTGATACCAACACGGCTTATGATCTGCACAGGGCCACGTATAATCACCGTATCGAGCTGCTTGGCGATACCGTAAACCTGTGCCCATAAGTGGTAATTCTTGTACCACCACCTGAAAGCGATCGCGCATAATTTACAATCCATGAGCAACCAAAGTTTCGCTCATGTCCATCGCCTTTGTTTTAACCGCAATCGACCATCAAGCATTCGCATCAGCTCTAACTACTGGTATTTTAACCAGTTTTCAAAACAGCCTGCCGGAATTTCATGAATCTCCGTGCAAGCCAATAAATACTGGTATATTATACAGTATATCTAGCACCACCTGATCGCAAGCTAAAACCAGCACGTGCCTCATGCAACACCCTCAGCAGCAAGCAGTCAATACATCGGCAGTGGCTGATAGCGCGTTCTATGCAGAACTTCACTGCCTTTCCAATTTCAGTTTCCTGCGCGGCGCTTCACGCCCGGAGGAGTTGGTGGAGGCGGCGGTAGAGGCAGGTTACAGTGCGTTGGCGATTACTGACGAATGTTCGATGGCTGGTGTGGTGCGGGCCTGGACACGGACGTTGGAACTTGAAAAAGCGCATGAAGAAATTCATGGCGCCGGTACATTTGGTTTTCAGCTGATTATCGGTACTGAATTTTTACTGGATGATGGCTTCAGGCTAGTCGCACTGGCTTGTCGCTTCGAGGGTTATCGTAATCTTTGCCAATTAATCAGTGATGCACGACGTGCAGCCGAGAAAGGCAGTTATGAAATTACCCGCGAAATGCTTGAAGCTACAAACTTTGAAGACTGCTGCCTGATACTAGCACCACCGTATTATCCAGCACCCGGGCAACAACGTTATTCTCTGGACCCCTGGTTTGACTGGTTTGCCGATCTGGCATTAATCAGCCACGCTCGTAACGCCCATGTTGCACTGGAATTGCACTACGGACAATTTGATCAGCAGCATCACAACTGGCTGCAACGCAGTTGTGCTGCCAACACAGGACGTGCAGCGATTCCAATGGTTGCCTGTGGTGATGTGCATATGCACAATCGCCAACGCCGCGCATTACAGGATGTAGTGACCTGTATTCGCCATAATTGCACTCTTGATGAAGCCGGCAGACGCCTTTTTCCTAATGGTGAGCGTTATCTGCGTAACGAGTTTGCATTGCGCGCCACCTACCCTGCCGTGCTGCTGCATGAAAGTCTTGCAATAGCCGAGCATTGTAACTTTCGCCTTGGTGATCTGAGCTATCGCTACCCACGCGAAGTTGTACCACCGAACATGACACCCAAGTGTTATCTGCGCCAATTAACATTTGAGGGACTTAAATGGCGCTGGCCGGAAGGTGCCAGCACAGATGTCATGCAACAGATCGAACATGAACTCACACTGATTCACGAGATGCAGTATGAGCAATACTTCCTGACTGTCTACGACATCGTACGCTTTGCACGCAGCCGCAGAATTTTGTGTCAGGGTCGTGGCTCTGCGGCCAATTCAGCTGTGTGTTTTGCCCTTGGTATTACCGAGGTGGATCCGACCCGCACACGTTTGTTGTTTGAGCGTTTCATATCCAAAGAACGTAACGAACCACCAGATATCGATGTTGACTTTGAACACGAACGGCGCGAAGAAGTTATTCAGTATATTTACGAAAAATACGGTCGCGATCGTGCCGCTCTTGCTGCCACTGTTGTGTCCTACCGCAAGCGTAGTGCAGTACGTGACATTGGCAAAGTACTGGGCCTGCAGGAAGAGCAGATCACCGCACTATCAAAATCCATGGCCTGGTGGGACGGGCCACAGATAGTTACCGAACGATTACAGGAAATGGGCTTTGATTCAGACAGCCACCTGTTTAAACGCTTTGCCTGGCTGCTCGAACAAATCCTTGGTTTCCCGCGCCACCTGTCACAACACGTTGGTGGTTTTGTCATAGCCGATGAAACACTTGCGACACTGGTGCCGGTAGAAAATGCCAGCATGCCAGATCGCACGGTAATTCAATGGGACAAGGATGATCTTGAAGAACTGGGGCTACTCAAGGTCGATGTGCTGGCGCTGGGCATGCTCACAGCCATTCGAAAATGTTTTGACCTGCTTGCAGACTTCAAGGGCGTTCAACACAGCATGGCCAGCATTCCAGCTAATGATTCGCCAACCTACGATATGATTTGCCGCGCTGACACCATGGGCGTATTCCAGATTGAATCGCGTGCACAGATGTCAATGCTGCCACGCCTGCGACCACGTAATTATTATGATCTGGTGATTGAAGTTGCGATTGTCAGGCCGGGGCCGATTCAGGGTGGCATGGTAAATCCCTACCTGAAACGCCGCCAGGGTATTGAGCCGGTCAGCTATCCGAATATAGAACTTAAACAGGTACTGGAACGCACACTCGGGGTACCGGTATTTCAGGAACAGGTCATGGAGATTGCTATGGTTGCTGCCGGTTTCAGTGCGGGTGAAGCTGACCAGCTACGCCGTTCCATGGCAGCCTGGCGTCGTGTTGGTTCAGTGAGCCGTTTTCGTGATGCGATGATTGGCGGCATGCTTGAGAAAGGCTATGACCAGGAATTCGCCGAAGCGGTATTCCGCCAGGTTGAAGGCTTTGGTGAATACGGTTTTCCGGAATCACATGCAGCAAGTTTTGCCTTACTGGTGTATGTGTCTTGCTGGCTCAAGTGCCATGAGCCGGCAGCCTTTCTATGTGCCATGTTGAATAGCCAACCTCTGGGCTTCTATGATCCGTCTGACCTGACACAGGATGCCAGACGCCACGGTGTTACAGTACTGCCAGTTGATATCAATAAAAGCGACTGGGACCATCAGCTCATTCCCGTTGCAAACGATTCAGCTGATACGACTCATCAACAATCGGCAACAGTGCCTGGCGTCAGGCTTGGTTTCAGACTGGTTGCCAAACTGTCGAAAAACGGTGCAGATGCGATTCTTGAGGCACGCGGGCAAGCTCCTTTTTGCAATGCTGAAGACCTGGTGCGTCGAAGCGGTATTAATCAGCGTGACCAGCAAGCACTGGCTATTGCCGGTGCCCTTGAATCGATTAGCGGCAACCGTCACCAGGCACAATGGGATTTACTCGGCATAGAACAACTTGGCGGCATTCTGGAAAATGCTTCAGCACGAGAACGAAATCTTGAACTGCCACTGCCAAGCGAAGGCGAGAATATTGTTGCTGATTATATGAGTACCGGCCTGACACTTGGCCGTCACCCATTAGCTTTGTTACGTGACAAACTCAAGCAGAAACGGATTCTCAGTTCAGCTGAGTGGCGCAAAGTACCCGATGGCCGCTATACGCGCTTAGCCGGCATCATCAAAGTACGGCAACGCCCCGGCACAGCAACCGGCATTGTATTTATGACACTGGAAGATGAAACCGGCCATATCAATGTGGTTTGCTGGAATACAGTCGTTGAAAATTTCCGGCGCGAAATACTGGGTGCCACAATGGTCGCAGTTTACGGCGAAACCCAGCGCGCAGGTGAAGTCGTGCACCTGATCGCACGCAAAATTGAAGACCTGAGCTGGATGCTGGGCGAACTGAGCACACATTCACGTAACTTCCATTAGACTCACGCATTACATACCACATTACAACCAATACAGACTACGAACAAACTGGCAGTCAAATTGCCTATTCTAAGTCTTAGAAGCAACCCTAAGTTGCAGAAGCACGTGTAGGTTGTCGTAGGTGCTTCAGGCTCGACGCGCTAACAGCCTATGCATTCTACCAATGCCAATCTTGAGCAAAATTAAGCTGTACCCCTGACAAGCCCCGGGACAACCAGACAGCTACATGATTGGATCGCAAACTGTGCATCGCAAACCGGAGAGAGCACATTAGCTACAAAATATATTCGATATCACCATACAAGCTACTATGTGTGTGTCTCGCCACCCTGTGGATAGCCAGCCTGTCATCGCAACCCAGGGCAGAGCAAACATCATCTACTGAAAATTCAGCACCCAATAACAGCCAAGCCGAAAAAATTGTTGCACAGAACAAATTAGCTGAAAAAAGGGCAACTGCCACGCGATCGGAGAGTGATACGCAATCGGAGAGTGATAAATTGAACAAGCACAATTCGGCAGAGCCAATATCAAATGTCAGCTATGACGGGCAAATACTCACATTTACAGTTATCAGTAATGGCTGTACATCTCCAGAGCATTTCACCATCATGCATCAAACAGATGCAGACATGTGTCAATTAACCATCACCCGAACCCAACCGGACTACTGCAGACGAGTCCCGCAGGCGGTGGAAATTTCCCTTCCCTGGACCAAGCCAGAATCGACACAGGTAATGCCGATCCAGATAACCAATCCGCTGCTGCAATCCAATGTATCAAAACAGTTTGATAAATGAGCAGCATTGATTGAAAAAACGAAGGGTTGCTGGCTGAACAATCAATTTACGTCAAAACTGATTGTGATATCCGGCTACAACGAACTCCACCCAACTCGCAAAAATACTGGATGAATTTCACAATTCCCGGTTACATAACTGCAATGATTTCATCCAGGTAACCAGCCTGACAACGTTGTGCGGCATAAGACGGTACAAGATGGTCACGAACAGTTAAAATACACTTATGAACGCTCATTCCAGTACGCCGCATATTCGACTTTAAAACAACTGGTCAAACTAGTCGCCACCAACCTCGTCGGAAAGCAACGCTTGAACCGCCACCTCACCTCTAAGCTGTTTTACACGCTTGCCGCATTTGCACTGCTGATTGCTTCAGCACCGGCAAGTGCCAACAAAATGGCTTCCTTTGCAGAAGGGCTTAGCGCTATTGCAGGCGGCAACGTTGTTGGTGGAGAATCGGTTCGCATTGTAGGAGGATCGGCCACCACCACAGAACGGCTACCTTTTATGCTGGCCGTTTATGCTGGCAACAACCCGAACAGTGCCAACTTTGCCTGCGGTGCCAGCCTGGTCGGTGAATACTGGGCCATGACGGCAGCACACTGTGTTGTCAATTCCGTTAATGGCGCACCGTTGCGAGCGAGTCGACTTTTCATTCGCGCAGGTGCCAGTGATTTGAGTTCTGATGATGGCAGACTGATCGAAGTCGTCAGAAACATCCCCCACCCTGATTATAACAATGGCGATTCAGTCGCCAACTTTAATAACGATATAGCATTACTGGAGCTGGCAGAGCCAATCTCTGAAATACCTCTGGCAATCCCGTCCCTTTCTGTTACGGATCACTTCCCCGGTAACGGTGAAGCAGGAATGATCGCTGGCTGGGGCTCTACAGTTCAGAATGGCCCCGAGTCAGATGTACTGAGGCAAGTCGAAGTTGATACGGTTTCCCACATTCGTTGTTTTCCTTTTTATTCCAACAGCCTCATTTTGGAAAGTAAATTTTGTGCGGGAGGGTTACCTGAAGGTGGGGTTGATGCTTGCCAGGGTGACAGCGGCGGACCACTTTTTTTAAATCGTAACGGTATCCTTGTACAAGCAGGCATTGTGAGCTCCGGACTCGGCTGTGCTCAACCGGGAATTCCGGGTGTGTACACAAGAACATCATTCTTTGCCGAATGGATTGCCGAACAGACTGACAACGCCGTTGCATCCTCACCATTTGAAGTGATTAAAGTCATCGACGAAATAGGTGACGCACTATTACTTGAAGATGATTCACCACTGACAAACAATCTGTTCGTAGGTCAAATTGATGTCTATGAGGTGGAGAATGGTCGCTCGGTGGTTGTCGACACTCTCGATGGTGATGCAGATCTTTATTTGTACGACGCCATAGCACTTGAAAAAGGTACGCCATCATGCGTTTCTGACAAGGCCAACGAACTCATGGATGCTTGTGCCCTTGAAGAATCCACCGGGATACTTCACGCGGTTGTCTTTGCTTATCGTAGCTCTACCTACAGCATCACTTCTAACGGCAGCAATGCCCCGCTGTCGGATGATCCTGAACCAGTAGAGCCAGAAGAACCTGTAGAGCCTGAAGAACCTGTTGAACCCGAAGAACCTGTTGAGCCCGAAGAACCTGGGACACCGGTAGTGCCTGAGACACCGGTAGTGCCTGAGACACCGGCAGTACCCGAAACACCGGCAGTACCCGAAACACCGGCAGTGCCCGAAACACCGGCAGTACCTGAAACACCGGCAGTGCCAGAACCACCGGTAGTACCAGAACCGCCGGTAGTACCTGAACCACCGGTAGTACCTGAACCACCGGTAGTACCTGAACCACCGGTTGTGCCAGAACCACCGGTTGTGCCAGAACCACCGGTTGTGCCAGAACCACCGGTAGTGCCTGAACCACCGGTAGTGCCAGAACCACCGGTAGTACCTGAAACACCGGCAGTACCTGAAACACCGGCAGTACCTGAAACACCGGCAGTACCTGAAACACCGGTAGTACCTGAGACACCGATAGTGCCCGAACCGCCGGTAGTACCTGAACCACCGGCAGTGCCAGAACCACCGGTAGTGCCAGAACCATCGGTAGTACTTGAACCACCGGTAGTACCTGAACCACCGGTAGTGCCTGAAGCGCCAGTGGCGCCAGAGCCCCCTGTAACAGCCGTAGACACGGCAAACGACAATCCTCCGCAGAACGATAGCTCACCTACAGCAGAACCGTTACCGGTGCAAAGTTCAGGTGGTGGCGGTGGTGCCAGTGGCAATGTTCTACTAACCTTCCTGCTGCTGCTTATCCTGCTAAAGCACCACCAGACTCTTCTGCAGTTGATCGGTGTCCGCAGTAATTCCCCAGCTGTCAAACCGACACGATGACCACGCCGTTATTCCTGGAAGACAGTTACTTGTCTACCTGCAACGCGACAGTCACAGACATTGACGAGCGTGGCATCCAGTTCGATCAAACCATTTTCTACGCCACAGGAGGCGGACAGCCTGGCGATACTGGAAAAATCAGATTAAACAGCGGTGCTGAAATTCCCGTAACAACGACCATCAAGGAACGTGAAACCGGCGAACATATTCATATTGCCGACCCAGTCGACACGATAACGATGCCAAAGGTCGGCGATGTATGCGAGCTTCATATCGATTGGCAACGACGTTACAAACTGATGCGTATGCACAGTTGCCTGCACATGCTATGTGCTCTCATCGATGCACCTGTCACGGGTGGTTCGATTCAGGAGGATCGTGGCCGGCTGGATTTTGATCTGGCTGAATCCATGGAAAAAGAAAAACTGGGGTCCGCCTTGAATTCACTGATAGCGGCAGATCATGCCAGGTCGATACAATGGATCACCGATGAGGAACTGGACAAGCAACCTGAACTGGTACGCACTCTTTCTGTAAAACCACCCCGTGGCAGCGGTAGAATTCGCCTGGTAAATTTTGAGGGGATTGACCTGCAACCTTGCGGCGGTACACATGTCGCGTCTAGCGCCGAAATCGGTGCTGTCCGTGTCGCCAAGATCGAAAAAAAGGGACGCCAGAATCGCAGAATCAGTATCGTATTTGACGAATGACCTTTTACAAGCCACTCCCTAATTCGAACCCCTGTTTCCCGGGGCCAACACAGTGTTTCAATAAGACAAAACAAAATCAGCCACTGCAGAATATTCGATAACTGTTCTTGCATTGGGTAAATCATTACTCTGTGCTCTCGCACGTGCTTCATCTTCAGTATGATCATGCTCCAGCCAGCGCTTTATCAATCGTTTTTCCAATACCTTCATGGGTACTTCCAGAAAAATACTCAGATCAAATAAAGGTCTTAGTTGTGCCCACGGAGACTGTCGCAACAATAGATAATTGCCTTCAACCAGTACAATTGCGTGTTCAGGTTTAATAAGTTCTGCACCAGCTCTGGCTAGATCAAGTTGACGATCAAACACCGGTACGGCAATACCTGATATACGGTCGGATTCATCGGCTTTATTTGCTGGACTGTAGGGTAGCTGCCGGATGCGCTGTATGACGTTGGTAAAACCCGTGACATCGAATGTTTCGGGCGAGCCTTTTCGCGCCAGCAACCCAACGGCTTCGATAATATCATTATCAAAATGATAACCATCCATAGGCAATACCACTGTTTCCGCAGCGGTTGCCCCACTATTCGAAATGACTGTGTTCAACTCATTGCAAAGGAATTGCGCAAGTGTTGATTTGCCCGAGCCTGGCGCACCCGCAATAGCTACGATCATACGCTTGGCCGGGGCCTCGGGAGTTGCAGATGCATTACGCTCATTCCACACCTGCAGGAGCTTTCCCGACAGATCCTTTTGGTGAATTTTTTCCAATCGCTTTATCCGGCACCCATAAGTTCAGGTACGTATGAAAAATATTTTATGAAGAGCTTTAACCGGAGAATAGATGCAAATATTTTTCGACCATAACATTCTGATCAAAATTACTTTCGCAAAGTCTCATTCCCAAAGCGCCCATTTCCTGCCTCAAGGACTGATTCAAGGCCAGTGTCAATAATCCCCGGGCAAGTGAATCCACGGTTTTATCAACCAACAGACCACTTGATGTAACCGGATTTAAAGGTGATTGATTGATGACCGGCAGTGTATCCGGCAGACACACTATGGCATCAGCCGAACCTCCTGCATCAGTAAGTACTACCGGCGTACCAGCAGCCTGTGCTTCCAATGCAGTAAGCGGGTGCCCTTCACGATCTGAAGAGAGTACAAAGATATCAAGCGCCTTTACAATCTGCGGGATATCATGCCGGGTACCCGTTAACGTTGTTATATCGGTGATACCGTGCTCTTCTATTGCTGCTTCCAAAGTATGGCGTTGCTCCCCATCGCCAACAAAGACCAGACGGATTGCAGGTACTTTATCACGTATTTTCGCTATGGCTTGCACCAGGCGCGGATGATTTTTGGCACTTATCATGCGGCCAACCGTACCTATCAGTATCTCGCCCTCATTAGCCAAGCCAGCTCTGACGCTCTCACCGTCTGCTTCTCTGAAGCGTGCTGTTTCAATGCCGTTGTTAATTACCGTGATCCTGGTTTCAGGTACGCCAATTTCTTTTGCATAGAAATTAGCTGTATCAGATGATACTGCCACCATGGCTTGCATCTGGGTTGCCAGAATACGATCAATCAATCGATAGGGTTTTGATTTCCACGTGTCACGACTGTGCTCGGTAGCAATGATACGCTGGCCCGCTGCAATCAAACTCAAGCGTGTCCAGGTGTTAGCAGTCCACAGGTGACTGTTGACGGCCAGTGGTTCTATTGAATTGATCAGTTGTCGAAGCCTTGCGGGTAAAAAAAAGTCAACACCGGGTTTTTTGTCTAGAACATGAAGCTCAATTCCGGAGTTCAGATTTTCGGCAAGTTCTCCGGCCTGTGTCAGGCATATCAGATGCACGGGCCAGCCAGAATCAGACAGACGGTTAGCCATTGCCACCAGCATTTGCTCCGCACCACCCACAGTCAATGCTTCTATAACAAACACCAGTGCCCGCCTGGCGCTATTGTCAGCTTCGCAACCTGCGGCAACTAATTGTTCAGTGGATGTGTTCACCATGCGCGATGTGATCTAGAGGGAAAATATAACTCAAGCAGCACGCTGGCCGTCTTGTGCAGCAACCGCGCATACGTTCTCACTTGATCGCGGTGAGATTGTTTTCGAGGTGTATTTGTCCAACAGGGACAACAACTCATTGATGTTCTGTTCCTGGTTAAATAGCCGTTCGACTTTAGCAAATCCTTGCTCACTGAGTCTACGAGCAAGCGTTTCATCTCCAGCAACACGGTGTAATTCTGCAGCAAGGGTTGCAGAATCATCAACGGGCACAAGCAGACCACTGACTTCATGTTCAACCAGTTCAGGTATTGCGCTGACACGGGTTGTGACAACCGGAATGCGTAGCGCCATCGCTTCAGCAATAACATTAGGTATGCCATCAGGCGGGTGACCCGGGATTAATCGCGGAGCAAGGCAGAATACATCAGCTGCCTGCAAAGTAGCCAACACGTCATCGAATGCCATGCCACCGACAAATTCAACCACATCACCCAATGAGAGATTCTCAACCAGACCTTTAAGTGATTCTTCTTGCGGCCCGGAACCGATAAGCTTCAGCTTCAAGTTAACATCTGTAGAATTCGTCGCTGCCTGCAACTTGCTACGCAATTCAGCACAGGCATGCAACAAAGTATCGTGCCCCTTGGTCGGCACCAGTCGTCCAATGCTGACAATGGTGAACACCTGACCCTGTCGTGGCTTGAATTTACGGTTCCCCGAGATTTTCATCACCCGAGGGTCCAGGCCGTGATAATTGAGATGCACCCGTGAAGGTTGCTGCAAACCAATTCTCTGTTGCAGGTGGTTACAGAAATAACCACTGCAAACAACAGTAAAGGTTGCCTGATCAAGTTTGTAAGGCAAGAAACGGTTAGGTGAAAAGATATCTTCACCATGGATTGCCGCTGACCATGTAAAACCTTCGATCTGCTGCAGATACCAGCAGGCGGTAGTCGGAATATTTGCCCAATGCCCGTGTAAATGAGAAATACCCTGTGCTTTCGCCTGTTCCCCGAAGTGCAGCGTGATAGGAAGAATAGCCAGAGCCTTGAAAATATCTACAGGCCTGTCGTAGCTGTTCCTGATCAAGGCAAAGATGGTTTGCAACAATTTCAGAGGGTGACGGACACAAGTGCGAAAGAAAGCCTTTAAGGTTGAGATTGTAATCAACCGCGAGTACTCAGTACGCTGCTCGGACAAACGTTTGGCGTCCGGTAGTGTTATCGGATCACGTGGTAGCTGCAGAGAGTAAACGACAAAATCAATACCTTTTTTTTCAAGAGCAGCCAGTTCACGCAAGATAAACGTCTCATGCAGTTCCGGGAACATCGATATAACGATCCCGAGTCTGGCATTCTCGGACGGCCCTTCAGTATGGTCGGGCTTCAGTGGCAGGGTATTCGATGTAGATGAACTAGGCACGGGCGGTTCCAATTGAGTCCGGATTGCTACCCGGCAATTTGCTGTTACTTCCGAAGAATTAAGGCACCGTCCGTAAGGGGCGTTTTAACCCCTCTCACGCAACTCAATACGACGTACCTTTCCTGTAGTAGTCATCGGCAAAGTATCAATAAACTCAATTTCCCTGGGATATTCATGTGCAGAAAGTTGCTCGCGTACCGCCCGTTTTATATCAGCTGCGAGCTCTTGCGACGCTGTGCTTTCCGGCTTTAGAACAATAAACGCTTTCACAATATCACCACGAATACCTTCCGGATCAGGAACCCCGACAGCTGCAACCTGTAAAACAGCAGGATGTTTCATGATGCAGTCCTCGATCTCTCCGGGACCAATGCGATAACCTGCACTGGTTATGACATCATCCGCGCGCCCCATAAACCACAGATAACCATCTTCATCGCGATAGCCCACGTCGCCCGTATGAAACCAGTCTCCCGTATATTTTTTCTGTGTAGCCGCCGGTTGCTGCCAGTAACCTAGAAAATGCACCGCATCTTCACGATGAGCGACGAACTCACCCGTTTCTCCTGTGCTGGCAAAACTGCCATCGCTGAGCATAACTTCAAGGCGATGACCAGGATAGGCCTTACCCATGGACCCGGGTTTCGGAGGCATGATGGCAGCGCAATTGCCAACCATATAATTCTGCTCGGTCTGGCCGTACATTTCATTAATCACGACGCCCAGTTCATCCTCAGCCCAAAGCAACAATTCTTCGCCCAACATTTCACCTGCCGACATGATCGCCCGCAGGCGTAGATCAAAACGCCCTTTGATGTCGGGAACAGTACGAACCATCTTCAACGCCGTCGGCGGAAAAAATCCGCAGGTCACCCGGTACTCCTGTAGCAGTTCCAGGAACCGAACCGGATCAAACTTACGGTAATCGTGCCCCAGCACAGGCATACCGTAGAACAGTGTTGGTAACAAACCGTCGAACAGGCCACCGGTCCAGGCCCAGTCAGCCGGTGTGAAAAAAACATCATCCGGTTGCGGGAACAGGTTTAACGACAGTTCAAAGCCTGTCAGGTTTCCAATCATGCTGCGGTGTGCAATCAATGCACCCTTGGGCGGGCCTGTAGTGCCTGAGGTATAGATCAGACAAGCAGGATCATTAGCGCGTGTGCGCACAGTTTCAAAGTTGTTTGACTGCGCTGCCAGCGCTGGCCACAAATCGATCAGGTTTAACCCTGCTGACTGAGTGGCATCGTAATCGGCACTTTTCAAAGCATCCGTGACAACTATGTGTTCCAGCGCAGGAAGTGAAGCAGACAATGAACGGATTCGATCAGCATGCAGGGAATCTGTGATGACAATGCGCGCCGAACTATCACCCAGGCGATGCTGCAAAGCTTCCACACCGAACAATACCGACAAAGGCAGAGAGACCGCGGCGATTTTGTGCGCAGCTATATGCCCTATTGCCGTTTCAACACACTGGGGCAATACAATCGCAACTCGATCACCACGTTGAACTCCCAGTGTTTCCAGCAGATTGGCCAGCTGATTGGCCAGCTCGTGAAGCTGACGGTAGGTGTAGCGCTCCGAGCCGGTTGCCGACACCGTGTAAATGGCAACCGACTCAGCGGCTATATCCGACCCGGAATGCCGATCACAAACCGCATCCGCGATATTGAAGTACTCTGGAACTGACCAGCTGAATTCTTCTACCAGTGCGTCAAAATCGTCAGCATCCGGCCCGAACAATCTCATTAATTTAAAGCCTCAATGTAATCCCTGTTTATGGCAGGAATTATATCTCGTTACCTACCGCCATGCGAAATGCGGATTGCAACGAACTACCCTCAGCCTCCAGTGCTATTGGCCCAGGGTTGGCGTTTGTAAGCCCTTATGTAATCAACTTCAATCTCCAGAGGGAATGGCGCGTTATCGGCAGGGCGTGGCGCCCAGGCACTGCCTGCAACCAGATACACAATAATATTCATGCTTTGCCGCGCAATTTGCCTACCTGTGAGTCTCTGCACTTCCTGGCCATTGATGTACCAGATGACCAGATTAGGTTCCCACAATACGCTGTATGTGTGAAATCCATCCAGATCTATTTCATCGCTTAATAAACCACTCTCGCGTGGAAACTGCATGGTTGGTGACGAAAGAATCTCGCCATGCGATACATCGCGGTAGTGATAAGTCTGGAAAGCCTTCTCTTCGCCGTAAGGATTTTCACCCAGATACTCTATGATGTCGATTTCGGGGGCATGCTCGCCAGCCCACCGACGAAACAGATAAAAGCTGGATAACATACCCGGTATCTGACCCACACGAATCCGCCCTTCGACATAGCCGTAGGTGGTTGCAAATTTATCAGTGATCAATTCGCCATCGCTATCGAGCTGCCCGGAACGCATCTCATGGCTTGAAAGCGCACCTGATAGAAAGGGTTGCCCCAATGCTTGTTCTGACAATTCCGGCGGTGTGGGAATTGCAGCAATTGTCAGGGTTTCGCCATTGAGAATAAACGGATTATATCCAAAATCGGGATTATTCAGGATATCTACGAAGTACTGCATTTCCCCGTTAATAACATTGTCCGATTGATTCCAGGTCAATCGGGTTGACCACTTTTCCGGATCAATACCATCGCTCTGGAATTCGTCTGCAAATACAAGATCAAACTGATCCAGAAAATTGGCAGTATTCGAAAGATCTGTAACAAACAGAAATTCGTCATCACCATCAAGATAAGGATCTGTGAACCTTTGTACCTCTGCACCCTGCTCTTCGTGCAGCTTGACGCTTAAAGGGTCCGACAAACCCGATTCATTGCCTTGATCATCTACAGCACTGACACGATAAGTATGCAGAGCACCCACTTCCGGTGTTGTTTGCTCATCGCTACAGTCACTGACGTGAGTAAAATTGCAGTCAGTGAATGTGGTGGTCGTCCAGAAATTCTGGATGGTCTGACTTGTCTCAACATCGCTACTTTCATCCGCGGCAGAAATCGAATAAACAACGCCGTCATCACGGTGAATCCTGTATTCCACCACTGAACCATCGTCATTGGATGGTGCCCAGTTGAGTTCTACCCAATCGTTACCAATCAAATTTGCCCTTAAATTTTTTGGTGTTGTCGGTGCTGCACCCGATAAAGCAGCTTCGGAATCTGATTCAAGGCTATGGCCAAAAAAATCATCAGGGTCGATGGTGAGTGGTTCTGGTAGCGCATGACCGTCAGATGTATCTACAGCAAGTTCGCTACCGGCATCGGCATCGCTATTGGATTGCTCTGAAATGGCAGATTCTTCTTCCTCAATGGCAGCACCTTCAGTGTCCTGCTCCGGCAATGTCTCCTCAGCCATTGTTTCCTGGGACTCAGCTTCGGTAAACACCGGGGTGGCACCCGCTGGCAACGTGCTCAGCAGCAGTTCTTCCGAGCGCGTTGAAAAATTTCCAGCAAAATCAAACGCAGTCACAAACAGGCGATAGCTTGAATCGGCATCAAGACCACGCACCGTAAAACTATTCTGTCTCGAAGTTGCGATATAAGACGTTCCCAGATACAGGTTATACCCTGCAACGTCAATTGAATCAGCTGCTGGTTCCCAGACTATAGAGACACTACTGTCTGTCTGCTCGACAACCTGCAACTCAACAGGTGCTTGTATTGTCGGGACTTCATCCACACCTTGCACAGGCTCGGTAGTTTCTATCTGGTCTATCGGCGAATTTGCTGTGGGTTCAGCTGCCTGTTCAGTCACTGGCGTTGCAGGTTGCGTGCTTTGTGCACTGGCCTCGACATCTTCTACTACAGGTGCCGTTACTGGTGTTGAAACTGGCTGACCTACAGAATCACCTGCGTTTTCAGAAGGTGCTACTGCAGCTTGAGCGGATCCGCCAGTCATTATCGATCGTATTGATGACCATTGCGATTCGTTACCCTTGCCATCAATAGCCGAGACCTGAAAATCATATCGTTGCCCTGGATGCAAAACGTCCAGGAACAGGCTTGTACCCGGTACTTCACGAAAAAGACTCCCAGCGATATAAATTCGGTAAGCAGTGATTCCATCAGAATCTGCCGACGCATTCCAGAACAACTCAGCAGCGGTGGTCGAGTAAATCTGAGTGCGTAGGTTTTGCGGTGTGGAAGGGTTGGACGCAAGTGCCGGCAAACTCATTGCCAGCAACAAGCCGCTGCAAACAATTTTGATCATTCGTTGCAACAACAACGAGCGGCAAGATTGGAGACAGCAGCTGCCAAAAATGTGTGAGTGCCAATTTTTAACTTTCATAATTTTGAACGCTTTTCGGTGACCACGCCTTAACGAGTAAGACCCTGGCTATCCAGAGAGCGCGAGACTCTACCGAAAATGGAAGCAGTTCGCAAAATTCTCAAAGCATAATTC